>NZ_CDRTCT010000013.1:0-126570 GCF_977054455.1 Parabacteroides sp. | reverse complement strand
AATTTATAATGTTAATTAGTGTAGATAAAACTCAGACTTTTATATGCGATAGCCCTAAAGTTCTATCCAACGGGTGGGATACTTTTCAATTATTTTAGTGGAGTACTTTTCAGTTATTATCTACATGTTTTAGTTGAACTATTGATACTTCGCGGACAAATATAGGCAAATATTCCATACAGAATGGATCATTCGCCCATTATCTTTCCTGTTTCTAAAAAAAACAACGAATCCCCTGCGATCGAATGACTGCAGGGGATTGTTTTGTATCTGCTACCGGTCTTCACAGAGGGAGAGCAGATGAACTTTTTTTTAATTTCATTACTTTAGTATTAATATTCACCGCTTGTTCGCCCTCGCGGGGTAGTTGGCCGATTCGGAAGAGGGCTCTAAAAGCTGATGTTCCGGGAATGCCGCACGATGAATCTTAGAATTATTTGATTATTATTTCATTCAGTTTCCCCTCGTGGGAGGGGAAACTGAAATACTTTTATCAATTTATCTGTATCGTCAATTACTTAACGATAGCTTTAACAGCTTCTTCGCCTTCAACAGCTACTACGACTACACCTTGAGGAGCAGCAATGACAGCGTTGTCGGAAGAGAGAACCGTGCTGGCTACTGTCTGGCCTAAGATGTTGCTTACAACAACTTTCTTGCCGGCAGCACCAGCGATCGTTACCTGGCCTTCGCCGGCGATAACAGTTACTTCGGATACTTCAACGCCTTCGTTTGCAGTAGGAGCTTCAGCAGTACCCAAAGTGAATACCTGAGGAGCAACAGTGTTAGAGAAGATAACTGTACCGTTAACTACAGCCAGACTCTTGTTTGTATTCAAAGCTACGATTTCGTAACCTTCACCGTCAACAACTTTGAAGCCAACAAGAGAAGTATTCTTAGCATCTCTTACTTTATATTTGTTCTGCTTGCCATCTTTATCAAGATCGCCAGTATAAGCAATCGTATCAGCAACAACCGTTACAGCACGGAAGATTGCGCTGTCGCCTGTAGCATTGTTTGCAACGAAGTTACCCTTAGCAGCCAAAACGTTACCAACGATCGTGTCGTTCTTAACTTCTGCGCCTTTGTAGATATAGTAACCATATTTCGTATTATCTTCGCCACGATTTACATAAGCAGAGTCAACATACAGAGAGAAGTCAGAATCAGCAGCAGCAGCTTTCAGTTCGTCACCAACGCGCAACAGCTTAGCGATACCGGCAGAAGCAGTCAGCATTTCTGAGCCATCGATTACATTGTAATGACCTGCATCAACCTTAGCATAAACAGGAGCTTCAGCGCCTTCGATGTTGAAGTAAGTTTCAACACTTGCAGTCGGAGCAGTGTAAGCAACTGTAAGGTTAGAAATGTTCATTGTAACCATGTTTGCATTAACAAGATTTGCAGCAGTAGCAGAAGAGGAAACAGCTTCATTGGCAGCAATAACCTTATAAGAACCTCCGGCAGGGTTTTCTACAAAGAAGAAACGTTTATTTGCAGCAGCAAGAGAACCGTTAGACGGATCAGACAATTTCACTACAGTATTTTCATATGCGAACTGTCCTTCAGCATTGTAAGCCTTTTCCATCGCATAAGCAACACGAACCAAAGTATCACCTAAAGCACGAGCACCATAATAAACAGTATCACCAACAGCAACCAAATCAGCACCTTCCATCAAACGCAGTTCAATAGCATTGTCAATACCTTTAGCACCGGCGATTACAGAATCCTGAACCAAAGTCAAGTAGATATCATCAGCAGCCTTAGAAGCCAAGTTGAACTTAACAGCACCGTAACCCATTTCTTCTTTAGTATAATATTTGTAACCGATGTACTTGTTAGCCATGTCTACATCCAACTTTGTGAATACCAAAGTATCACCACCTACAGTAGTATAAATGCTCTTGGCTGCATCTACTGCATACAAAGGCTTGTCTGTAAACGGTTTCTCCGGAGCAACGATAGCCAAACTTTCACCATTAGAACCTGCAGTAACACCAGAAGGAACAGTTGCGGAAGCAATATCACGAGCCTGAGCCGAATAAGTTCCATCTTCGTTTTCTACAACATAGAACTGAGTAGAAGGCACATATGCAGAAGCAGCTTCGGCATAAACATCAGCTGTTCCTGTTAAATACTTATCATTATAATCAGCTTTGATATTGCCGCCTTTAGCTTTCAACTGCAAAGAGTAAACACCTGTTCCACCAGCCAATTTAACCGGAGTACCTTTAGAGATTGTGATAAGCGGAGCATTGATCTGGATAGAGTCAACAACCAACTTAGCACCACCATCGAAGCTCTTGTAACCTACCAGATAAGTAACACCTGTACCTGCACCATGATCTGCCACTTCAAATTCACCAGCAGTATTGAAGCGAACAATAGAATCAGTTGTCATAACGATTGAATCGTTACCCAAGTCCATTTTCAAAGTAAATGTCTGCAGACCTTCGTTCAAAGCGCCCTTGTAAGCAGATGATGCAGCAGTGATAGTCGTATCCAACTGGAAAGAAGCAGCTTTTACAGAAGCGGCAGTACCCACCATTACGGTATCAATCGTAATATACTGCGGAGCCTTTGTCCCCTTCGTGCTGTTTTCCTGGCCAACTACCTGGAAGCGGAATTTTGTAGCCCCACTGACAGTTACAGGAACCGGAATCAATTCATTAGCAGTGAAAAGACCACCGTCACGACCGGCAAAGTCAAATTTGAATGAAGGAAGAACCGGAGCAAGGTCTGCTTTAGTTACGTCATAATCAGCTTTAGCAGCTTCTACTGTGAATACGGCTGCTGTACCACCTGTACCGGCTTTGTCTGTCTTACCATCAACCACCAATGAGCCGGAAGTTCCAGACATCTCAACCAACTTGCCATCAGTAGTCGTACCGATGATGTTATAACCCGTCGTTCCGTTGTACTTGATTTTGAATTCGCTAATACCGGCAGCAATAGCTGTACCGAATTTTTCTGCGCCATTCAATTTAGCAGAGAAAGAAAGCTGTTTCTGAGTAGCTTTGTTCGTCAATGTGTAGATAGAGTCATTACCCGGCATATTGACGCGAACCAAATTGGCTTTCCACAAAGCAGAATCCATATCCGCCTTAGTAGAACCTTGACTACCAAGTGCCACAGAGTCTGCCAAAGAAGCCTTATCCCAAGTCAGGTAATTAGAACTGCTCTTCAAATGCACATACTTGTCACCAATCTGTGCATAAGAGACAGTAGCAATTGCTGCGAACGCAGCAACGAGAGTAGAAAATCTCTTGTTCATAATCTAAATTTTAATATTAATAATACAGTTAATTGAAATATCAGTTCTTACTTCCTTCTTACTATCATATGTACACGCATATATAATGTACACGTGTTAACATTTGTATTTTGATAGCAAAAACGATCCTTTTTTTTAGTCATTTTTTCTGCTTATCTTTGGAGTTCGTATCGGAAAGGCGGTTTTTTGTACTCAAATTGCTATCTAATTGATAAGAAAGGATATAGGGACACGAATTTTTTTACAGAAAAGAGTTGTCGTTTAAAAAGGAATGCGTATTTTTGTCTCGTAAAAATGACAAATATAAACGATCGTTTTTTTTAGTCATTTCTCCACCCATCAACCATCTGATTCCCAATCATTTATTTACAAAACACCAAGTCTTAAAAACGATCAACCCCCTTTCGGTTCAAAAATCGGTGATTTCCGGGGAATACCTCGATGCCTACTGCTTTTCAAGGGGGTGCTTATTCGTTTTTCATCCGATGCCTATTCGTTCAATTTTTTAGTTTTGCCGGATTTTGCCTGAAAAAGCTGCCAAAACTACCCAAATTGCCCCCGCTCCACTACACGGCTACCACCTGCTTGCCGGCCTTCGTTTTCCGGTAGTAACCTCTTCCTAATGAATCGATTAAGCCATTTTTCTCTGCTTTACGAAGAAATTTATCGACATTCGACGCGGTGATTCCACGGACAGAAGCCTCGACGAGGATCTCGGCACGCTTGAAAGTTTCCGGCTGTGAAGCGAACAAGTTGCGCTGGTAGTGCGGGAACTTGAAATGCACTTCTTCGGAGGCAGGCTTGAGCGAAGTGGCCACCACATAGGCATGTTGCAGGCAGGTGGTCCCGACATGGAAAGCAGTGTTGAAATCATCCTCGCGGATCGTCCACGTACGTTCGGGATCGGCACTCTCCCCCTTACGCAGGCCGGTCAGGACCATCGCAATGCGGAAGATAGCCAGGCGGTAACGCAGGACGGTCGATTCGAGATCCTCGTTGCCGAAAGAACGGACATTGTTGAATTCACTTTCGAAAAAGCGGTCCAGCCGTTTGCGCTGTGCCTCGCTGAACTTCACCCACGTCGGCGAACCGTCCAGGAAGATACCGATATTCAGTACACGCTGACCGATATCGTCCATATATTCGGCGGCAGCCGGCGTATCGTCCGACGAGGTCAGCGGACGGTATTTGCCGCTCCCGGCGATCTTGTACATCAACATGCGGCTGAACAGTCCGTTTTCGGTCGAAGGGATCAGGCGGGGCAATATGGCGGGCGTACCGCTCCACAGCAGCGCCAGTTCGGGACGCTTGGCCAGGAACGAACCGTTCATCTTGGACGAACTGCCGACCGGCTCGTGGTGCGCCGCCTTGTTGAGGACATTCCCGTAATTGCCGAAATCTTGCGACATCATGTAGGCGACCGTCTCCATCTCCGTCTCGAACATGCAGGAGGTGTAGGGAGCGTTGTCCTGAAGCAGTTCGACCAGACGGGCCTGGGTGACATAGCCCGGCACGCACAGGTTCTTTTGCTTCACGACCACCGGCTTTTCGGGAGCCGGTCCGGAAGGGCGGGCGGAACGGCTGTTGCGCTTGGACATCCGGTAGTTTTCGTATTCCTCCTTCTTTTCTTCATATTCCTTGACATAATGGCGCGAGTTGTCAAAGACATATCTCTGCCAGGGATCGACCAGCTTTTGCAGGGGAGCCATGCAGCCTTTGCCGCTGGCCGAACTGCCCGTCACGATGGTATAGAAAGGCGGACTGTAGGTGCATTCTTTCAAGGAGCCTTTGACGCCCGGCATCACGCTGCTCAAAAGCGTCAGGGCGGAGACAAGGAGTATGTCCTTCTCGGTACGGCACTCGGCACGTTTCAAGACGTCCGCGAGAAGGGGCGGAAGTTGTTCGTAAACAGACTCGTCGAAGTAGGGCAAAAGGGCATTATCGATCTCGATATCAGCCGATTCGACATCCGTTCCGGCAGCAGGCGCACCAACAGGACAAGCGGGGGTAAATTCGGTAGTTTTTACAACTTTCCCACTCGCAGGCGCCTCTTTCGGGCGATAGGGGTTGCTCCCGTGCGAGGAGCCGTAACGGCGATAAATGTCCGCCACGGTCTTCTCTATTTCGACAGATGTAAAATCGGGACGCGGGTAACGGCGGAGGCATTCCGATGCCACCTCGCCCTGCGGGAAACCGGCGTTGTTCAAGACGGAAGCCAGCTTCACCACGTACGAATGACGCGAACCGGAGACGAAAGGATTGTCCTGCTCATACTTGTCGATGTAGTTCGAGAGCGAATGCCGGCCGCCGGCTGCCTGTACCGGCCAGGCGGCATGGGCCCGGAGGGAAGGATCGCAAACAGGAACGCGCAACACTTCCGCATCTTTCTTGTAGAACGCGCCGGGGTCGCTGCTGAAGAAGCAGGCGCGGTTGGGGTCTTTACCGGTGATATCGACCGTTACACCCGGAATATCCGCTTCCACGCGGCGGCAGACGATCTCAAAGGCGGGTTTATGGTATTCCAATTCGCAGTCGACCAGAATGAAGAGCTTGCCCCCTGTGCCGGAGGGGCTGACGTGTCCGGCTTTCACATACGGGAGTTCATAAGCGCTTCGGAGCAATTCTTCCGGCGGGATGGGCGAGTCGTCTATATCGATGACGATGCAGCCGCTGTAGCGCACCATGTTTTCGAGTTTGCGGCCTCCTTCCATCACGCCGCCTGCCACATAGAGGGGCAGCTTCTTCTTGTATGCTTTGGCTTCTTCCGTCTTGCCGGCTTTGGCAAGGCCGCGCAGGTAGGCGATCTGTCTTGCATGTTTATCACTCTTCACCTCGTCGATGTACCGGTCCAAGGTCATTAAACGCATGTTTTCTGTTTCTGAAACAGAGCCGAAGTAGGTTCCTTCGACATTTTCAGTGTTTGTCATATTTTTGTTGTTAGGTAAAGGTATCAAAAGGGCCTTCCCGCATTCGTGCTTGCTACGTGGGCATATGGCTTTTTCAATATCTTCGGTTTGTATTGTTTCAAGGTTCTCCCAAATGGTCGACCAGGCAGGCGACCTGTTTCGGCGTATAGAGCTTCTGGAATTTGACCCATCCGGCAGCCGCCAGTTTTTCCTTTAAACCGCGTGACGTATGAATCCATACCCACATTCTTTTGTAAGCGATTTCGGGTGCACAATCCGGGAAATAAAGGAGTGCGAACTCGGTGACACCCATTGCGCCTTTTACCGACATAAGCTCTATTTTTTTGTCATTCATAACTTTTTAGTCTTCTTTGTTTCTATCACTTCACAAATATAATCATTTATTTAATACATTGTTCTCTTTTATCGGATTATTTTCGAAAATAATTCAATGAATTACAAGCTGTTTATATATACATATAAACAGAAAAAAAGCTGACGAATGAAATCATTCGCCAGCTTGCATAAAAAAGGGTAATAAAGGTGTTGTCACTGCATCGGGACGAAGCCTTCGTAGCGGACTGTCCAGCTTCCGTCTTTCGGGAAACCGGGGGCCTCTCCCTCCGAGCCGTCCCAGCCGCCGCACATCATGGCGACCGCCGTCAGCAAGGCTCCGTTGGAGGGGAAATAGGGGAAGGGTCCGCCTGTCGCCAGGCCGTGTTCGTCGAACTGGAATCCGGCGGAGGGGTGCATCAGCATGTCGACAGCCAACGCAGGCTGCCCCGTCCGGGCGGCGGCCATCGCCAACATCGGGAAGTCCCAGCCCCAGATGCGGTCGAACTGCCACTCCTTGCTGACTTTCTCCAACGTGCGCTTGAAGGTCGCGAGGTCTACCCCGTCACCGGGCAACATGCCATAGACGCCGGTCAGGGCCGGATGCTCGTAGGTATATTTCGTCCACATGTCGGGGATGCCTTCGTAGGTGGTGTAGACGCCGCCGGCAACGGGAAGGGGAGCCATCTTCGAGAGCACTTCCTTCCATTTCTTCGTCCTTTTTTCCGGCAGGCCCAGGCGGTCCGCCCACGCCAACGCCGTACGCAGGCCGTAGCGGAAATAGCCTAACTCGAAAATCGGGTTGATGGTCTGCAACGGGTCCGTATTCTCGGAAACGACGACGACAGGGGGACCCAGGACATATCGTTTCGCCTTTTTGTCGTAGAAAAGGTAGTCCGCCATATAATCGGCCGTGTTCAGCACGATGTCTTTCCATTTCTCCAATGTTTCGGGAGCAGGTTTCCGGCGGTAT
The DNA here is from genome assembly GCF_977054455.1 of Parabacteroides sp. Lineage (NCBI taxonomy): Bacteria > Pseudomonadati > Bacteroidota > Bacteroidia > Bacteroidales > Tannerellaceae > Parabacteroides > Parabacteroides sp. The sequence continues at coordinate 119,081 of NZ_CDRTCT010000013.1, read as the reverse complement.
TGCATCTCGGCGAAGTAGACCGGATGGGGTTCGTGCCAGATCAGGTAGGCATGGGCGCTGCCGGGCCATTCGCGGTTGAAGTTCCCGGTGCACTTCGGCCAACGCGCACCGATGCGGCCTTCGCTCTTGGCGCGTTCGAGGGCTTGCGGCATAAAGTCCTTATAGACGTTCAGGTAGCGGTCGAAACATTCCATCCGGTTCCACAGGCCGTAGTGCACGCCGTGCCACCAGATCATCTCGAAATGGAAACGTCCGTACCAGCCGTTGTTCACCAGTCCGGATTCCTGGGGCGGGAACAGGCCGCTTTCGTTCGCACGCATCAGGTACTGCGAGAGGACGATGCGGCGTTCCAGTTCCAGCCAGCGGGGGTCTTTGCTGCCGGAGAGGTCGATGGCGGCTCCCGAACGCCAGTATTTCTCCCAGGCTGTGGCGCTCTTCTGTTCAATTGAGGCAACCGGTTCTGTCACGTTTGCGACCGGTTCCTGAGAAAAACAGCAGGTAAAGGAAAAGGTGGAGGTATGCCGGGGTTGAAGGAGGAAGGTATGCGGCTTTTCGGATTCGCGGCGGAAAGTGGCGGGGCCGGTCCAGTCGAGGGTGGCGTAGTAGTGCGTGTCGTCCATCGTGCGGGCGATACGGACCGAGTTCGGGGCCGACTTCTCGATGGTGGAGGTATGGCCGGAGATCGTGTCGTAGCGTCCTACATAATGCTTGAAATAGCGTCCGTCGGGATAGGGGAAGTCGAGGCAGATGCTCATATTGCCGTCGTTCAGCAGTTCTGACTCGATGCTGACCCCGATCATGTCTTTATCGGGATGGCAGACGGTGCGGACTTTCACCTCCTTGCGGTTCAGTTCGAAACGGCTATGGACGACGCCTGTCCACAGGTCGATCTCCTGACGGGCGTTGCCGAGGTCGATCTCCTGCGCTTCCGTACCGTCTTCGCGCAGCAGGCGGAAACCGATACGGCCCAGGTTATAGCGGTGGGGGTTCTTGGTCAGCCACTCGGACAGTTCGGGCTGGTCGGGGTCGCGGAGTTCGTAGGCGATCTTTTTGCCGTGTGTCTCGACGACGACCGGACGGTAATCTTCGGCTTTCATCCCTGCGGGAAGGGGGAAACTGTGCCAACTCCAGTCGGACAGGGTGTTGAAGGGGACGAAGGTCTGCAATCCGGTTATATCCATCCCGAAGGCGAACTTGCCGTTCCCTACTTGTGCCGGGCTTTTCAGGAGCGTCCCGGTCGTACACACGCGATGGCGCTTGACAACGGCCTCCCGATCGATGGGTTCCCCCATGACAGACAAAGGTAAAAGGGCCGACAGGCAAAAGAGGCTTACTAAACTGATCAGTTTTTTCATGGTGGTTATCCTTTTATATGTTTTCTGTGGATAAAGATAAGGGACAACCACCGGGCCTCGGTTTACAGTTCTGATATTTTTTCTTCGATTTCTGGTAAATAATGGTTGGCATGTTACTTTTGGCTTGATCCAAAAGTAACCAAAAAATCAAGGCTTAACCGTCCGGTCTACTCCGGGCAAAGGTTCCGCTGTCGCCTGCGAAACTCGCTTCGCTCAAACAGCGCAGGCTCCGGCCGCTTCACCTTTGCCCTCCGCTTGACGACCGTCCGCTTAGGCCTTTCATAGAAAGCTCCGCTTTCTCTTGGGATGGCCGATACCGACACCTATATGACAGGCAGCATCGGCCATCCCTGGGGACCGGAGAAGATCGGTTCCGCTGTATTATATCTTGCCGGTCTTCTTTTTCCAAATCAGGAAGAAGACAAAAACGACGATTGTCAAGGCAATGCCGATAATCTGTGAAATGCCGGTTTCCATGCCTAAGCCTTCGGGAGCGACAAAGATGTATGTCGAGCAGACGGCTGTCATGAACAGGGCCGGGATCAGCGTAACGACATAGGGCTTCTTCGAGATCACCAGGTAGACGGTCAACGCCCATAAGGTAAACACGGCGAGCGTCTGGTTGCTCCAGGCGAAATAACGCCAGATCATATCGAAGCCGTCCTTGTCTTTCTGGCTGTAGAGCAAAAGGGCGATAGCCACCAGGAACAAGGGGATGCAGATCATGAGCCGCTTGGAGATGCTGCGCTGTTCGAGATGCAGGAAGTCCGCCACGATCAGGCGGGCCGAACGGAAGGCCGTATCGCCGGAGGTGATCGGGGCGGCGATCACACCCAAGACGGCCAATATGCCGCCTACCGCACCGAGCCATTCTTTCGTAATGCTGTCGACGACAACGGCGGCATTGTTTTCGCCCATACCGTTGTTATGATAGAAATAGGTAGCGGCTGCCGCCCAGATCAGCGCAACGATGCCTTCCGTAATCATGGAGCCGAAGAAGATAGGGCGGCCGTACTTCTCATTCTTGATGCAACGGGCCATCAACGGGCTTTGTGTCGCGTGGAAACCGGAAATGGCACCGCAGGCAATGCTGACGAACATGATCGGGAAGATGGGCAGGTGGCCGGGATAGGTGTTCGGCATCCCGTCCGTGATCTCCGGCAACGGCGGATGGTTGACGAACAACATCACCAGGATACCGATCGCCATAAACAGCAAAGCGGCAGCAAACAATGGATAGATCTTACCGATGATCTTATCGACCGGCAACAAGGTCGCCAGGATATAATACAGGAACACGACAACGATCCAGAAAGTAGTATCCAGATGCTCCGGCGTCAACTTCGCCAGCAGTCCGGCAGGCCCGGCCACGAACACGGAGCCGACCAGCACCATCAGGATCACCGTAAACCCGCGCATGAACTGCTTGAAGTTCACGCCTAAGTAACGACCGATGATCTCAGGCAGGCTCTCCCCGTTATGGCGCAGGGACAACATCCCGGACAGGTAATCGTGTACCGAACCGGCAAAGATACTTCCCAGCACGATCCACAGGAAAGAGGCGGTTCCGAACTTCGCCCCCATAATGGCGCCGAAGATCGGACCCAGTCCGGCGATGTTCAAGAACTGGATCATAAAGACTTTCCAAGTAGGCATCGGGATATAATCCATGCCGTCCTGGTGCGTGTAGGCAGGGGTCGGCCGTTGGGCATCTATGCCGAAAATACGTTCGATGAATTTACCGTAGACGAAATAGCCAACGACGAGTGCAATAAGGCAACAAACAAAAGTAATCATAATGGGCAATTAAAAATTGAGAATTGAAAATTAGATTGATAAGGAGACAAAAGGGAGAAAATGGAAAATGGAAAAGCAAAGCGTCTCTTCTTTATTTTTCAACTTTCCATTTTCAGTTTTCAATTCAGAAGTCTTTTAACGACTTCTGAGATCATGCGGCCTTCGGCTTTTCCGGCTAATGCCCTGGAGGCAACGCCCATCACCTTCCCCATGTCTTTCGGACCGGCGGCCCCGACCTGTGCGATGATTGCTTTCAGCTCGACTTCCAGTTCTTCGGCAGACATCTGTTTGGGCAGGTACTTTTCGATAACGGCTACCTGTGCCAGTTCGTCGTCGGCCAAATCCTGACGTCCCTGCTGCACGTAGATAGCGGCGGAATCTTTGCCTTGTTTGACGAGCTTCTGCATGATCTTCAATGCATCGGCATCCGTCAATGTATCGTTGGCTCCCGGAGCGGTCTTCGCTTCAAGGAAGAACTTCTTCACGTTTCTCAGTGTTTCAAGGGCTACTTTATCTTTCGCCTTCATTGCGTTTTTAATGTCTTCGCTGACTCTTTCGAACAAATCCATAGTTTTGTAAATTAAAGAATTAAGAATGAATAATGAAACCTTCGGGTCTCCAACTATTCATCATTAATTTTTCATTATTAATTATCAATTAGTCATTATTCATTACCTAAAACTAATAACCGTGCCGCCCGATTTAGGCTTCTTGCTCTGGTTAGCGGCAGGCGTGGTGAACGACATGCCTTGGGTGCGTACCGGTTCCTCTCCCTTCCGGCGTATCTGCTGGACGTCTTTGGCCGTCCGCTTGTAGGCCGGTTTATCTTCCATGAAAGCGATCAGGGCGTCATCGTCCAATTCGTCGACGGCAAAAACAACGATTTCGGTATTCGGCCGCGAGTCGATATACTCGCCGTAATACTGCTTCACCCATTTGTCTTCTTCTTCTCTCGCTTTTCTTGCCGCTTCTTCCCGCTCTGCTGCCAGGCGTATTTCCTCTTCGGTGGCAAGCTCCTGCTGTTCGCTCTGCGACAGGATGTCTTCCAGACCGAAGCCGGTCACGAGGATCGTGATCTTGATCTTGTGGCCCAGGCTGTCGTCATAGCCGTGCCCCCACTTCACTTCGTATTCGGTCTTGAACTGGGACATGAAGTTGTGTATATCCGTCATCTCGCTGATGCGAAGCTCGTCTTCATGGCTGTAATAGATGACAAACGCCACGCGTTGGGCATTGAAAATATTGTTGACATCGTTCACCAGCGTGTTTTCCAACGCCTCGTTGATGGCCTGGTGCAAACGTCCTTCGCCCTCTCCGAAACCGATACTGATCAGGGCGACACCGCTGTTGCGCATCGTCGTGTCGACATCGGCGAAATCGACGTTCTGTTCGAGGTTGGTCGTGACAATCTCGGCAATGCTCTTGGCGGCAATCGTCAATGTCTCGTCGGCCTTGCGATTGGCCTGCGGAACCGGCATATCGGCGAAATTCCTCAACCGTTCGTTGTTGATGACAAGCAGGGAGTCTACGTTCTGCGCCATCTTCCTTACGCCTTTCAACGCTTTCACGATCTTCGGACGTCCTTCAAAGACGAAGGGGATCGTGACGATACCGACGGTAAGGATTCCCATATCTTTGGAGATCTTGGCGACGACCGGGCCGGCCCCCGTACCGGTTCCTCCGCCCATACCCGCCGTGACGAAGGCCATGCGGGTTCCATCGTCGAGCATGTCGTGTATTTCCTTTTCGCTTTCAAGCGCCGCGGCTTCTCCCTTTTCAGGGACGTTGCCGGAGCCAAGCCCGTTCGTCGTGTTCCGTCCGATCAGGAGCTTGTCGGGAACTTCCGATTTCTGCAACGCCTGGTTATCGGTATTGCATAATACGAAAGACACATCCCGGATACCTTCGCGGTACATGTTGCTGACCGCATTACCGCCACCGCCACCGACGCCGATCACCTTGATGATTGTCTGAGGCGCTTTCGCCATATCGAAATCGTATGTATTATCTTCCATTGTCGTCTGTCTTTTATTGTTACCGATTATTGCTCATCTTTCAAGGCCTTGTCAATGCCCTCTCCCATCTTATCCACCGCATTTTTAAAGAGATCTCCGAGTCCCCAACTCTTGTTTCTCTTCTTTTCATCCTCTTTCTTAGTTCCGGAATTGCGGTTCTTGGTCGTAGCCGAAGCCGCCGCCTTCTTTTCGACAGGCGGTTCTTCCGGTTTTTCTTCCACTGCAACGATTACGGGTTCTACCTTCGGCTCGGCCTTCGGTTCCACCACTTTCGGTTTCTCCGGTTCGGGAGCGATATAGAGGGCGCAGTTCTCCATGCCTTTCAGCAACAGGGCGGCTACGGTCGTATATTCGGGATTATTGGCAATCATCTCGCCGTCGGCAATCAGGTCTTTGCGGACGGAAGCATAACGGACATCCATCTTGAAACGTTCGCTGAGAGCCTCGCGCATATTCTTCAGCGCGGCCCCGTTGCCGGCAATCACGATGCTGTAACCGGGTTCTTTCGCCACGCCCGTATCTTCCAGTCGGGCATATATGTTTTCGATGATCTCACGGCTGCGGGCTTCCACCACCATATTGATATCCGAGAGTTTGATCTCGCTTGAATGCTGTCCGTCGGCCAGGTCTACCGAGACCATCTGCTGTTCGTTGTCTTTTTCCCAGATAGCGTTGCCGTAGGTGCGTTTGACCCGTTCCGCCTCCTTCTCCGGCATACCCAGGGACATCAGGTCGCGGGTGATCAGATGGCTGCCCAACGGGATCACATAGAGGCCTGCCAGGTTACCGTCCTTGTACATCGTGACAGAGGTGACGCCTGCGCCGAAATCGACCAGCGCACAACCTTTCGACTTCTCCTGTTCCGTCAGGATCAGGTCGGCCAACGCCAACGGCGCGACAATGGTGCCTGCCACATCGAGCTTGATCTGCTCCGACATGTTCGTGGTTACGGCATGGCGGAGAGACGGACGGCCGACGAGCAACTTATAGCGGGCTTCAATACGCGAACATCCCAGACCTACCGGATGGGCTTCCGGCTGGTTGTCGAGATAATAAGCGGGGGCGGCTATATCCAGCACGTCCAGCATATCGGGACGATACTGCCGGCATTCCTGGTCCAGCTCCTTCAGCACCTCTTCGGTCACCGTACCGCTGCCGAGCACTCTCGACACAGCATGGTTGACCGAACGGAGCGACTGGCCTCCCACCCCGATATACACCTTGCCGATGCGGGAACCGCCCAACTTGTTTTCCAGTTTGCGGACCAACCGCACGATCTTGCCGGCTGCATCTTTTATATTATATACACATCCTCTTCGTATACAAGTATCGGAGTTCTCCACTTCGTAGGCAATGATGGAAAGGGTCCCTGTCGGGCCTTTCGTGCCTACCATGCCGACCATGTGAGAAGAGCCAAGGTCGATGGCCGCTATAAAGTCTGTGTATGCCATATTCTCTATCTTTTAGTACAAACAATCTGATCCTTATATTTTAAACTGATAATGCTGTACTTCTCCCATCCCACCTTCGGGATCGCTTTCTCGTAGAAAAGCCGGAGATTGTCCAGCTTCTCCTTGAAATCGGCAAAGGAGCCCAGCACGATGCGGTGGTTGCCGACCCGCGGGATCAGCTCCACCTCGTTGTCAGGATGAACGTAAATCTGTTCTATCTGACTATTCCAGAAATCATTCTCCTGCAAAAATAATGCAAATTCGTATAAGTCGGTTACCGCCAGCTCTTTTTCCACATATCCGCTCACTACCGGAACGTGCGCCACATAACGGCGGCTGACAGGCATCGTACTTCCCAAATTATCCACATAATAGTTGCCTCGCGGACTTATCACACGCAAGATAGGGATTTTTTGCTCTACTTCCAATTTAATCATGCCGGAAGGAGTCTTGTAGGCTTCGACGCGGGCAATCATTTCGTTTTTCAGCAGTTCGTTTTCAATCCGGTCGGTGTTGACCTCGTCCATCGGCTTCCTGATCGGGTTCAAGTCCGCCTTCTTGAGAATATGCACCAGGTCGTTCTCGCTCACAAAATGTTTGTCGAGGCTGTCCACGACCACTACCTGCAGCTCACGGCACAGCTCCTTCTGCCTGCTTTCCCGAAAGAAGAAGGAGACAAACACGATGTAAGAGAACAACAGTGTTGCAACGATTATGGATACGATACGGATCACGATTTATTCTTTTTTATCCAATATTTGTTTTACCGGGTCTACCAGCAGTTCAATATTGCCGGCTCCGACCATCAGGACGACTTCGAGCTTGCCGGCTTCGGCTGCCACCACGTCCAACAGTTCCTCCTTGCGGATCAGCCGTTTGTCGTCGATGGTCACGGCATCGAAGATGATCTGTGAGGTGACGCCCGGTATCGGTTCCTCGCGTGCGGGGTAGATGTCCAACAGTATCAGTTCATCCAGGAGCGAGAGGCTGGCGGCAAAGTCGGCGGCAAAGTCACGCGTACGGGTGTAGAGGTGCGGCTGGAAGATACCGGTCACCTTGCGTCCGGCATAAAGCTCCTTCACGGAAAGGATGCTTGCCTTCAGCTCGGCAGGATGATGGGCGTAGTCGTCGATCAGGACGATGTTTTCCTTCTTGAGATGGAAGTCGAAGCGGCGGCGCGGACCGGCAAAGGTCGCCATGCCGTGCCTGATCTCCTCCGGCGTCACCCCGTTCAGCCAGGCAAGGGCGATAGCGGCGACTCCGTTCTCGATGTTTACTTTCACGGGCACGCCCAGCTGTATGTCGGGGATGCGGACATCGGGACCGACGAAGTCGAAGAAGATCTCGCCACCTCCGATGCGTACGTTCTCCGCATAAAAGTCGGGGCTTCCAGTTGAGAGTCGAGAGTTGAAAGTTGAAAATTCTTTTGCGTCGGGAGCGCCGGTATAAGTATAAAACTTCACGCCTTCCTGCAGGCGGGGCGTGACGTTGATGCCTTGTTTCATTAGCAGGCAACCGTCCGGGCGGATCAGCGAGGTGAAATGTTCGAAACTTTCACGATAGGCTTCCGGAGTCCCGTAGATATCCAGGTGATCGGGATCGGCCGCCGTAATAACGGCCATATAAGGTTTCAACCAATGGAAGGAACGGTCGAACTCGTCCGCTTCTATCACGGTCAGGTCACTCTTGTCGGAAAGCATCAGGTTGCTGTCGTAGTTCTTCAGGATACCGCCTAAGAAAGCGTTGCAATCCACCTGAGACTGTTTCAGCAGGTGGGCGACCATCGAGGAGGTCGTCGTCTTGCCATGCGTACCGGCCACACACAATCCGCGGCTGCAACCGGTGATCTCGCCCAGCACACGGGCACGCTTCATCACCTCGAAACCATTCCCCCGGAAATAGCAAAGTTCCGAATGGGCTTCGGGAACGGCAGGGGTATAGACGACCAGCGTCTTTGCCGGATCGGTAAAGTCGTCGGGGATCAGGTCGACATTGTCCTCATAGTGAATGACGGCTCCTTCATAGTTCAACTGTTCCGTCAAGCCGGAAGGGGTCTTGTCGTAACCGGCCACCTTCTTTCCCTTCGAAAGGAAATAGCGGATCAAGGCACTCATCCCGATCCCGCCGGCTCCGACAAAATAGACAGCCGTTATGTTGTTTATATCCATATTTTATTACTCGTTACTGTTCTTTGTTACAAAGATACGATCTTCATATCGTATTTGTTATAAAAGACCGGCATCTTCTTCAGAAAAGGCTATAGCTTTTCTTGCAAAAGGCTATAGCTTTTTCATCAAAAGCCTATAGGTTTTCCCGCAAAAGGTCATAGCCGGTCATTCGATGATCCTGACGATCTCGTCGACGATGCGTTCCGCGCTCTGGTGATGGGCCAATGTCGCGATATTGCGGCTCAAGGTACGGAGGCGTTCGTCGTCGTGGATGATTTCGAGGGCCTTCGGCACCAATTGCCGTTCGGCATCCTTGTCGGCCACCATGATAGCGGCCTCTTTACCCGCCAAAGCCAAAGCATTCTTCGTCTGATGGTCTTCCGCCACATTGGGAGAAGGGACCAGGATCACCGGTTTCTTCAGCAGGCAGAGTTCGGAAATGGAACTGGCGCCTGCACGGGAGATGATCAGATCGGCCGCCGCATAGGCATAGTCCATGCGGGTGATGAAGTCCGAGCACCAGACGGGCATTCCCCTGTAGGCCTTCAGATGCTTCAAGGCCTCTTCATGGTAGTAGCGTCCGGTTTGCCAGATCACCTGCACGTCGACATCCGAAGCGAAGAGTTTGTCCAGATCTCCCTGTATGCTGCGGTTGATCGTCCGTGCTCCCAAGCTGCCGCCGACCACCAGGATCGTCTTCTTGTCCGGTGAGAGGCCGAAGAACTTCAAGGCTTCCTCGCGCTTACCCAACGCTTCTTCCAGATCCTGACGGACCGGATTGCCGGTCACGACGATACGGCCGGCCGGGAAGAACTTCTCCATGCCTTCGTAGGCAACGCATATTTTGCAGGCCTTCTTTGCCAGGAGCTTGTTCGTGACGCCGGCATAGGAATTCTGTTCCTGTATCAGGGTAGGGATTCCTAAGGAAGCAGCCATCCAGAGGGTGGGCCCGCTGGCATAACCGCCTACGCCCACGGCAATATCGGGTTTGAACTCGCGTATCGTCTTTTTGGCAAGCCGGAGGCTTTTGAGCAAGCGGCCTGCGACACGGATGTTATTAGCCAGGTGGGCACGGTCGAAGCCGCTTACCGGCAATCCCACGATACGATAACCGGCGGCAGGCACTTTCTCCATTTCCATCCGGTCATCAGCTCCCACAAACAGTATTTCCGCCTCCGGGAAACGTTTCCTGAAGGTATTGGCAATGGAGATAGCCGGGAAGATATGTCCGCCGGTCCCACCGCCGCTTATGATGATTCGGTACTGTCTCATATTTTAGTTTCTGTTGTTGTTTCTTCTTTCAGTTCGGCGACGGCTTCGAGGGGATTCGTTTCGCCTGTCCTCTCGTCGCCTTCCGGGGATGCCGGGCTGTTTTCGATCCGATGCCCATCCGTTTCCGGTCCGATGCCCGGAGAATTTTCATCCGATGGGCATGCATCTTCCTCTTCATCGTTGCCCATATTGGCTCCGAAACGGCTTATGCTAAGGATGATGCCGATATAAGCACACGAGATGACGGTCGACGTCCCCCCCCGGCTGACCAACGGCAAAGGTTGTCCGGTCACCGGTATCAGGTCTACCGCCACCGCCATGTTCGTCAAAGCCTGGACCACAAGCAGCAGCCCGCACCCCAAGACCAGGAACTTCGGAAAGAGCTTGTCACATTTACGGGCGATCATCCCCACCCTGACAAGCAGGGCTATATAAAGGAAGAGGACAAAGATCCCGCCTGCAATCCCCATCTCTTCAATGATAATGGCATAGATAAAATCAGAATAGGCCTGCGGCAAAAAGTCGCGTTGCTGGCCGTGACCGGGAAACTTCCCCCAGACACCGCCACGTGCAAGCGCTATCTTGGCATGGACAACCTGGTAGTCGTCGCCATCGATATGGATCGTCTTTCCCGGTTCTATCTTCACCGGAGGAGCCGGATCAAAGAAACGTTCGATACGGGCTTTCCATGTATGCACGCGCTCCGGCATATATTCCATCACGCCGTCAGGCATCTTCCACAGCAATAGCACCATCAGGACGACGACGGCCATCAATATCCCCCAGCATTTCGCCAGGCGGACAATCGAAATCTGGCCGAAGAACATCATCATCTGCACGATGGAGAAGAGAAGGATAGCCGTCGATCCGTTCGTGAAAAAGATCAGGCCGCAAACGACAGCCGCCCCGCCTTGAATCCACCAAAACATCTGCTTGTCCGTAAACCAGTTCCTTTTGCTCATGATGAAAGCGGTATAGCCGACCAGGGCTATCTTGGCGATCTCGGACGGCTGGAAGGTGAACCCCAATATATTCAGCCAACGTTTTTCCCCGTTTATTTCAACCCCGATAAAAAACGTAAGGATCAACAAGAACACCGAGACAGGAAGGGCGACGCTCAACAACGTGTAAAACCTGCACGGCAGATTGTGCATCAACAATACGAGCACAAAACCGCCCAGCATGAATGTCGCATGCCGCGCAATCGGTTCCCAATGCGTCACGCTCTTATAAGCGATCGTGCTGGTCGCACTGAAAACCTCGACCGCCGAAATCAGGCACAGGAACATGAATATAATCCATATCACCCGGTCGCCTTTGAACAGTTTACTTGCTAAATCCATCTACTTATTCTTTTACCAATTTATCGTATTTATATGAAGGTAGCCCGCCTTAGCGCGTGCGCCCCTCGCACCTTACCGCGTGCATGCCCCGCACGGGGACAGGTTCAGAGATTCCGCACACAAGCCTTGAACTGGTCGCCGCGATCCTCATAGCTCTTGAAGAGGTCGAAGCTGGCGCAGCAGGGTGACAACAGGACGGTGTCTCCCTTTTCGGCCAGTTTATATGCTTTCGATACAGCCTCTTCCATCGAACGGGCATCTTCGATAGCGGGGACCTTCCCGTCGAAGAAACCGTGCAGCTTGGCATTGTCCACACCGAGGAATACGAGGGCGTGCACCTTTTTCTTCACCAGCTCTTCGATTTCGGAATAATCATTCCCCTTGTCCGTTCCGCCGAGTATCAGGACCAGCGGAGTGGTCATGCTCTGCAGGGCGTACCAGCAGGAGTTTACATTCGTAGCTTTCGAGTCGTTGATATAATCGACTCCGCGCACACGCGCCACTTTCTCCAGGCGATGTTCCACTCCGGTAAAGTCGCTCAGCGAAGCCCGTAAATTCTCGTCGTGGATATCCACCAGCTTGGATGCGATACCAGAAGCGAGCGAATTATACAGATTATGCGTTCCCGATAACGCCAATAAATCTTCTTCCATTGTAAACGTTCCGTTTGAGGTTTCAATTATTATCTTTTTGTCTTCCGTATAGCCCTTTACGCCGGCTTCGTGAGTTTCGGCGAACGGGTAGAGAGTTGCCTGCGGATGGCGTTTGGCGATTTCGCGGGCAATGATGGGATCGTCGTTCCAGAATATGAAAGCATCTTCGGCCGTCTGGTTCCGGATAATGCGGAATTTGGCATCCACATAGTTCTGCATCTCGTAGTTATAACGATCCAGATGATCGGGCGTTATATTCAACAAGATGGCGATGTCCGCCTTGAATTCGTACATGTTGTCGAGCTGGAAACTACTCAGTTCGATCACGTAGACGGCGTGAGGATCTTCAGCCACCTGAAGGGCGAGGCTGTTCCCGACGTTCCCGGCAAGCCCCGCATCCACTCCCGCCTGCCGGAGGATATGGTAGGTCAGCATGGTCGTCGTCGTCTTGCCGTTACTCCCGGTGATACAGATCATCTTGGCGTCCGTGTACCGTCCGGCAAATTCGATTTCGGAGATGATAGGCGTACCTTTCTCCTTCAGTTTCTTTATGATAGGAGCCTTGTCGGGAATCCCCGGACTCTTGATGATCTCGTCGGCATTCAGGATGTCGGCTTCGGTATGCCGGCCCTCTTCCCAACAGATACCGTGGGCATCCAGCATATCCTTATACTTGGGTTTGACAGACGATAAATCGGAAACGAACACATCGAATCCTTTCGCCTTCGCCAGCACGGCGGCGCCTGCACCGCTTTCACCGGCCCCTAAGATAACAATCCTTTTCTTCATTTGATGTATGATTTCTTTATTCATTCATGATTTATGATTTATGCGTCGATGATAAATCATAAATCACTTTATCTCATCTTTAACGTCACAATCGTTATAACCGCCAGGATGATACCGATCAACCAGAACCGGACCACGATCTTCGATTCGGGCACCACGTTAAAAGGTTTCTGTATCAACGCCTGTATTCCCGCATTGCCGGGCTTCTGGAAATGATGATGAAGGGGAGCCATCTTGAAGATGCGCCGTCCCTCACCGTATTTCTTCTTCGTATATTTGAAATAGAACGTCTGCATAAGGACGGAGAGATTCTCTACCAGGAAGATGCCGCACAGGATCGGGATCAACAATTCCTTCCGGATAATGATCGCGAACACGGCGATGATACCGCCTAACGTCAAGCTCCCCGTATCCCCCATAAACACTTGTGCCGGATAAGCGTTGTACCACAGGAATCCGACCGTCGCCCCGATAAAGGCAGACGCAAACACCACCAATTCTTCCGCCCCCGGAATGAACATGATATTCAGGAAGGAGGCAAACTCGAAGTGCGACGACATATACGCAAGTATTCCGAGCGCCACCCCGATAATCGCCGAGCTTCCCGCCGCCAAGCCGTCCAGGCCGTCCGTCAGGTTCGCCCCGTTCGACACGGCCGTCACCACGAAGATCACCATCAGGACGAAGACCAGCCAGGCTGCCTCTTCCTTGTATTCGCCTGCCCAGTTGACCAACTGCGCATAATCGAAATTGTTGTTCTTCACAAACGGGATCGTCGTCTTGGTCGACTTCTTTTCAACCGCATGGTAGCGGACTTCCTCGATCACATTGTCATGCCGGACTTCCATATTCTCCTTGATCACCACATCCGGGCTCATAAAGAGTACCAGGCCGACGATCAGCCCCAGACCGATCTGTCCGATAATCTTGAACTTGCCGTGCATGCCTTCCTTGTTCTTCCGGAACACCTTGATATAGTCGTCGGCAAATCCCAACGCCCCCAACCAGATGGTCGTCACCAGCATCAGGATCACATAGATATTGGTCAGCTTCGCACAGAGCAAGGTCGGCACCACGATCGCAATGATAATGATGATACCTCCCATCGTCGGCGTCCCTTTCTTACTCATCTGCCCTTCCAGGCCGAGGTTACGCACCGTCTCGCCGATCTGCAACATTTGCAGCTTGTCGATGATACGGCGTCCGATAGCCGTCGAGATGAACAAGGACAGGATCAATGCCAGGGCGGAACGGAATGATACATACTTGAACATGCCGGCACCCGGAAAATCGAGCTGATCCAAATAATTAAACAAATAATACAACATATAAAACTTCGTTTTTTAATTGGCAATTGAGAATGGACAATTAATTGCCGATTATCCATTGCCGGAGTTGTTCCCGGTCGTCAAAATGATGCTTTACGCCTTTTACTTCCTGATAATCTTCATGGCCTTTGCCGGCAACCAGGATCACGTCGCCTTTCCAGGCCAGCATGGTGGCCGTTTTGATCGCCTGCGCACGGTCCGTAATGCAAAGCGTATGCTCCATATCGGCAGCGTTCAGACCGGCAACCATATCTTTGATGATCTCATCCGGCTCCTCGAAACGGGGATTGTCGGAGGTAAGGATCAGCTGGTCGCTCAACTTGGCTGCTTCCTTCGCCATGATCGGGCGCTTCCCCTTGTCGCGGTTGCCGCCACAGCCTACGACCGTGATCACACGGCCGTTGCCGTCCAGCACCTCACGGATGCTGCCCAGCACGTTCGTCAATGCGTCAGGCGTATGGGCATAGTCCACGATTGCCGTATAGCCTTTCGGAGACCGGATCGTCTGGAAGCGACCGGAAACCGGATGCAGATCGCTCAACACCACCAACACTTCTTCCGGATCTTTGCCTAACGAGACAGCCGCTCCATACACGGCCAACAGGTTATAGGCATTGAAACGACCGACAAAGCGCGTCATCACCTCACGCCCGTTAACCAGCATTTCGGTTCCTTCGAAATGGGATTCCAATATCTTTCCTTTGAAATCGGCCAACGTGCGAAGCGAATAGGTCAGCTTCTCGGCAGCCGTGTTCTGCAACATGACGAGGCCGGCTTTATCGTCCGCATTCGTAAGTGCAAAAGCCGAAGCGGGCAGGTCGTCGAAGAACTTCTTCTTGGCTTTCAGGTAATTCTCGACCGTCTTATGATAATCCAAATGGTCGCGCGTCAGATTGGTAAAGATGCCTCCGTTGAACGACAGGCCGCTGATACGCTTCTGGTCGATCGAATGCGAGCTGACCTCCATAAAGGCATATTCGCAACCGGCGTCCACCATCCGTGCCATCAGGGCATGAAGGGTGACAGGGTCAGGCGTCGTATGGTCGGTCGGAATCGCTTCGCCGTCGATATAGTTGCAGACCGTAGAGAGCAGCCCTACCTTATGCCCCATCTTCCGGAACATCTCGTACAGGAGCGTCGCGATCGTTGTCTTTCCGTTTGTCCCGGTCACTCCCACCAGTATCAGGTTGTCCGAAGGATTCTCATACCAGGCAGAGAGCGATTTGCCTAAGGCATCCGCAGAATCTTTTACCCGGATAAACACCGGTTTGCCTTCGGATGTCCGTATGTTTTCATCCGAACAGGCAGGTATTTCCTCGCAGACGATTGCGGCGGCACCTTTCCCGATCGCGCTCCGGATATAAGCGTGACCATCTACGGCCGTACCCCGAACCGCCACAAACAAAAAGCCTTTTTCCACTTTACGGGAATCAGACTGAATGCCGGAGATCTCCACATCGGTGTTTCCGACGACCTCAAGCACATCCAACGGATGAATAAGTTCTTTTAGTTCCATAGCCTATTTTAATGTTAATGAAACGGTTTGTCCTTTCGAAACCCGTGAACCGGGAGATATGGATTGAGAAGAGACACGCCCCCTGCCATTCAACGAAGCCTGCAATCCGGCGCTTTCCAACAGGTAAACGGCGTCTTTCGCTCCCATGCCGACCACATTCGGCACGCATCCTTCGCGGATCGGGATATCTTTCAGTTTCACATCTTCCCTGCCGTCTTCACGCTTAGCCGTCACCCATCCGGTTTCGATGCTGTCGTTATCGGCCTCTATATCGAGTTTGTTCAAAACATATTCCAGCGCCCCCCGTTCACCGGCTTTCGGCTGCGGCAACGTTACGGCCAGCGAGTCTTTCTCCATATCGCGGATATCGAAAGACATGTGGCTGGCATATACCTTCTCGGCTATCGCCTTCACTACGCCGCCTGACATCGTACCCCCCGAAGGATAGCCGTTGCGCGGCTGGCGGATCACGACGATGCAGGAATATTTCGGTTCGTCGGCAGGGAAATAGCCGCAAAAGGCAACCTGGTGGCCTGCCTGGCGGTAGACACCTCCCGAAGCGATCTGGGCCGTACCGGTCTTACCGGCAATACGGACAAAGTCGGAATGGACGGCTTTGCCTGTTCCTTTTTCCACTACGCCCAGCAACATATCCTTTATCATATCCAGCGTACGTTCCGAACAAATGGATTCCCGGACTACCTCGGTAGAGAAGCTCTGCACGGTCTTGCCGTTGTGCATGATTTCCTTCGTAAAGATCGGACGCACCATCTTGCCGTTGTTGGCAATCGCATTATAGAAAGCAAGCGTATAGATCGGCGGGATCTGGGTCTCATACCCGAAAGACATCCACGGCAGGGCCGTCTTCGACCAGTAGCGCACGGTGTCGTCCGGCCGGCGGATTTTGGCACGGCCGGCTCCGGGGATTTCCAGATGCAGGTCTTCGTTCAGGCCAAGACGGTACAGCCCTTCCACATATTTAGTCGGATTCTTTTCATACCCTTTCAGGATCGTCTTGGCAACCCCGATATTGGAAGAATACCAAATAGCCTGTTCCACCGAGATACGGCCGTAACCGCCTTTGTTATTATTATGGTCCGTCATACGGGCCCCTTTATACATATAGATACCGTTGCCGACATCGACCGTATCGCCGGGTTGGCAGACACCGTCTTCAAGCGCCACCATGATGGAAGCGACTTTGAAGGTCGAGCCGGGTTCCGTTTCGTCCGCCACGGCATGGTTCGTATCCTCGCCGTAAACGCCTTCACGGATACGTCCCATGTTGGTAATGGCTTTCACCTCGCCAGTCGCGACTTCCATGACGACAGCCGTACCCGATGCGGCATCGATCTTTTTCAGCATGTCGAGCAACGACTTCTCGGCAATGTCCTGGATATTGATGTCGATCGTCGTGCGGATATCCATTCCCTCCACCGGATCGATCTCTACGACATTCGTCCATCCTCCACCGAGACGGCGTACGGAATTCAGGCCGGCTACACCGTGAAGCAAAGTATCGTATTGCAATTCCAGGCCGTTCTTTCCCTTGGTCAGCCCGGTCTTCGGATCGATATCGCGGAACGTGTCGCCGATCGTACGGGAAGCCAATGTTCCGAACGGCTTCTGCCGTTCCACCATTTCCCGCGTGTAGAAGCCGCTCTTGAACCTCCCCAAACGGAAGAACGGGAATTTCTTTATTTCCTTCAAGTCGGAATAGGAAACTTTACCGCTGCAAACGGGGAACTGGCGGCTTTTCTTCTTCAATCCATTCAGCAGGTAATTCTTATATCCGGCAGGTGTCCTGTCTTTCAATTTGCGGGAAAGGTAAAAAGAAAGGGAATCGATCCCGTTATGTCTACTTTTCAGAAGCGTATCCAGACTGTTCCACTTCTTGGTCGGATGGGTATAACAGTCTGCGTTGAAATCGATATACAGATAAAAGCAAGGCACACTGGTCGCCATCAGCTTGCCGTCGGAAGAATAGATATTCCCACGGCTGGGATAGATCAGGCGGTTCGGACGCTTCTGGCTCTCGGCCACCTTCATCCAGGTCTCCCTTTCCACAAAAGCCGTATCGCAGGCACGCACCAAGATGCCTATTGCCACCAATCCGAGCAACAGCACGATAAAGAAGTAACAGAATAAAATCCGGTTACTCTTAGGAGCTTGTTCTTTTGATTCGATCTCTTCAGCCATCTCTACTTATACAATTCATAGGGCGGGTTCTTTGCCGCTTCCAATTCTATACCCTGTTCTTCTATCAGCAGTTCGATCTGCGACTGACGGCTGTTGCCTGTCAGTTCCGAAGAAATGGACAGTGCCTCGAACCGCACATCGCGCAATTGCTGTTGCAGGCGGTCGATTTCACGCAATCGCTGCATACAGACATATCGGTTACCGATAAATATGAATATCAGCATGACAACAAGCACGATCATCTTCGTATGCCTGACAATGAAATCCTCCTTCAGGATTCCACCACCCAATATATACAGAAAAGAAAAACGATTCTCCTTCTTCTTTTTCTTCTGTTTCGTTTCCACTGCCATAATTGTCAATCGTCAATTGTCAATTGTCCATTATTCAATTCCGCAATCCTTAATTTTGCACTCCGGGAACGGGGATTCCGTTCGATCTCCTCGTCCGACGGGACAATCACCTTATTGTTCACCAGACGAAACGGGGACTTGATATTCCCAAAAAAGTCCTGCTCCGTCTTCCCCTCAAAGTTTCCTGTCTTGAGGAAGTTCTTCACCAACCGGTCTTCCAAGGAATGGTAGGTGATGACAACCAGACGACCACCGGGTTTCAGCACTTGCAGCGTTTGTTGCAACATCTCGCGCAAGGCACGCATCTCATCATTCACCTCGATGCGCAATGCCTGAAATACCTGGGCCAGGAATTTCTTCTCCTTGTCTTTTCCCGTAAAGGGCTTTATCACTTCCAGAAAGTCGGCGATCGTCTCTATCTTCTTTGTTTCCCGGCTACGCACCAACACGGAAGCCAGTTTGCGTGCCACCTTCAATTCGCCGTAAAGATAGAACAGGTCGGCCAGCTGTTCTTCCGTATAGGTGTTGACGATATCCGCAGCAGTTTGTCCTGCCCGGGTATTCATTCTCATATCCAACGCCCCGTCGAAACGGAAAGAAAATCCGCGATCCTTATCATCAAAATGATGGGAAGAAACGCCTAAGTCTGCCAACAGCCCATCCACCTCGCCCGCTACACCATGATAGCGCATGAAGTTATATAAGTAACGAAAATTACTGCGGACAAATACAAAGCGAGAATCTGCCGGAATGTTTTTCTCAGCATCGGCATCCTGGTCAAAGCCATACAGTTCTCCTTCGTTATCCAGCCGGCTCAAGATTTCACGCGAATGTCCTCCTCCGCCGAAGGTGACATCGACATACACCCCGGAAGGTTGAATGTCCAGTCCTTCCAAACTTTCATGAAGCATTACCGGTACATGATAACAGACTTCTTTTTCTTCCATTTCTTCGCTACTTCATGTTAAACTTTTCCTTAAAATAAGGGCCTGTAGTTGGTTGATTAGCACACACATCCCCCTATCGGAGGGTAAAAGTACACATTTCCTAATTTAACCGCCAAGAAATATAAGAGAAAAGTAATAAAAAGTTTTCAACAGGTCGGAAAATTAGTTATATTATGGCGGTCTTAACCCCTGTCAGAATCGTGTATTTGGACGATTGTGCAGGATCGTTTTCAAATATCGCATTCTCCGGAAGATAAACCGCCCCGATTCTTCTTCAAATCCCTCCCATCCTCCCCCTCACATATATGCACAAAAAGCCTCTCCGATATTTCTACCGGAAAGGCTTGTTTGTTTTCTGCCCTCTTTTCTCACGAGAAGAGGAGCAGTTGATTTATTTAATTATAAATGCATCGAATTATTTAACGATAGCTTTTACAGCTTCTTCGCCTTCAACAGCTACAACAACTACACCCTGAGGAGCAGCGATTACAGCGTCGCTTGAAGTGATAACTGTGTTAGCAACTGTCTGGCCTAAGATGTTAGTGATAACAACTTTCTTGCCTTCAGCGTTAGCAATTCTTACAGCACCTTCCTGAGCGATAACGGCTACTTCAGATGTTGCGATTGCTTCGTTGTCTGTTGCCAGATCATCTTTAGAACCGTTTTCAATGTTAAAGATCAGAGCATTGTCACCACCAGTCTTCGTGTTGTCGAATTCTGACGTAGCTTTGTCTGACAATACCAGACAGCCATTCTGGCTCTTCAACCATGCGCCATATTCAGGAGCGATGTCTTTATCACCCGTTTTCTTTGCAGATTCAATCAAGAAACGACGATCTTCTTCTCTCAAGTTAGCAGCCTTTTCAGGATCTACAAAACGGAATGACCAAGTATAGTTGTGATGAGCATCTGTACGTTCAGCCTTCAAGTCAATGATATTGAATTCAATCTTAGCAGCTTTGTAAGCGGCCTTGATCTTAGCAGTATCCAAATCAGCCAAAGCCAACTTTTCAAATCCATTAGTCAGGATATACAAGCTATCACCCATACGTAATCCATCAACGAAACCTACGCGAGTATATTCACCAAACTTATACAGTTTATCAGCATCTGCAGCAGGACGGCTTACAGAGTCAGCGAAGCTAACCAGATACTGTGCTTTCATATAACCCGGTTTGCCAGCTTCTGCATGTGAGCAATGGTATGCATCCAAAGGATTACCATCAGCATCTACACCATGATTATGATCTAACGGACACGGTGTAGCAGGTACAGCCGGTTGAATTTCCGGATTCAGATAGATAAAGTACTGCGGTTTGATATAACCAGCTTTTGTTGAGTTCAAGATAGCTGTATCAACATAGAATGACAAACCTGTTGCTTTGTCAGCTCTTTCAATACCCAGATAATCTACATCTGCATTCTGGAATTTAGGATTGTTTTCATCCATCAAGTATTCGCCACGATAGTATTCTTTGAATTTCAGGATCTTCGTAGAATCTTCCTGACCTGCAACAGCATTTTCCAATGATGTGTTGAAACGACGATACAAAGGAACATCGTCAACTTTGATTGCAAATGCAGAAGTTGTAGCGTTTGCCAACGGCTGAGCTTGCATATAAGCACTTACACCAGCATCAGATACACTAAACTTGATAGTATCAATTTTATTAGAAGACTTAACTGCTTTTACAATTGCATAATAGTGGTTACTATCATATTCGTTATTTTCTTTAAAATAAACACTATCATGTTGTGCTTTACCCAAAACAATCCGGTCTTCAGCACCAATACCAACAGTATCAGCCTTTATAGCCATCATATATTGAGTTCTTACCAACGCTGCAATACCTTTAAAGGCATCACCTGCAGGAACCGAAGGACCATATGAATTATCTTTATTTCTTTCAACAATAGTGAAAGCAGTATAATCATCTTTGATTGCATAAAGAACAGAATCTTTGTCTTTTGCATTACCTCTTGTAATCCAACTGTTCTTTTCGAACTTATGCAGATAATTAAACTTGTACTGAGCAATCGTCAAACTGTCTGCATCAAACTTCTTATAACCCAGATATTTATCTTTCAAAATTGTAGAGTCCTTGATCTGTTGGAAATCAACAGCAGTCCCAGCATCAACAGTCAAAGTACCAACACTAAACGCATCAGCAACAATCTTACCATCTTTTTCACGTAACTGCACAGGATTTACAGTTATGCCGAATTCACGGTTTGTCAACTTTAACGGAGAAGTCCCCTTCAAAGATTCACTATTTTGAGTTTTTTCTACAAACCATTGATATGCAGGCATATGTTTAGGTTCTTGAGAATCAAGGGTTACCCATTCATAAGCTGTACCATTTTTATGGATCGGAGAAGCCAATACCTGACCCTTAGCGTTGTAAATGACATACAAACCGTTGTCAGCAGACTTTTTGTCGCTTGCAACCGGAGTACAACCACCCCAACCAAAAGAGATATGAGTATTCTGATTCAAAGAGTCAATAGTCAAAATACGAGGAGTATCATCACCAGAGACTAAAGTCTGCAATGAAACACGTGCATTTGCGAAATGAGTTGTATCACTTGCAAAATCTTTTGCCATTGCTGCTTTACCTGCTGTATGGAATGTAGCTTGGTTTACATAAATATTCAAGCTATCAACAGAAGGTCTATAAGTGAATAAGAACTGATACTGAGCCTTTAATTCTGATTTATTCAATGAATCCTGAGGAGTGCCATTTACAGCATATTTACGATTAGTCTTATCCAGCTTAGACCATTTATAAGCCAAGAACTTAGCATTACTTTCGTCATTATTTGTATAAGCTGTATCAACTTTCAAATAAGAAGAGTCACTTCTCATTACATATACATATTTCAATGTATCAGAAGAAGCCGCTGCCGATCTCGTTGTCACTTGTTCCGTAACAAAAGACTTCGTATTAAACGGATTTTCTAAATTTGTCTTGTTGATATCACGATCAAAATTCAATTTAACACCATGATCTTCTTTTTCATAAGTACCAAAGATTGTGTTAATTTCTTTTGCACTCAAGATAATTTCAGCAGCTTTACGCAAAGTAAAAGGCTTAAACTCTTTATTTGTTTTATCCATAGCTTTAGAAGCAGCTTCTTTTACCAAGAATACACCACCAGCCTCAGAAGCAGAACCTGCTTCTCTAACTGCTAAACCAACAACAGAGTCAGTAGAAAAATAAGAATACAGATAGTTATTCTGTGATAATGTTTCTTTATAGTTACCAGCAAAAGCCCATCCGGCAATATCGCCACCAACTTTCACAGAATCCGAAGTATTAACAAGAGCTACACTACCAGGAGCAGCCATAATACCATCACCCATTGTGATATCTAAACGCTGACCTGTTCCTTTATTAACAAAGTTCCACTTATAAGTAGAACCTTGTAAAGCAGGATCAGCAACAGACACGCACCACAAAGTGTTAGCCAAGCTATCAGAACTTAAAGGAGCTGGGACCATCAACAGTTTACCTTCTGTAGTCATATACAAAACACTATCCGCAGTAGTTGCAGCAGCATCATTATTAGACAACTGATACAGACCGTTATCAGCATAGGCGCCATTTTTGGTCTGCAATTTGTCTACTACAGTAGACCCCTGCAAAGCCACATGGGTAAACTGCGCATTAACTGATACCGCTCCCATCAAAAGCGCAGCACCAGCTACAAGAGTAGAAAACTTTTTGTTCATAATCAAAAATTTAATATTAATACTAAAGTGTAATAAGTTCAATCAAATAACATGTACGCTTCTAATACTTTATAATCAATCAATACTGCGTACGAATTTCTTTTGGCAAAAATACGCATAACTTTTAAACCGACAATCCTTTTCCTTAATATTTTTTCCTTTTCTATATTCTTTCTTATCAACAACATAAGCTATCTCGTACGAAAACGCATATTTACAAGACGAACTCTGATATTTATAGACGAACGACTTCCCTGCCCTACAGATTAAAAACAATGTACGTGCGTACATTATATATAAACCAAATCGATTTCTACACGACATAGATGGAAGTATCGCTTTACTCTTCTTATTTTGCAAGCCGACAAAACAAGATTTGTATATCCCAATTATTTAATCGTTCAGTTTTTCTTAAAATATCCTCTAAATACCCCTTAGTTATTTTATGTAATTAGGGTTACACTGTTTGAGGGACTCTAAAGATCAGCATGTTGCTGTGAACCCTGTGAATACAAGATAAAAAAGGCGAGATATGTTGATAAGTTTGGCTGATCGTAAACCGGCTTCACGGGGTTCACAACAAAATATTGATCATTAGGCGTTGGCACCCGTAAAACCGATGATTCGATTTTGAAAATAAATTTGTTTTTGCCTTTCCTATACATAATATTTTCCTATATTTGTCCGCGAAGTATCAATAGTTCAACTAAAACATTTAATTATGGACAAATTTATCAATCCCTTCTCTGATTACGGCTGGAAAAAGATTTTCGGCAGTGAAGTAAGCAAAGATCTTATCATCAGTTTCCTCAATGAAGTCATCCAACAGGAAGTCATCATTGACATCACGTTCCGCAATGTCGAGATGCTCGGTTTGAAGCAGGACCAACGACGTGCCGTTTTCGATATCTTCTGCGAGAATGAAAAGGGGGAAGTCTTTATTGTCGAGATGCAGAAGAGCCGCCAGAAGTACTTCTCCGACAGGGTGTTATACTATGCCTCGTTCGCCATCCAGCAACAATCCATGATCGTAAAGGAAAGGCTCGAAAAGGAGCCGGACGAAATAGTCCGCAAACGCTGGAACTATCAGATCAGCAAGGTATATGTCGTGTGCATCCTGAACTACGTGATGGATCCGTCCCGTCCGGATAAATACCGCTGGGATGTCGTGCGCATGGACCGGGAATTGAAAGTTCCTTTCAGCGAGACGCTCAACGAAATCTATATCGAAATGCCGAAATTTGTATTACCTTTGTCGGAGTGTGATACACTTTACAAGAAGTGGTTATATGTCTTAAACAACATCGAGATCATGGAACGATTACCGAAAGAACTGAACAATCAGATATTCCGCAAGCTGAAGAGCATCGTGGAGGTAGAGCGTATGACCCCTGACCAACGCCTGGAATACGAACTGAGCCTTTCCGTCGAGCGCGACCTCTCCGCCGCCCTCGATACCAGCTTCGAAGACGGGATGGAAAAAGGCAAAATAGAAGGCAAAGCTGTGGGTAAAGCGGAAGAGCAACGTCTTATCGCTGCCAATTTTAAAAAACAGGGAATCAATATCGAGACGATTGCACAGTGTACCGGTTTGTCGGTGAAAGAAATTAACGAGTTATAACCGATCAGTGTTTATCAGTAGAGTCAGCCGGGACGTTATGTATTCAAACACTCCGGCTGATTTTGATTTACTTCTTACCAAATGTGAACCGGATGTACCATAATATTTTTGTAATATCTTATCTTCCAAAGGTTATCGGGTGAGCCACTTCTTCCCCAGGTAGTGGACGGGATACCAAGCGGCAAGGAAGCCGATGGAAAGAACAGTTATTAAGACAATAACGATGTCGCCGGCTTCGACACGGACCGGATAGGCATCAATGATAAAGGAACCGGCCGCCTGGCCTAACTTGATAATGCCCAATTCCTGTTGCAACAGACAAAGGACCAAGCCGATAACAATACCGATCAAAGCACCGAGCCCGGAAATCATCCACCCCTCGAAGAGAAAGATACGACGGATCAGACGGTCGTCCGCACCCATATTCCGCAACGTTCGGACATCCTCTTTCTTTTCTATCATCAGCATGGAGAGCGAACCGATCACATTAAACAGAGCCAGGATCAGAATGAAACACAAGATCAGAAAGATCATCCATTTCTCCCCCTGCATCATCCGGAAAGAGGCTTCCTGCTGTTCATAGCGGTCCTTGACCGAAAAGTTATCGCCCAAGAGCGATTTTATACGGCTCTTGACCGAATTGATATCCGCTTCGGGAACCAATGACAACTCTATCGCCGAGACTTCCTTCTCATAACTGAACAAAGAACGGACCACCGGCAAAGGCAGCAGGATGAAGTTCTCGTCATACATCTGCTGGTTAGTGGCATAAACGCCGCCCACAAAAGCATATTCCAAATTCAAGGAGGCGACAGGGTTGGCGAGATTGACTTTCTCGTTCCTTTTGGGAGCATAAATTTCCAGGGGATCGGCATAATTAGGGCGCACGCCCAAAGAGAAAGCCGTCCCGACACCCAGGGTGGCATAATTGGCCACTTCATCGGACAGGACAAAGGTATCCTCCCGGCTATCGACTAAAATGCTGTCTATCCGCGTCAGCCGCCCGAAAGTATCGTCTACGCCTTTCACCGTAGCGGTAATCTGCCGATCCCGATAACGGACTTGCGCATTGTCCTGAAGCACCTCGCAAAACAAGGCGACCTCCGGCAGCTCCTTCACTTCCCGGACAGCCGGAAGAGACGGGTCGAAAACCTTTCCATGCACAGGCTGAATCTTCAACTCCGGATCGAAGTTGCCGAGCATCGAAGAAACCAGCCCGACAAACCCGTTCAATACGGACAACGCACATACCAAGGCCATTGTAGCGACCACCACCCCGCAGACAGATACCATCGAAATGATATTGATGGCATTGTGGGATTTCTTCGAAAAAAGGTAACGCCGGGCTATATAAAACGGGAAGTTCAACGCGATAGTCTTTTACTTTTTCAACAGATTATCAATATTTTCGATATAGTCCAGGGAATCGTCGATAAAGAAAGTCAGTTCGGGGATCTTACGGACCTGCTTCCGGATGCGCTGTCCGAGGTCAAAGCGGATCGCTTTCGTATTCGCCCGGATATTCTCAAGCATTTCTTTCGACTTGTCGGACGGGAAGATACTCAGGTAAGCACGTGCCACACTCAAATCAGGGCTTACGCGTACCACGCTGACAGAGATCAGGACACCATGCATGGCCTGTGTCTGTTTCTGAAAGATATCACTCAACTCCTTTTGCAGGAGACGTTCTATTTTACTAAGTCTTGTACTTTCCATAATTTCTTGCTTTTTTTATTTTTTCCAGATCATTGTAAGGCCGTCACGCAAAGGTAAGATAACTTTTTCAATACGCGGGTCTTCTTTGATTTTATCATTAAAACTAAGAATACCGAGCGTTTGTTTATCCGTAGGATGTTCTTCCACCACATGACCGTCCCATAAGGTGTTGTCGGCAAGGATCAAGCCGCCAGGACGCACCATCGGGAAGACAAGGTCGAAATATTCCGGATACAGCCGCTTGTCGGCATCGATAAAAACAAGGTCGAAAGTATCATCCAACGTCGGGATGATTTCGAGTGCATCGCCGAAATGAACCCGTATCTTATCCTGATGGGACGACTGTCTCAGATATTTCATGATGAAGTCCTCCATCTCGTCGTTGATCTCAAGCGTATGGATCAAAGCGCCCTCTTCCAGCCCTTCCGCCATACAGAGCGTCGCATACCCCGTATAAGTACCGATCTCAAGCACGCGACGGGGACGAAGCATCCGGCAGAACATCTTCAATATCCGCCCTTGCAGATGCCCCGACAACATACGCGGACGAAGCAGGTTCACATTCGCATCCCGGTTCAGGGCCGAGAGCAGTGCACCCTCTTCGTCGCTATGGGAAAGGATATATTCGTCTATTGTCATCTTTACGATCCATGATTCATGATCTATGATCTATGATTTGCCTGCTGGGAGATAAATCATAAATCACAAACCATACATCTTTGTTTATTCCTTAAACGTCGGTAACTGATAATTATTTCCGGCGTCCAGCACCTTCCCTACATTGTTAATCTCAAGGAAGCTCGTACCGCCGCCTTCACCGAAGCTGCCGCTCAGGTAAGCCACCATGTCGTTACGGGTGATACGTCCGCTCTTGATCAGTTCGTTCAGCGCATCGTAGAAATAGCCGCGACGACTGTCGTTATAAGGCTGGTGAACAGCCCATACGCCGTAAGAAAGAGACAGCATACGCATGACACGGGGATTGTAGCAGATCGAGAACACGGTGGAAGTACCGCGAAACGCAGCCAGGTAACGTGCCGTACGTCCGGTATAGCTATCTGTAATAATGGCTTTCACATGCAGTTTGGAGGACGACTTTACAGCCTGTTTTGCCAGGAAAGATGTCACATCCAGATCGTTCCCTTCGATAGGGACGCGGATATCATTGGCTGAGAGCTTCGTCTTTTCCGCTTCGCGGGCTACCTTCGTCATCGTCTGGACAGCTTCTACCGGATATTTGCCGTAGGCCGTTTCACCGCTCAACATCAGGGCATCCGTACGGTAATAAATGGCATTGGCGATATCCGTCACTTCGGCACGCGTAGGACGCGGGTTGTTGATCATGGAGTGGAGCATCTGGGTGGCCACGATAACCGGCTTTTTCACTTCCACACACTTACGGATCAACGTACGCTGGATACCCGGGATCTTTTCCGCCGGCACTTCGATGCCCAGGTCACCACGGGCAATCATGACGCCGTAAGCGACTTCGAGAATCTCATCCACATTATCGACACCTTCCTGGTTTTCTATCTTGGCGATGATCTTGATCGGGCTGTTATGTTCATCCAGAATACGTTGGATATCCATCACATCCTGCTTGTTACGAACAAATGAGTGAGCAATGAAATCCAAATCGTTTTCGATCGCCCACAGGATATTTTTACGGTCTTTCTCTGTCAGGGAAGGCAGGTTGATACGCACACCCGGCACGTTCACGCTCTTACGACTGCCCAAAGTAGCATCGTTTTCGACCTCACAAACCAGATAATCCTCCTTCTTACCTATCACTTTCAATTCCAGATCTCCGTCATCGATCAGGATATCGCTACCGATAGCCAGGTCATTGGCGAAATTCCGGTATGAGACATAAATACAATCATGCGTGGTTTCGCCTTCCGGGTTTCCCATGATCCTAACCGTTTCCCCGGTTTTGAACCCGATAGGAGCCTGCGCAGTAGTCGTGCGCACTTCGGGGCCTTTGGTATCCATCAGAATACCGATGCGATCGGAAACTGCACGGACATTATTCACGACTCTGGTCAAACCTTCTTCTGCCATGTGAGCCGTATTGAGGCGCACGACATTCATTCCGGCCTTGTACAACGCGTCGACAAATTCGACCTCGCAACGCTGGTCAGAAACAGTAGCAACAATCTTCGTATGCTTTAACATATAACCCTTTTTTAAATTGACAATTGACAATTGACAATTGACAATTTAAAAAACAGCCAATCCTCAACTCCAAGAGCCAAACCTTTATTAAACATCTTTTTACCTAAACAAATTTCTTCCTAATCGTCAATTGTCAATTGAAGCACCGCTTCCACCGCCAACCGGTACGAATCCAGCCCGAATCCCAAGATCACTCCTTTGCAAGCGGCGGAAATCATGGACACGTGACGGAAAGATTCACGGGCATGCACGTTTGAGATATGTACCTCCACAACCGGAGTCGTTACAGCTTTTATCGCATCGTGGAGAGCAATGGACGTATGCGTATAAGCGCCTGCATTCATAATAATCCCGTCGTAATCGAAGCCGACCTCATGGATCTTGTTGATCATCTCGCCTTCCACATTACTCTGAAAATAAGCAATTTCACATTGCGGATACTTGGCACGCAATTCACCCAGATGGCCTTCAAACGAAGCATTTCCGTACACTGTCGGTTCGCGTTTGCCTAACAGATTAAGATTGGGGCCGTTAATAATCTGAATCTTCTTCATTTTGCCGTAATTTATTACCTTTGTCCTGTCTTTTACGGACAGGAAATATCTGGCAAAGATAGTAAAAACTTATGAATTATGAAGTATGATTCCGCCTTCGTTCCCGCCTGCCGGAAGTTTCATCGGCATGAAACTTTTGTTTCCCGCCAGTGAAACTAAAGTTTCCCCGGATGAAACTTTAGTTTCGTCCAAAGGGAACTGCTGAAACTAAAGTTTCAGCTCCGGAAGCCTCGTGAAACTTTTTCCAAAGCCCTCACGAACACCTTCCGCCAATCATACATCATAAATCTAAAATCATAAATCATAAATCAAAACATGCACCAAGAGAATGACAAAATAGAACGGTATAAAATTTATCTCCGTTTAGAGAAAGCGCTCTCAGCCAACTCTATCGACGCTTACCTGACAGATCTCGACAAACTGACAAACTTTGTCGAAAGTGAAGGCAAGAAGTATACAGATGTCACGTATGACGACCTGCAACAGTTTGTTGCCCGTTTACGTGATATCGGCATCCATCCACGTTCGCAGGCAAGGATCATTTCAGGGATCAAATCTTTCTATCGATTCCTGTTCTTAGACGACTATATAACAACTGATCCGACCGAATTGTTAGAATCGCCCAAAATCGGTTTGAAACTCCCTGAAGTTCTTACTGTCAACGAGATAAACAGCATCCTGGACACGATCGACCTGACATTGCCGGAGGGGCAACGGAACCGGGCGATGCTCGAAGTCTTGTATAGCTGCGGACTGCGCGTGTCGGAGTTGGTTTCGCTACGCTTCACGGATGTTTATTTCGACGAAGGATTTATCAAGGTGGAAGGAAAGGGAAGCAAGCAGCGCCTGGTCCCCATCTCGGAAACGGCCATCAAGGAGATCAGGAACTACCTCTATGACCGCAACCATGTCGCGGTGAAAAAGGGATTTGAAGATATCCTGTTCCTGAGCCGGAGGGGAACGGCCTTGTCACGGATCATGGTATTCCATATCATCAAGCAGCAGACGGAAATGGCAGGCATTAAAAAGAACGTAAGCCCGCATACGTTCCGCCATTCCTTCGCCACCCATCTGTTGGAAGGTGGCGCCAACCTGCTCGCTATCCAGGAGATGTTAGGACATGAGAAGATCACCACCACCGAAATCTATACACATATCGACCGCCAGTTCCTACGAAAGGAGATACTGGAACATCATCCACGAAGCAAGCCGCGGGATTAGAGCAGCCGTTCCATGCGTTCGATCAGTTCTTCTCCCAAAGCCCTTTTGACAACAATATGTTCTTTGACTGCCGTGACGAACGGATTGCTCTCGAATGCTCCGCGCACGCCTTCGAAATCTTCCAGTTTCTCCTTATCCGAACCGTCCACGCCGAAACCGGTCATGAAGGTAAGGGAGAACTCTTTCTTCGCATCTTTATAAAGCAGGTTGTCCAGACCGATCACCGAGTCCTGCCAACGGCGGACAAGATCGATGACTTGCGCTGCCGATATGGACAACAGGTTCACACCGTAATATTCTTCCAGCATATCGTACGCCCATGTCCATTCCATATCATAATAATTGGAGTGCATGGCTGCAAAGAACTCTTCTATCGCCTTGAGCGAAGTGATCTCGCCTTCCTCGATCTTCTCAATCAACCCGTCCAATTCTTCACGAGGAAGGAGCAGCCCGGAGAGATCCAGCCATTCCCCGTGACCGGCGGGAGAGGTCGGTTTCAACTGCGCCCGGACTTCATCCATAGAACGGAAATCCGTTCCCTCCAAGCGTTTGATCAGGGAGTTTCCCAGGAATTTATTGATCGCCATGCCATAGAGGTCGAGGGCCGTACGCAAAGAGGAACCCTTGATACGGGTATTTTGGTAATAATAGACTTCGGATGTCTCGCCCACCAACTCCTGCAAGTTCTTCAGGATTCCGACAGCCTTCATCATCTTGTAGATGGTATACGGGCTCAGCAGGTTGTAGTTGATCATATCCAGTCGTTCCGGGTCGGTTCGCTTATCCCGCTTCGGCCATTTCTGTGCGTCACGGATCGTACCGACGCTACGCAGGTTCACACCGGGAACCAGGTAAGTCTCATCGTCTTTCTCTATCAGATAGGAGAAAGGCATATCCGATGTATCGCTATGATGGTGATGACGTCCCATTACCAGAGAGAAAGCCCCGACACGTGCAGGCCACAAGATATAGGAGTCACTGGTCGTCTTGGAACCTCGCTCCACAATTCCCTGGTGGATGGGACCTAACTTATACATATGGTTACTCTGGTTCGAGCCGCTTCCGGCGTTCAGGAACGAATACATGCCGGCTATCAGCAGGCTGCTCTTATGCATCGACACCGTAAAAGGCCCTGCAAAGATGGCACAAGCTTCCCCGTTTTCAAAAGCGCAGTTGCTGAACAGAAGCGAATCGTGCGCAGAGAAGTTATGCGTCACATGGCACGCCTGCCCGATAAAGCAACGGATAATCTTGGCGGCATCGGCCACCACAGCTCCCGAAGAGATGATAAAGTCCTCTGCGATCACGCTGTCGCCGATGTACACCGGGGCATTCTCATTGCTATTGACCGTACCGTTATCGAGACGGGTACAGTTTTCGACCGTCGCATAATCGGCAATCACTGTATTGCGTACAGTCCCCGTATTGATTATTCTCACATGGTTGCCGATAAAACCATAGCTGCCGGTCTGCAAATCGGCAAAGCCGGCAATCATAGCCTGCAAACGCAGTATTAAGGCCGGCCGATGGCGATACAAAGCAATGAGATAGGCCAATGATGCGGACAAGCCGTTATAAATGGGCACTTCACGGCCTCCCGTCTCATTCAGGACGGACACTTCGACATTGTTCCCGAAAGAGGATCTTCCTTCCACATACATTACATTCACGTTCTGTATGAAGCAATCATCGCCTATGAAATAATTAGAGATATAGTTATGCACATTTTCGATCAACGTATTATCGCCGATCTCGCAATTATGCAAAGTCGCATTCCGGATGCCACTATGTTTCTTCACTCCTCCCGGAAGAGTAAACTCCTTTTCAAAAAGGCCCAATGCCACATTCCCTGAAAAATGAACGTTACAAACGTGTTCGGCATAAAAAGGAGTGGCGACCTTTACGTTTTCCCAATTATCCGCAGTACAACCATTTATCTCCAAATCTACAATTTCCTCCGGTTGCAGATGCCTTAAATATCCTTCACTCATTCTTCATCATATTGTTGGAAAAGAAAATCATTATAAGGGAAACGGGTAATATGAATCTGTTTCACCCGCTCGTACAGCAAGGCTTTGAGCGCATCGATGTTCGTCCGTTCCTTGGCCGAGATAAAGATGCAATTATCCTGCATCTTGTTCATCCAGGTACGTTTCAGTTCGTCGAGGTCGATATTCTCACGCGTACGCGGAGTCAGGTCATCTTCATCTTTCGGGACAAAAGTGAAAGCATCGATCTTATTGAATACCATAATCATCGGTTTCTCCGTCTTGTCGATTTCCGATAAGGTGCGGTTTACCACCTCGATCTGTTCCTCAAACGTCGGATGAGAGATATCGACGACATGCACCAACAAGTCCGCCTCACGCACCTCATCCAAAGTCGACTTGAAGGATTCGACCAGCTCGGTCGGCAACTTGCGGATAAAGCCGACCGTATCGGACAGCAGGAAAGGCAGGTTGTCGACAATCACCTTGCGGACGGTCGTGTCGAGCGTCGCAAACAGTTTGTTCTCGGCAAACACTTCGCTTTTACTAAGCTGGTTCATCAATGTGGACTTTCCGACATTGGTATAACCGACCAGGGCCACGCGAACCATCTTTCCGCGGTTCTTCCGTTGCACGCTTTTCTGCTTATCGATTTCGACCAGGTCCCGTTTCAACTTGGAGATCTTATCCAGGATGATACGCTTATCCGTTTCCAACTGCGTCTCACCCGGACCGCGCATACCGACACCGCCACGCTGACGCTCCAAGTGTGTCCACAAACGGGTCAGGCGGGGCAACATATATTTATATTGAGCCAGTTCCACCTGCGTCTTCGCATGGGCAGTCTGTGCACGCCGGGCGAAGATATCCAGAATCAGATTCGTCCGGTCCAGAATCTTCACCTGCAA
Organism: Parabacteroides sp.; assembly: GCF_977054455.1. Classification (NCBI taxonomy): domain Bacteria; kingdom Pseudomonadati; phylum Bacteroidota; class Bacteroidia; order Bacteroidales; family Tannerellaceae; genus Parabacteroides; species Parabacteroides sp. Next base: position 85,979 of record NZ_CDRTCT010000013.1, on the reverse strand, counting down.
CTCTTTCTCGATATTACGCAATTGCTTGGCGGAAAGTTCGTCATCGAATATCACCAACCCGATCTCATTTTCCACCACATATTCCTTTATCTCCTGCAACTTGCCGGAACCGACAAAGGTCACGGAGTTCGGATAATCCAGTTTCTGATAAAAACGCTTCACAGCTTCGACACCTGCCGTATCGGCCAGGAAAGCCAATTCATCCAGGTATTCCTTCACTTTCTGTTCATTCTGTTCGGGAGTAATCAGCCCTACGAGAACAGCTTTTTCTGTCTGTGCTTCAGATATAATAAATTCTTTCATACGGCAAAGATAGTAAATTCAATTATTTATGTATATTTGTACCCATAATATCAATCCAAAATAGTAGTAACTATGAAAAAGAAAGTCATACACTTTGTTCACCGTGCACTTGTAAAGATTTTATTCTTCGGTGCAAGTTATCAACTCCACGCACAAGTTTCCAATCCGTCTTCATGGGAAAGTTTTGTAAACAGCGATGACAATATACTTGTCTCCGACACGTTCAGGTTGCAGACGTTCGGCAAATCTATATGGGACAACTGGATTTTCTCCTTAAACGGGAACTCATCTGTCGTCCAAGATAAATTCACGATGAAAATTCCTGTCGGTTCAGGGACGACATTCCAACCTATCTCTTCTTCCATCTATGATGAGGTGAAAATAGCCATTCATGTCGCTGGATTAAACCTGGCTCCAAAGGAGAATTTACTGTTCGATACATACAGGAACGAACAGAATGAAACGGTGATTGGTCACACATCAACATCAGACAAAGATTTCTTCAAATACAATACCCTCATTATCGGGAAAGCACCAAGCAGTATTTCTTTGAGAACGCTCCAAGCATCAAGCAGTAAAGGTGGATATTACATGACTGACAGCGTTTACACATACGGTGACATCCCTTCATATTCTCTCTTCTCCGGTATCGGAAACTGGAACGACACGACCCTTTGGTCTCATCTTCCCCCACTCCGCCACAGAAACGCACTCATAAAAGGGGATGTAAATATAACGACAGATACTTATTGCAAAGATATCGCCATCTGTTCCGGATCACTGCAAATCAATCCGGGCAATCGGTTTATCTTACAGAATCTGGACGTATACGAAAACGAGGCCTTTCTCTATTCAGAAGGGACGATACTTCTTTCCGACCGTATCACCCTCCATAAAACTTTTGAAGAAGCCGGTAAATGGTATTTTATATCTTTTCCTTTCGACGTCTACCCATCCGGTATCGATCCCCGTTTTGAACAAAAGGATGCAACGCCCAACGACGGGGGCAACTATTTTTATGTCCAGTCTTACAATGGTGATAAACGATCCTCGACCAACCAATCAGCCGGAAACTGGGAAGTCGTACCCATCCGTCCCGAAAACGTCCCCCTGTTTGAAAAGAACAAAGGTTATCTGATCGCATTAGATGAGAAAGCGACAGACCGAACATTGTCTTTTTCATCCCATCTCGGCGACATTCCCGAAGATTTCGCCCATACAGGAGTTAGTGCAATCCCTTTAGGCTCCGACATAACTTCAGACAATCAAGAAAACTATGGCTGGTATTTGTGCGGCAATCCATTCCCTGCCCCACTCGTATTATCACAAATAGAAAAAAATAGCGCTTTGGACGGGAACATCTATATATATGACGGGAGCGGTTATAAAACCTATTCCCTCAACAGCAACTATGCCCTCCCCCCTTTCGCCGCCTTCTTCATAAAAGCCTCTTCACCGACTGAATTGAAAGTATCATCCAACAACACATCCACAAAAGCAATGGAGATAATCCAAACAAACTTTCCCTTAAACGAAAGCATTGCCGAACCTCATCCCGCCAAGCAAAACACAGCTATCGGGAATCCGTATGCAAAGGATTTTCATTTCTTCATAAAAGACAAACAGCTATATCTGAGAAATATTCCGGAAACAGGATATATCAGGCTATTGAATATGATGGGACAATGTTTGCTTCAAAAGGAAATACGACAAGGTTCGCAGGTGATTCGGATTACCGACAGACCCGGAATGTATATTCTACAAATACACTCCGCAAAATACCAAAAACACCAGAAAGTAATCCTTTTATAAACGATAGAATGAGAAGGTGCGTCAAAATCCCTTTCTCCCTGCGTCAAGCACGGGAAGAGGACGGTTTGGCACACCTTCTCAAAAAATAACTAACAGACAGAATCAGATCAGTTGTCCCACTTCCTTCAACCGTTTCCGCAACTGCTGAATATCGACATTGTGGACATCGGGAGACTTGGACTTACAAATCTGGCCGGCTGCGACACCCACCGCTTCGCCGGTAACCAAAGAAGGCGGCATCACACGCAGGCTGCCATGAGCGTAGGAATCCGTCGAGATACAACGTCCGGCTACCATTACATTCTTCAAACCCACAGGAGTCAGGCAACAGAAAGGGATTCCATGAGATTCTCCTTTCTTATAACGAGGATATACAGTCGCATCCTGTTTATGAACATCAATATAATAACAGTTACGTCCGATACCGTCCTCAAATTCCTTACGAGCCAGCCAATCTTCCAACGTGAATGTATAATCGCATTTTATCCGGCGACTTTCCCGGATTCCCATCAAATTAGCCGTACCTGCCAGAAAAGAAGCGCCAAAAGACTTTGGCTCAAATTCGACCAATCCTTCATGCAACTGTCGAACCAACTTACGTCCCTTCATCATTGCTTCAGTCAAAGAAGCAGGATCCGTACTATCAACAGTCACATGCCCTGCATTAAATCCTAAGAAACCCGGCCCGATCAATTTGTCATTCATATGCTTATCCTTCACCAACGGATATTTGGGGTTACCATAAATAGAATGAATCGGACCATTCTTCCGGCTGGTATGAACATTTCCTATTAAAGAAAACTCATAAGGATCGACATTCGACAAGGTAAAACATAGAGTACCTTCCTGTACGGAACCACTTTCATCTCCCATCACAAAATCAGCGCCGGCCCAAGCCGAGAGATCACCATCGCCCGTGCAGTCGATAAAAACTTTAGCTTTGTAAGTAGACAATCCGGCTTTATTGGCAACGACTATCGCATCGACAACTCCTTTACGTTTCATTTCGACTGCAGCCATTGTTGTGAAAAAGAGAACCGAAACCCCTTCGGAGGTCACCAAATCGTCATACACGACTTTCAGATATTCACCATTTATCGGTACCCAATTATCATAATGAATATGGGGAACACCTTTCTTGGATTCGGAAAACACCCGTTCCGCAATCCCTTTATAAATGATTTTCTCGCCATCCGTAAAAGGACACCACGCATTCAGCAAGCCAGAAGTTCCCATTCCGCCTAAGGCACCGGTCCCTTCTATCAACAAAGTTTTGGCCCCTTCGCGTGCCGCGGCCGTAGCCGCAGCACATCCCGAAGGTCCCCCTCCCACAACTATTACGTCCCAATCATCGTACACCGGTATTTTCGATTTCCCCGGCGAACTGCCATTTTTGGGACTTTCTGTAGCGAAAGATCTCCCCATCGCTACAGATGCCAAGCCTAAAGAACTTATGTTTCTGATAAAATTTCTTCTCTTCATATAATACTACTTATTTACCATCCCGGAGTTTGCTCCAATAACTTATTTGCATCCAACTCTGTCACAGGTATAGGCAACAGATAATGTTTTTCCTCTACCACAGCACCAATAGTAGGATTCTGCGCCATCATCGCTTCCTTCAACTTATGCGTACGTACCAAATCAAAACGACGTTGTCCTTCAAAGGCAAATTCCTTACGCCGTTCCAAAAGAATTACATCCAAGAAATCTTCTTTACTCAATCCCGGCTTAATATCAATAGCAGAAGCCTCGTTCATATTCAGTCCGAAAGCCCTACGACGTATGATATTCAGGCATTCATACGCCTCTTTATCAGATGCATTAATCGCATTCAAAGCTTCCGCACGCATCAGGTAGACATCCGAATAACGTAATATCGGATAATTATTTTCTCCTCCTTGAGATCGTACGGCCAACGGCGAAGGATCTTGAAATTTATTTACATAACAAGGGAACTCATAGTTGGAAGACATATTCGGATACTCTTCCTTCGTATAAAGACGCACATTTACATCCCGACGTAAATCACCTTCCTCGTAACATTCATAATGATTACGCGTCACCGGATCATCTCCATATCCGACCCAACCATTTATATTGACAAAGGGAGGACGATAATATCCATTGTAATTACTGCCTGACACACCGGGAGTATTCCGTTTATATTGGATTTCAAAAATGGATTCCTGTCCGTTTTCTTTTTCCACATCAAAGTTATCCGCATAGTTATCCCATAGTTTATAACCCATCTGCATCACTTCCGATGTCTCCTTCACTACATTCTGGTAATCTTCACGAGTCAAATAAACCTTTGCCAGCATGGCTGATGCGGAACCTTTCGTTGCCCGTCCTAAATATCCCTTCGGAAGCTGGCCGATAGCAGGAAGAACAGATTTCGCTTCTTGCAAGTCTGAAATAATCTGTGCATAACATTCGTCAACCGTATTCCGGGGAACTTCCAAGCCATCCAGCGAAGTGGTTTGCTTCAAGACCAAAGGGACTCCTCCGTATACGCGGACCAAATTAAAATAGGCCAATGCCCGTAAGAATTTAGCCTCCCCAATCAGTCTCTTTCTGGCATCATCCTTTATCTGGTCGCTCCCCATATTCGAAATATTTTCTATCGCAAAATTAGAGCGGTTAACAGCTATGTAATGTTTAATCCAAACAGAATAAACTAAATTCGTATTTCCATCATATTCAAATTTATCCAAAGCATTCTTGTCCAAATTGGTCGTTGTGCGACCACCGCTCCACTCGCAATCATCGGTTCCCTGGCTTTGCAATACTTCCCAAAACTGATTATAGATATCATTATCAGTAAAAACCGAATACGTTCCATAGACCGCTGCAGTTGCATCTTCTTCGGATTTAAAGAAGTTTTCAGGACTCAAATTGGACTCCGGTATCAGATCCATGTCCGTACATGAGCTCATCATGACCGAACTCAATATTATAAATGCTATTTTTTTCATAAACTACTTAGACTCTTTTAGAATTTAACATTCAAACCAAACAATACTGACTTTGCAAACGGATAAGAGAATGCATCATATCCGGCTCCCAGGTTATCCTGGCCATACTTGCTGACTTCCGGGTTGTCACCGGAATAGCTTGTTATCGTAAAGAAATTCTGCAAAGACGCATACACCCGTAATCCCGAAACATATTTTGTAAAGCTCAAGAATTCAGCAGGCACATTATAACCTAACGTGATATTCTGGAAGCGCAGGTAGGAGCCGTTTTCCACATATTGGTTGGAAACACGCATCACAGCCTTTGAACGGAGCGGGCGTGGCAACGGAGCGTTTTGATTATCAGGCGTCCAATAATTCATTGTTGAAGCAAACATATTCGTTGATCCCTGCATATTCTCCATAGTAACTCTCGTTCCGTTATAAACATCATTTCCGATCGTGAAGATCGTATTTACATTCAAATCAAAATTCTTATAAGAGAATGTATTATTGAATCCCCCGAAGAGCTTTGGCTGTGCACAACCGATGATCGTACGATCAAGGTCATTAATCATTCCATCAGGCACACCATCCGGCCCACTAATATCTTTATAGCGGATATCACCCGGTTTAGCTGTCGGCTGGGCGGAAGAAGCTATATCATCCGTCGTGCTGAAAAGTCCGTCATACACATATCCGTAAAACGTTCCTAAAGGCTGTCCGACCTGTATGATACGCCCCAAATGTATTCCGGTTTCATCCTGCCCCGGCTGGCTCGGATAAATAAATGAAACATCACCCAAATCCAATACTTTATTTTTATTATAAGTAAGGTTTAAGCTTGTATTCCAAGTAAACTCTCCTTCTACCGGTGTAGCATTGATTGCCAGTTCAAAACCTTTATTTTCGACTTCTCCAATATTTTTCAGACCGGTAGAGAAACCGGAAGAGCCAGGCACTTTCACTTTCAACAGCAGGTCACGGGTTTTCTTGTAATACCCATCGATCACTACAGTCAGACGATTATTAAAAAAGCCGAAATCGATACCGGCATCAAACTGAGAAGTCGTTTCCCATTTAAGATTCGTATTGGCAACTTGTGACGGATAATAACCTGTCACCTTATTATCGCCTGCCACATAACCGTTCGACCCCAACAAGGCATACGCTGGATAAGTACCAATTCCATCCTGGTTACCTGTAACACCAAAACTTACACGGGGTTTCAAGTTACTAAAGATATTCAAGTCCTTAATAAATGGCTCCTCCGAAGCTCTCCATGCCAAAGCGGCAGATGGAAAATATCCCCAACGATTGTCCGAACCGAAACGAGAAGAACCGTCAGCACGGATAGATGCAGTCAATAAATATTTATTATTCACAGTGTAGTTAACACGGGCCAGATAAGAGTTTAAAGCCCATTTTGTCACTTCGGATTTAGGCGCTGTATAAGTTGTCCCTGCCCCTAAATTATTCATTTGCAAATTATCATTCAAAAATCCATATGAACCGGCATTAAAATTGTCATAAGTCGATTGCTGTTGCGTATATCCAATCATTCCTGTAAAAGAATGAACATCCCACGTATTCGTATATGTCAAAATATTCTCATTTATCCAAGTATAAGTATTATTAGAATATTTCGCGGCTTCTCCTCCCTTTTGACTGCCAGAGTAAACTGAACGCGGATTATAATTTTTAGCCGTAGAATAATTAATATCTACACCTACCGAAGATTTAAACTTCAGACCTTTTATTATATTCCATTCTACAAAAGCAGTGTTTAATGTGCGAAAACTATTGTTCCAAGCAACCTTTTCGTTTATAATTCCAACCGGGTTATCGAATGTAATGACACCATTATTATCACTAAACGTATAACTTCCGTCCTCTTGCTTTACCGACAAATTTGGAGGAGTAGTCAAACGGGACTGCAAAACAGAATTTCCGACACGATTATTGTCGACTTTCGTCATCGTCAAGCTCAACCCTAAATTTATCGTTGAAGAAATTTTATGGTCGATATTGGCACGGAAAGCATATTTCTTCATCTCGGATGCTTTGATTACCCCTTCCTGATTGAAATAATTGAAAGAAGTTAAAAAGGTCGTCTTGTCATTACCGCCGGAAACCGTTAACTGGTAGTTTTGTGTCAGCGCATTCTTATTGGAAGTCAAATCCTGCCAATCCGTTGTTTCCGGAATCAAACTTTCGTCATATATTGCCGTACCACCTGAGTTCACCAATGCCTCATTTGCCAGTTTCTCAAATGAACGGGCATCCAACAAGTCATATTTCTTGTAAATATTCTGAATGCCCCAGTAAGCATCAAATGCAACAGCTGTTTTTCCACCTTTACCTTTTTTGGTTGTTACGATAATAACACCGTTAGCACCACGGGAACCGTAAATAGCGGTCGAAGAAGCATCCTTCAAAACTTCTATCGATTCGATATCCGATGTCGGGATCGAGTTCAGCGGGCTTAATGCCGTCTGGCTTGCATCCGCACTCGGATAAACCGGCATACCATCGATGATATATAGCGGCTCGTTACCGCCGGAAATTGAGTTACCGCCACGGATACGGACGGTGGAACTTGCACCCGGCATACCTGAATTCTGCACCATATACAAACCGGAAGTTCGTCCTTGCAACATCTGGTCTACGGATTTCACACTGATACCCTGTACCTTGTCTACCTGGATGGAACCGACAGCACCGGTCAAGTCGCTTTTCTTTACCGAACCGTAACCGATCACAACCACTTCTTCCAGATTCTGGGTATCTTCGGATAAGATGATCTTCAGGACGGACTGGTTACCGACAGGCACTTCCTTCGTCAGGTAGCCGATGTAAGACACGACCAATGTGGCGGAAGGTTTGTCCAACGCCAGCATAAACTTGCCATCGACATCCGTTACCGTTCCGACAGATTTCGAACCTTTTTCGATCACGTTGGCGCCAATAATAGGTTCACCATTGATATCCGTAATCACGCCACTGACTGTTTTGCCCTGCTGTGCAGACAAAGGGATAGTAGTGGTCGTTCCACCTGCGGACAGTAGTATATACGAACCATCGACAGAGTATCTCACATCCGTTCCGGCGAACAGATTTGCCAAGACTTCCTCCAGAGAGGCTTTTTTCAGGTTAACAGACACTTTTCTGTCCACATTCACAAACTTGTTGTAAATAAACAGATAATCAGTTTGTTTCTCAATATCGTTCAATACATTCTCAAGTTCGGTGTTACTTCTTTTGATCGTAACATTTACATTCTGAGAATTGGAGTTTTCTGCGTGCATGCAGAAAATGAACACGAATAATAACAAGGTGGTTATTCTCATGACTCTAAAAAATTGTTTACATCGAGGTCTTTTTACAGAATAAGACATCGACAAAGATTTTTTATTCATATCTTTGGAAATCAAGTTTATTAATACAGTTAAATAATTGTGTTAAGTCAATGCCGGTAAGTGTGGGGACATTTATCGGCATTTTTCATTGAAGGTTAACCTTTCTCGTATATCATAGGCATTCTATTTTAAGATTAAACATTACTTTATGTAAACCACCGATTCATCCTTGTTCCGTTCAAACGTATATTTGGCATCTTTTTGCAGAATACGCAATGCCTTGTCTATACCGTCCGATATCCGGAATTTACCACTACAGATATAATCGGCTAATTGAGGGTTCTCTATAATAATATGTATACCGTAGCATTTCTCAAAACGGGACATCAGCTCCTTAAAGTTCATATTCTTAAAGCAAATCAATCCTTCTTTCCAGCGAAAAGGATCAAAGTCCGCAATCGGTTCCGACTGTAAATGGCCGTTGACCAAAGAAACCTGATGATTAGGCGTCAGGACCAGGCTTTCCGACGGATTCTCCTTCTCCGACACCCGTACCGAACCTTCCATCAACGACGTGCAGAAATCCTCAGAGTCGCTATACGCTTCCACGTTGAATTTCGTTCCCAGCACCTCGACATTACATTTGTTCGTCCGGACGACAAAAGGCTTGTCATCCTTGTGAGTCACTTCGAAATAGGCCTCACCATCCAAGGTTATCTCCCGCTTATTACCAGTAAAGGCGGCAGGGTAACGCATTTCGGAACGGGCATTCAGCCAGACGTTCGTGCCGTCCGGCAAAGTCAGGTTTGCACGCTGGCCGGCAGGAACCGTAATCGTATTCATTGCCTCGCCTATCTTCTTGATTTCCGACTTATAGAAATACGTTCCACAGGCGATGGCAATGGCAAACACGGCGGCAATCTTTATGGCTTCGAACAAGACAGTCCGATAGAAAGGACGGGATTTCTTTTCCGTCACGGCCGCCTTCGTGCTGCCCGACAGGATCATCGCATCGAAAAACTCGCGTTCCCTGAAAAGCTCTTGCTCGTTTTCAGGAGAAGATTCCAACCAGGTACGAACAGTTTCCCTCTCTTCACGGGAAGCTTTTCCGTCAAAGAATTTATATAGTATTTCTTTTTCCATTTTTCCGTTTCTATTAATAAAGCAAACAAGCGGGAAATATCCCTAACGGAAAAGGCGACTTTTTTCAAAATACCGGCAAGTATTCGGGATTTCCCCGGCAGGCAGTTGGAATTTTCCCGGCGGATAGCTGCCTGCCCACAACCGTCAGCAGGCTTGTTGACAATTGTCGACAGGCTTGCCGACAGTTGTGAGCAGGCTTGCCGACAATTGTCGGCAGGCAACTTTCAGCAGAAGAATTTGGGGAAGAATGCCAGTAAAGGGAAATAATCCTTTAAGGCTATGCGCAAGACTTTCAAGGCTTTGGTGATGTGGAACTCCACTGTTTTCGTCGAGATGCCCAAGGCTGCGGCGATTTCCTTATGGCTTTGGTTGTTGTAGCGGCTGCGGACAAAGATGTCACGCGTCTGTTCGGGCAATGTTTCCAACGTTTTGTCGACAAGCGCCTGCAGCTCGTCGGAGAACAGTTTTTCGGGATTACAGGCTTCAAGGGTAGCGATACGCAGGTTCAGTTCCCAAGTGTCGCAATCTTTCAAATATTCGACTATTTCCTCCCGCGTACGCAAACGTTGCAGGTAATTCAGGCATTTGTGCTTGATGACAGTCAGGACATAGGCCGGGACATTCGAGCCGGGCGCAAGTTTTCCTCTGTTTTCCCAATAATACATCAGGCTTTCGATCGCGATATCTTCCGCAATCATTGTGTCGCCTACATACGTATTGGCAAAATGGACAAAACGACTTTTATAGTCAGCAAACAACTGATTAAAAGAATATATCTCGGATCCGCCTTTCATACATGTACTGTCAAATCGCCGATAAAGATATAACTTTTCATCTGTTCCACGAGATTTATTCAGTTAAAAACGCTTTTCCCACCATTACCTCCACCTGAACATCAACGATGGCGAGATTGTGCATTTTGATTTATTCAGGTTATCAATCCGGACATTTCTCTGTATTTCTCTGTATTTCTCCGTTAAATAGAAAGAATAATAAACATACATCATATTTTTTCTCTAAGTTTGCATTTAAATACTAAAAATGCAATGAAGAAAGTAAATATAACAACCGCAGTTCTATTGATTTACCTGATCGTTATGAGTATAATCGGCTGGCCGGGCAGACAAGCCGATCCCGATTATGTGCAGTATTTCGGGGTGATCGCGGCGACCGTTCTTGTTATCGGCCTGCTGCGTTTCCTGCAGATCAAACGGCTGAAGATTCGGGACAAGATGAAAGACAAGGACCTTGTGATCGGACTGTTCCTGTTGGGGATGGCCAGTGCGTGCAGCCCTGCACCCCAGGCAAAAGACCATGTCGAAGAAGACTATTGCCAGTATGTGAATCCCTTTATCGGAAATGCGGACAACGGGCATACGTTCCCCGGAGCTTGCGCCCCGTTCGGCCTGATACAGGCAAGCCCCGAATCGGGAGTCGGCTCCTGGAGGTATTGTTCGGGATATAATTATGAAGACAACTTTATCGAAGGGTTCGCCCAGACGCATTTGAATGGAACGGGTTGCCCGGACTTGGGCGATATCCTGCTGTTTCCGTTCAGCGGCGACATAAAAGACAACACGTATAAAAGCGAATACGACAAATCCACTCAGAAGGCATCACCGGGCTATTATGCCGTCACCTTGTCCGACTACGGCGTGGATGCGGAAATAACGGCTACGGCCCATACGGCTCTCCACCGTTATAAATTCAACAGCGAAGGACCGGCACGCCTGTTGGTCGACCTGCAACGCGGTATGGTCGGCAGCAAGGAAGCACTGAAGACGCATGTCTTAGAAGCCGAGCTTGAAATGCCGGACAACCAGACGATCATCGGACATAACCAGACACGCGCCTGGGTGACGCGCCACTATTTCTATGTCATCAAATTCGACCATCCTTACACGGTCAAGGAAGAACTACCGGCGGAGAAAGGAGAAAAGGCAAAACGCCTGGTACTCGAATTCGACACGAAACCGGGTGAAACCGTACAGGTGAAAGTCGCCATATCGGGCGTCAGCGGCGACGGCGCTCTCGCTTCCCTTCAAAAAGAAAACCCCGCATGGGATTTCGAGGCGGTCCGACAGGCTACACGCGACCAATGGCAAGCACTCCTTTCCCGTGCCCAGGTCACAGGCACGACGGATGAAAAGACAAGTTTCTACACCTCCATGTATCACTTGATGATGCAGCCGAACAATATCGCCGACACCGACGGACGCTATCGCGGCATCGACGACAACATCTATACTTCTCCGACAGGCCAGTATTATTCGACTTTCTCGCTTTGGGATACGTACCGTGCCGCACATCCGCTGTACACCATCCTGAATCCGGACAAGGTAGACGCCATGATCCAGACCATGCTCGACCACCAGAAACTCCAGGGCTTCCTGCCGATCTGGGCGTTGTGGGGAAAAGAAAACTTCTGTATGATCGGCAACCATGCCATCCCGGTAGTCGTGGAGGCTTACCTGAAAGGCTTCAAAGGATTCGATGCGGAAGAGGCTTATCAGGCAGTCAAGGCGAGTGCCGCCACCAGCCACTTCAATTCCGATTGGGAGACATTCGAGAAATATGGTTACTTCCCGTTCGACATCATTGATACCGAATCGGTTTCCAAAACGCTGGAGTGCGCTTACGACGACTACTGTGTTGCCCAGATGGCAAAAGCATTAGGCAAGACGGAAGATTACGAACATTTCTCCAAGCGTGCTGCATTCTATAAGAACCTCTTCGACCCGGAACTTAAATTGATGAGAGGAAAAGACTCCAAAGGCAACTGGCGCACACCGTTCAATTCCTTCCTGCTCTCGCATGCCAGCTCTTCGGGTGGCGACTTCACGGAAGGCAATTCCTGGCAATACACCTGGCACGTACAGCACGATGTACAGGGCTTGATCGACTTGATGGGCGGTGACGAGGCGTTCGTGACTAAACTGGACTCGCTGTTCTTCCTCGAAAGCACGGCCGAAAACACGGGTTTCGTCTCCGATGTAACCGGACTGATCGGACAATATGCACACGGCAACGAACCCAGCCATCATGTGGCCTATCTCTACAACTATGCCGGCCATCCGGAAAAAACGCAACAGGTGATCCGCGAAATCTTCGACCGCTTCTATCTGGCCAAACCGGACGGCCTCTGCGGTAACGACGACTGCGGTCAGATGTCCGCCTGGTATATCTTCTCGGCTATGGGCTTCTACCCGGTCAACCCGATCAGCGGGGAATATGTGTTAGGCGCTCCGCAAATAGAAAAGGTTTCCTTGTCCCTTCCCGAAGGCAAGACCTTCACTGTCGAAGCCAGAGGTTTGTCCAAAGCCAACCAATACGTCAAATCGGTGGAACTGAATGGAAAACCTGTTACCGGACTTACAATCAGCCACAAGGATATCATGAATGGCGGAACCTTAGTGTTCACAATGACCGGCCGGCCGGAAGGCCTTACCGGGGGACAACGGTTGTCACCTCTTTAAAAGCATACCTTCTCCGTTCGCCGCTACGGAGTTGCAGGATCAGATGGCCGGTCGGTTCGATTGCATGGATACAAGCTTCGAAAGGGCCGTTTTCATCGATATAGGAATAATAACCGTCACCATGATATAAGGCCGCCATATAGGCTGCGCGGATTTCTGCCTCTTTCTCCTGCAATAATAGGGAATAGTAGTGAAAGAAGATACGCAGGAAGCGGGCCAGTACTTCTTCCCGGTCATACGTCTTACCTGTAATCTGAGTCAAGGATACGGGGTTGGGCGCATTGCTGCGGAATACCTCCTGATTGATATTAAGCCCGATACCGATTACGGAACAATAGAGATGCTGCCCGGACAGATCGTTCTCGATCAGCATTCCGCATATCTTACGGTCTTTCCAGTAAATATCGTTCGGCCATTTCACCGTGACGGAATCCGTAAACCCCTCCAGCGTCTCCTTCACACTCAGGGAAGCGATCTGGGAAATCAGGAACTGGCGGTTCGCGGGAAGAAAATCAGGATACAAAAGAATGCTGAACATCAAGTTCTTTCCGGCTTCCGACTCCCATGAGTTTCCGACCTGCCCCTTTCCGGCTGTTTGAAAATCGGCTATAACGAGGCTGCCTTCCGGCAACCTGGCTTTTGCACATTGTTGCCGCAGGTAGTTATTGGTCGAATCCGTCTCGGCAAGCCGGATGATCTTAGGTGTTTCGTTTTCGTTATTCATTTTCGTAGGCTTCTCTTATTTTTTTCGGTAACTTGGCGATCACCTCGCGATAAGAATGATGGATCCAGTGCTTGATCTCGCCGTCCGGCATATCCCGGCCGAGGTAGATGGTGTTCCAGTATTTCTTGTTAAAATGATAGGCGCCTTCTACTGCCGTATATCGTTCGCGCAAGTCTTCGACATAATCGGTGTTGCATTTCAACGACACGCACGGTTCCACTGCGTCCAAAGGCAGGAGCAAGAACATCTTCCCTTCCACCTTGAACACCAGCGAAACATCATCGAAAGGGAAACATTCCGTCACATTCTTCAGCGACAAGCAATATTCCCTGGCTTCTTCTATATTCATACTACTCTATATTGGTTTATTAGCGGCAAGGAGCATAGAAAGCATCTTCTATATGATCTATTTCAAACTCCTCTCCTTTTTTGATTACGGTTATGATGTCGAAACGGACCGGAAGTTCGAGATTGAAAAAGCGGACATACGCATCGGCTGCCGCCGCGATACGGCGGATTTTGGGAGCATCGACCGCTTCTTCCGGCGCCAAAAGGTAATCTTCCGAACGCGTTTTCACCTCTACTACTACCAGCCAGGCATCCTTAACTGCAACGATATCCAGCTCATAATGATGCCAGTGCCAGTTCGTATGGGTAATCCTGTAGCCCTGCTTTTCCAGAAAAGCACGTGCAACCGATTCACCGTCTTTTCCTGTTTCGTTCCGTTTAGCCATTCCATGTAATTTGCACAAATATAACGTTTTTCTTTTTTATTTGCGCTTTCACCCTTACATTTGCAAAACTATGACACTGAAACGTAAATATTCATCTCCACAGCCGAATCACCCGCGCGTGCACAAGGTCACTTTCATGCTCAACGACGATGAGCAGAAGGCTGTGGAACGTTATCTTGCCAGGTATAAAATCATCAACAAATCCCGCTGGTACCGCGAGACCATCCTGTCCCACATACTCAAAACCCTGGAAGAGGACTATCCCACCCTTTTCAACGAAAACGAAATGAGAAGATGATCGACCCGTTCAACGACGAATATTTCATGAAGCAGGCGCTGATAGAAGCCCGTGCAGCCGCCGATGAGGGAGAAGTTCCTGTCGGAGCCGTTATCGTATGCAACAACCGGATCATAGCCCGCGCCCACAACCAGACGGAACGTCTGAACGACCCGACCGCCCATGCCGAGATGCTCGCAATAACGGCGGCTGTCGGTGTTTTGGGAGCCAAGTATCTGACCGGATGCAGCCTTTACGTGACGGTGGAACCATGCGTGATGTGTGCCGGAGCGATCGGATGGTCGCAACTGAGCAAGATCGTCTACGGGGCGACAGACGAAAAAAGAGGCTTCCAGCAATACGCACCGAAAGCCTTACATCCCAAAGCGACAGTCAAAAAAGGAGTTCTCGAAAACGAGTGCGCCGAAGAAATGCGCAACTTCTTTCAGCGCAAGCGCTGAACAGCTTATTTTACTTCCTCATAATCCACATACTCCCCTTCATCTTTTGCAAAGATCTTTTTACGGGAGGCCTGCGAAGCATATTCGTCACGTGCAGAACTGTTGCTGTGCGCGTCGGAAGAGTAACCGCTTGTCTGACGGCGTTGTTCACCCTTCTTTCCGCTACTTCCGCTTCCGAACAGGATATTTTTAAAGGTACGCAAGATAGAGAATCCCATTAGAAAAACTAACAGGATAAAGAAGAAGAACATAACAAACAAAAACTTAAACATATTCCGTCACTTAGTTGGTTTATTACACAAACACAAAGATACGAACTCTTGTTTATCTTCTTTTGTTAAAAAAAGACAAGGTTATATAGAGAATGATTGTTCCGGCAATGCCCAGAACACCAAAGAGAGCCACAAAGGCCACCGCCCCGGCTACTAAAATATAGCGAAACTCATTGCCTTTCCATGCCAACGACTTTACTTTCAATGAGAACATCGGGACTTCAGACACCAGCAAAAACGAGAACAGAACCGCCACAACTATCGTTCCGGCAATAAACCCGATGCTGTCCACCGGTACGGCTGAATCGAACGCATACCCGATAGACGCCCAGAAAAGAGCATGAGCCGGGACAGGCATACCGATAAAAGAAGTCGTCTGCCTTTCATCGATATTGAATTTGGCAAGGCGCAATCCGGAAAAGACCGGTATCACCAGAGCCATATACGGGACATAACCGGCCGCCTCTCCCAAAACAGGAGTCGTCATGCACGCCTGCTCCAACAACCAATAGACAATCATTCCGGGAGCAACCCCGAAACTTACCATATCGGAAAGGGAATCCAGCTCCTTTCCCATCGGAGAGTAAGCGTGCAGGGAGCGTGCGGCGAAACCGTCGCCGAAATCGAAAACGGCCGCAATGACAATCCACAGGGTCGCCATCGGCAAGTTTCCCCTTAACGCCATAATACAAGCGATACAACCCGATATCAGGCTGCAGCAGGTAACAAAATTAGGTATACTATTCTTGATGCTCATTTATTTCTCTTATTTTCCCAAACGGGCTATCGGAGTCTGGTTACCGGTAACCTTCTGATCCATCTCGACCAGGACTTCCGTCCCGACAGGCAGGTAAACGTCTACACGCGAACCGAACTTGATGAAGCCCATCTGCTCGTCCACGTGGCACTTTTCACCGACTTTGGCATAGGTCACGATACGTCGTGCCAACGCACCTGCAATCTGGCGTGCCAATACATCTACCCCGTTACGGGTTGTAATGACAACAGCCGAACGCTCGTTCTCCGTGCTACTCTTCGGCAAGTAAGCAGCGCGGAAACGTCCGTTCTGGTGTGACACCTGCTTGACAGTCCCGTTCACCGGGAACCAGTTGGCATGCACATTGAAAACGGACATGAATATGGATATCTGCAAGCATTCCCTATGCAGGATTTCATTCTCCATCACTTCCTCGATCGCCACGATCGTACCGTCGGCCGGGGCGATCACCAACCCTTCCGAATCGAACGGAAAACGACGGAACGGGCTACGGAAAAAGTTAAGTACCAATAAGAACAGGACTGTGGTGACGAAAGTCGTGGTATAGAATACCCAACTTCTACCGACAGTATGATACAGCGCAACATCCACGACAAAGAATATCGTGAAAAGCGTTAATAATAGACCTGTTCCTTCTTTATGTACTTTCATTCTTTAATCTAATCGAGTATTTATCGTAAGAATTTGCAAAAATATTCATTTTTACCGAATAACAAAAATATATCACCCTTTCACCGCTTCTATTTTGTTTAATTCAACATACCAAAGGAAACCTTCAACCTCGTCATACCCCATTTGCCGGATCAGTTTCAGGTAATTCCTTACCTGGCTGTGATAGCGTTGGTCGGCATGTTCTCCAAACTTATAGTCGACCACGACCACACGGTTCCCGGTGATCATCACGCGGTCCGGACGCTTGGACAGCCCTTTGCCGAACAGGATATCGACCTCGTTCAACACACGTGCCGTACCGTCATACCAAGAGGCGGCTTCCGGCAGGTTCAACAACTCTTCGAGACGTACGACGAGCGCCGCCGCTTCCTCTCTGTCGATCACCCCTTCCTGGCGGTATCGTTCGACCGACTGCGGAATATCCTTCCGGGTACGGATACGGCTCAACACCTCGTGCATCAAAGCCCCGTGTTTTCGGCGGGCATTATCGAAGAAATAGCCTTTTCCATGCAGGCGTAATTGCAAACGGTCGTCCGGCGAGATGGAGCTAAGGCGCGTCATCCCGATCTCCTGCATATCCCCGTTCTCTTCCTTTGCGGCAGGATGCCACCAGTCGCCCAGCTCGAAAACGCCTGTTCCGATATCGAAAGCGGCAGGCAGCGAGATCAGTTTCTCT
This sequence comes from Parabacteroides sp., assembly GCF_977054455.1. NCBI lineage: Bacteria > Pseudomonadati > Bacteroidota > Bacteroidia > Bacteroidales > Tannerellaceae > Parabacteroides > Parabacteroides sp. The sequence continues at coordinate 68,335 of NZ_CDRTCT010000013.1, read as the reverse complement.
CCCTCCCGCGTATCGGGCAGATCCGTACGCAGGCCGGTCCACAAGGCGTCGGTCAGAGTCGAGATCTTTTCCACTTCACCGGTTTCTTCCTTCATCTTCTTCGGACGCGGAGAGAAAACGATCAACTCCTCTTTCGAACGGGTAAAAGCGACATATAACGTATTCAGGTTGTCAATAAAGGCATGCAAGCGTTCCTTAAAATAATCGCCTGCAAAAATCGTCTTTCCCAACGACTGGCTGTAGCGTACGGGAACCAGATGCAGGCGGTCGAACGGCTTCTCTTCCGGATGACACCAGAGGATGACCGGTTTTGTCGGCTTATGGTCGATCTCCCAATCCCCGAAAGGAATGATTACGACCTTAAAGCCCAGCCCCTTCGACTTATGGACCGTGAGGATACGGATCGCGTTCTGTCCGTCCGGCGTGGCAATCGTTTTCCGGCAACCCGTTTCGTCCCACCATTTCAGGAAACGGTTCAGGTCCGCGCTCTCCTTCCGGGCATATTCGGACACCATATCCAGGAAAGCCTGGACAAAAACCTGCTCGTTTTCGGGAAAGTCGCCGGCAAAAAGGCGGAACAGGCCTTCCGTTATTTCATAGAGGGACTGACGGGAGAGAATTTGCAGGACAGAGACGACTTCCGGCGGAAAAGCCGGGGCTTCGACGCCAAATATCCCTTTCAACACCAGATAGGAGTATAAAGCGATCTGCTCGTTCGTCCGGTCTTCGGGGTTCTTCAGGTAACGCAACAGGGAAACCATGAAACGGACAGCCGTCGAACCGCTGACAAACAACGCCTCATCCGAAATAATATCGTAGTTGTAGCGTTCGGAAGGATGCTCTTCCTTATAGGCCAGCAATGCATCCGCCACCTGTGCCCCTTCCTGGTTGGTGCGGACAAGGATCGCAATGTCCTTTAACGCATATCCGTTATCCTGCAACTTCTCCAACACGCCGGGCAGACGTCCGAGGGCCTCTTCTTTCCAATCTTTCTCATCATCGCCGGAAAGGAATTCAATCCGTACATGCCCGTCTTTCTGCATGAAAGGAGGAGGAACCTGTTGGAAACTTTTACCATAGGCGGACATGATCTTGGTGAAAAAAGCCGCACGCTGTTCCTCGCTCAGGGAAGAGACGGACAGCGCTTCATTATAGACAGCCTGCAGGACACCCGGAAGTGTCGTAAAAAGGGCATTGTTGAACTCCACGATATTCCGGCAACTACGCCAGTTATCCTTCAGCGTCTCTTCATGGATTTCTTCGGGGGAAAAGTCGGATTGCACCTGTTCGTCCAGCAACTTCCAGTCCGAGTTACGGAAACGGTAGATGCTCTGCTTCACATCCCCCACGATCAGGTTGTCCCGGCTATGCGCCAGGCTCTCTTCGATCAGGGGACGGAAGTTGTCCCACTGCATCCCGCTGGTGTCCTGAAACTCGTCTATCATATAGTGGTCGACATGCGTACCGGTCTTTTCGTAAATGAAAGGGGCGTCGCTGCCTCCGATCACCTTACTGAGCAATTCGGTCGTGTCGGCAATCAACATCACATTCTTTTCTTCCCGGTAGGCGGCTATCTGGCGGGACACATCGGTCAGGATCCCCAACGTATAATAATAACGGACAATTTCACGGGCGGTATTATAGGCGGTCAGATTATTGAACAGGGAAACGATCCCTTTGATGCAATCGTTCAATCCATCCTCAAAAGCACATCCGATGATCTGCCGGGTACCGAGCGAAACCGTTTTCGTGAAACAGCCGTCCGGGTTATCCGCCAGACCGATAAAAGTAGCCGACGGCTCTTTCATCTCTCCTTGCACCAGACGGTCGAGAAGCGTCAGGGGCGAACGGCTGCCGCCTTTGAAGTCGGTGACTTTGAGTCCGTATTTATTCAGGATCGCCAAGCCGCGTTCTCCCAGTTCCTTAGCGGCGGCCTCCACCGAACGGATGATACCGTACAGCTCGTTTTTGTAGTCATCCAGCGCTTTCTTGTCCTCTATATCCCGGCCGACCGCTTCACTGAAAGCCTTATAGCTCTCCTTGAAGACCTCCCGGCTCAGGGCCATAATATCTTTACGGAGGTTCCATTCCCCTCCGTTCTCTATCTTATCTTCCGCAAACCGGAGCAGCCAGCCTAACAAGTCCTTGCTTTCGGGCTTTTCGAGATCCGACAACAGGTGATCGATTGCCGTCGTGAGCACCAGTTCCTGGTCCATCTCGATCCCGTAGCCGCCCTGCAAACCGATCTCGCGCGTAAAGGCACGCATGGTCTGCTGGAAAAAGCGGTCGATCGTACTGATGTTGAAAGCGGAATAATCATGCAGGATATCGATCAATATCTTGGCCGCCTGTTTCCGCACCTGGACCTCCGTCAACGAATAGGCGGACTTCAGCAATTCCACATAATCCGACTTCCTTCCGGAAGCCAAATTGTACAGTTCGTCGACAATACGGGTCTTCATCTCGTCCGTCGCCTTGTTCGTAAAGGTCACGGCAAGGATACGGCGAAAAGCGCCCGGCCCCGTAAACAGCAAGGTCAGATATTCACCGGTCAGCTTGTGCGTTTTCCCCGCTCCGGCGGAGGCTCTGTAGACTGTCAGCATACGATCAGATTATGCGGCTTTTGACGTAGCCTTCCTTTTGCAATAATTCCAGCACTTTAGGACGCAGGTCGCCCTGTACGATGATTTCCCCGTCTTTGGCCGAGCCGCCGACGCCGCACTTTACTTTCAGGAACTTCCCAAGCGCTTCCAGATCGGCAGCCGTCCCCCGGAAACCGGTCACCAATGTCACGGCTTTGCCGCCCCGGTTCCGCTTATCCAAAGCGATGCGCAACTGCTGCTTCTCTTTCGGAAGCGTTTCTTCTTCCTCTCCGTCTCCTGTGTCATATTGAAAATCCGGGTTCGTCGAATACATGACTCCCAGACGGTCCTTCCAGTCGTTACTCTTCATATTTCATCCTTTCTTTATGGGGTCAAATCTACAAATTAACGCCGGGATAAACAATACCCGACGATAATCCGGCCTCGCCAAGGCCGAACTGAAACTGCCGTTTCATTTTTATAACCGAGCGTGATAGAGTTACGGGCTACATTGTCTATCTTTGCAAAAGATATCTGATTTTCAATTATTATATCTAACATGAAATGAAAATAACCGGCCCTCTAAATATATTGTTTCTATTGCTTATGTGCTGCCCGGCCTGGTCCGTCCAAGAGAAAGCGGCACAGGATTATATTCTATTACTCCACTCTATCAATTTCAACGAAAGCTGGACACATGAGCCCTGCGAGAAAATCCGGACCCTGTTTCCCCTCGAAGGGATCGAAGTGAAAGGGGAAGAGTTGCAGATTCCGGCCATCAGCGACACGGCGCAAATCTTCGAAAGAATACAATACCTGCGCGAACAATATCCCACACCGCCCAAAGCGGTGGTCTGTATCGGCGATCCTGCATGGCTGGTCGTCCGCCCGCTGTTCGACAAGGAATGGAAAGACGTTCCGACCCTGATCAGCTATTCGCGGGGAATGATGCCGCGAAACATAAAGGACATGGTAGACCGCAAACTGGACCCGAAAAAGGCCATGATACCGACGGCTGCCGTTACAAAAGGCTATAAGGTCACGACTTTGAGCCAACCTCTCTATGTGCGGGAAACCGTCGAAACAATGTTAAAGATACAACCCGGACTGAAAAAAATCGTATTCATCAGCGACAACCGTTATATCAGCATCGTAACCGGGCAGGAGTTGCAGAGCATCCTGAAGCAAGCTTTCCCCACGCTCCGGCTGGAGATGCTCACATGGCCGGAACTTTCGACCGAGAACCTGCTGGACAGGCTGACGACCTACAGCAATAAAGACGCCGGCATCATCTATTACTCCTGGTATGCCACCCCGCAGAAAGAGGAAAGCCACTACCTGGTGGACAACGTGCAAAAGATGACGAACAGTTTCTCCAATCCGCCCGTCTTCCTGATATCCGACCGGGGATTGAAGAACGGGAGTTTTGCCGGCGGACATTATATTTCGACCGAGGATTTCGGCGACGCCATCGTCTCCACCTTGAAAGAAATACTGAAAGACAAAGACGCGCTCGTAGGCCGGGATCTGGTGGGAGGAACACCCAAAACCTACCTGAACTACCAACATCTCTACGCACACGGTATCGACCCGTCCTTCTACCCGAAAAATGCGATCTATTTCGACGAACCGCCCACGTTTCTCGAAAAATACAAGATAGCCATCCTTTGCGGCATCGTCATCCTCTTCCTGCTTGCTTCCATTGCCGCACTGCGCATCCGCCTCCTTATCCTGAAGCAGAAAAGAAAAAAAGAATTGCTGGAAAAGGAGAAGATAGAAGAATCCGACCGATTGAAAACGGCATTCCTTGCCAATATGAGCCATGAGATACGCACCCCGTTGAACGCAATCGTCGGTTTTTCCAACCTGATCGCCCAAGGGGAATGCCCGGAAGAAGACAGGGAGGAGTTTTGCAAGATCATCGAGACCAACAACGAACTGCTTCTGCAACTGATCAACGACATTCTCGATCTCTCCAAGATAGAAGCCGGCAAACTCGATTTCACATACAGTGATATCGACGTTTCCGCCCTGTTCAACCACTTGATGCAGGTATTCTCCGATAAGCCGCAACCGGGCGTGGAGCTGAAATGCGATCTCCCGGACAAGCCTTGCTTCATCCATTCCGAGAAAAACCGCCTGATGCAGATCCTTACCAACTTCCTGACAAACGCCTGCAAATTCACATTCAAAGGGTCTATCACAATGGGATATGAAGAGACTGACGGCGGGTTGCGCTTCTATGTAACCGATACGGGAAAAGGGATCGCCGAAGAGAACATCCCGCACGTATTCAAGCGGTTCGCCAAATTCGACGCTTTTATCCAGGGGACGGGACTCGGCTTATCGATTTGCCAGACCATCATAGAATGCCTGAAAGGGGAAATCGGAGTCGAATCGGAAGAAGGCGCGGGTAGCACGTTTTGGTTCACCATTCCCTGCGAAGTAAAAAAGGAGTAAGAGGGAGAGATCAGTTCCATGCCCATGAAACTATAGTTTCATAGGCATGGAACTAAAGTTTCACATAAGGGAAACTCCCGGCAATAGTAGGGGGAAAGATCCTGAAGAGGCGGACTATTTCTGTATCAGCACCGTTGCGTAGGCGGCTATTCCTTCCTGCCGACCGGTAAAGCCCAACTTCTCGGTGGTCGTCGCCTTGATGGAGATATCGTCGACATCCACCTGGAGGACGTCGGCCATCACCCGCTTCATTTCGGGAATATGGGGATTCAGTTTCGGACGTTCGGCGGCGACGGTCGCATCTATATTGCCCAACGTATATCCGGCATCACGGAGCAGTTCCATCGTATCGAACAACAGGATCTTGCTGTCGATGTCCTTGTATTCTCCTGCCGTATCGGGAAAATGATACCCGATATCGCGCATATTGGCTGCTCCTAACAACGCATCGCAGATGGCATGAATCAAGACATCCGCATCGCTGTGCCCTTGCAAGCCCATCGTATGCTCTATTTTCACTCCGCCCAGCCACAAGTCACGTCCCGAGACCAGCGCATGCACATCATATCCAAAACCTACCCGAATCTTCATCCGCTATAATTCTTAATTCTTAATTTTTAATTACCTAAACAGGTTCTTGATTCCGTCCATATCAAAAGACAGAGAGAAACGAAGTGTCTGGTCCAACGGGTTCTGCGGAACCGTACTGATCAGATAAGCGGCATCCAGCTGGAACACGCTCATACGGAAACCGGCGCCTACGGAAAAGTATTTACGGTTGCCGACATTCGCATTCTCGTAAAAGTAACCGCCGCGAACGAAGAATTGTTCATTATAGCTATACTCGGCACCGACCGAGACCATGATCTCTTTCAGCAAACCGTTAGGCGAATCGGTAAAAGACTTCATCATGCCGGAAATGCTCGACCACGACTTATAGTCGTCCACACGCGTCTGGAAATCGGCATTTGTCTCTCCTTCTTCCTTTTGCGGGGCGTACGGGACCATGTATTTGTTCAGGTCCAGATAAACGCCGATCTGGTTGTAGTCATCGATCGGGTAAAGCAGGCCGGTTCCCAACGTCAGCTTTGCCGGAAGGTACTGGTTCGTATTGCCCCCGTCATACGAGATCTTACTCCCGATATTGGACAGGTTGAAACCGAAGCTCCACAACGCCTCGGCATTTCCCATCAGCACATATTTCTCCAAATAACCGGAAATATCGGCTGCAAAAGCATTGCCCGCATTACTCTCGTCACTCTGGTCCGTCCCCATATCCGAACGGATATAACGCAAGGTTACCGCCATTGAATAGGACTCGGACAGCTTACGGCTGTAAGCCACGTCGAACGCCATCTCATACGGATTTACACCTATAGGGACATCCCCGATGTTCTCCCATATATTCACTTCGCCTAATGAGAAATAGCGCAAAGACGCGCTGATAGCCTGCAAATCGCTATTCCCTAATTTGTAGTAACCGGTCATGTTCACCAACGCCACATCGTTGACCAATTTACGCAACCACGGTGTATAAGACAAGCTGACTCCCGCCTTGCTTCCCATAAAAGCATATTTGGCAGCATTCCAATACTGCGAATTGATGTCCGGCAAAGTTGCCGCCCCCATATCTCCCATACCGCCGCCTCGCGCATCCGGAGCGATATTCAGCGAAGGGACCGCCATTTGGAGCAAAGAAGGATTATCCACTTGTCCCCAAGCCGCAGCAACCGCAACCAAGAAGTTGAGTATTATAACGAGTGCACCGATTCTGAATTTACTTATCATATGTCTATTCTTAATTATTTTCCGATTCAATAGGGGGCGGTCCGCGAACCGTCCCCACTGCATTATAAACTGAATAATCCGAACTTTATTGTATGCTCGAATAAAATTCCTACTTTTGCCTTTTGAGTATGAAAGATATACAATCGACAGGCAAAGTTAAAGCATTATTTCTTCTGATGCGCCCTTCCCAGTGGGTAAAAAACATCCTCTTGTTCCTTCCCATGTTTTTTGCACAGGAGATAGGGGACGCGGACAGGTTGCGGAACGTTGCAATCCTGTTTGCCGGTTTCTGCCTCCTCACCAGCGGCGTCTATGTCTTCAATGACTTGATGGATGCGGGTGAAGACCGCCTGCATCCGGTCAAACGATTCCGTCCGATCGCCTCCCGGAAGGTTTCGCCGATGGCAGCCCTCGTCTTCATGTTCCTGCTCTATGGGATGAGTGCAGTCTGTTTCAGCTTCATCCATACAAGTAACAACCAGATCTGGTTGTTGTCAGGAGGATATATCCTCCTGAACTTAGCCTATACGCTTTACCTCAAGCAGGTGCAGATCATAGATGCCATGATCGTCGCCTGCGGTTTCATCATCCGGCTCGAAGCGGGAGCTGTCGCCGGGAAGATAGAACTTTCGCACTGGCTGATTATCATGACATTCATCCTTTCCCTCTTCCTCGCCTTCGCCAAGCGCCGGGACGATTTGCGCAATTTCATGGAAACCGGACAGATTTCACGTAAGAATATTACCGGATATACGATCGACTACCTGAACGTGATCCTGTCATTTCTTTCTTCCATCATTGCCGTGGCTTACATAGTATATACGCTTTCGCCCGAAGTGACGTCGAGAAGCAGCGAATACCTGTATGTCACGATCCCGTTCGTACTGGCAGGCATCATGCGCTACCTGCAGATCATCCTGGTGGAGAAGAGCAACTGCAACCCGACCGATATCCTGTTGCAGGACCGCACTTTGCAGCTGACCGTGGCCGGCTGGTTTATCGTATTCGCTTTACTTATTTATTGATATGGCAATCGCAATATTCGACTTCGACGGCACCCTCATTTCCCGCGACTCACTGCCGGACTTTCTGATTCAGGCTTGCGGACGAACGGCTTTCCTCCTGCGGCTCCCCTGGATGGTCCTGCTGAAAGGAGCAGCCTCGGCAGGCATTCTCTCCACGCACCGGGCCAAAGAGCTTGTGATCTCCTCTTTCCTGCGGGGGATGAAAACGGAGGATTTCCAACAGGCTTGCCTCGAATATGCCTCCCGCATACCGGCTTTCGTCTATCCTGCCGCCCTGAAAGAAATACGCAGGCATCAGGAAGAAGGAAACAAGATCGCCATTATCAGCGCGTCCGCGCCTGACTGGATACGTCCCTGGGCGCAAACAGTCGGAATCCGGCTTGTGGAAGGGACAGAGTTGGAAGTCAGGGGGGAGAGGCTGACCGGGCGATTTTCCACGCCCAACTGTAAAGGAAGCGAGAAGGTCCGCAGGCTCCGCCGGCTATATCCGGATTTCGCCTCCGAGACGTTGCATGTATATGGCGACAGTTCCGGCGACAAGGAACTGCTCGCCCTTGCAGATGTTCCCCATTATAAACCATTCAACAACAAATAAACATAGATATGATGCCATCCTGCCTGTCTATTCTGTTTCGCGCTCTCCGGATCGAGTGGAGAGAGACTAAGCGCACGTTATTTCCACCGACCCCGATAGAAACCGGGCTTTTCCTTTTCTTCTTCCTCCTTTACGGGTGTATCGGCTACCGGATGCTCTTTCATACGGAACTGATAGACGTGCCCAACGGGGGAGCGGGAAGTTACTTGGGTTATGACAATCTATTCCATCTTCACACACGCGGAGGAGCGTTCGACGTCAGCCATCCTTTCTTCGGCATCTTCCATTTGTTGAAAACCCTGTTGACAATCCTGTTGACAACCCTGTTCAAAGAGAAAACTTCGGGTATTATTTGCCTGATGCTGATGAACCTGTTGATAACCGGCGGACTGGTCCTGATCTACCGCTACCTGAAACAGATCGTCCGGATTTCTTCCCGCCGGGCACTATTGCTGACAGGGTTCACGGGATGCTTCTTCACAACCGTTGTCCTGTCGTTCACAACGGAAACCTATCCGTTCTCCTTTTTCCTGCTCATCTTCTCACTATTAATGCTTTCCAGGGAATACAAACAGACCGGATATATAAAAGGGCGGACTGTTCTCTTCCTTTCTTTCCTTTGCGGAGGGATCACAATCACCAACGCAGCCAAACCGGCAATGGCCCTGTTCCTGAACAAAGCACCGTTCTGGCATAAAATACGGACGGGATTCAAAGTCATGCTGCCATTTGTCGTTTGCGTAGCTGCCGTCATGGGCTTTTACACCCTCAAAGCGAAACTGTTCAACCCGGAAGGTCCGTCTCCGATCGAAACGACCGGGCAACTCGGACAATATTTTATCCACGACGAGACATTCGGCAAACAGGCACTGGTCGATTTCTGGGGCAATACGATTATAAGCACGCCTCTCACACAACAATCAGTCGGGAAAGAGGTCGTATTGCGACCCAGCGAATACCTGCACAGTTGGAACAATGCCGTGATCGTGTTTCTGCTGTTCTTGGTCGCCGCCTCGGCCTTGCTCAACCTCAAAAACAAATATGTACAACTGCTGCTTATGTACCTGAGTATCGATTTCGTGATCCACTTTATCATCCGCTACGGGATGAACGAAGCGATCCTGTTCGGCGGACACTGGATGTTTGCAGTCCCGATCCTGCTGGGTTGGCTATACACGCGATTGCCGATCCGCATGTACCGGATACTGGACTGGGTTATTATCGGATTCTTTGTCCTGACGGCTACGATAAATACGATGGAGCTCATGCGTTCCTTCTTATTCGCCTAAAATGATGAACTTCCTTGCTTTTGTCGCGTCTTTGGAATTATCGGTGCTGATGGCTGCCCGGTAGATATAGACACCGGGACGCAAACGGGCGCCGCCGGATGTCAGATCCCAGGAGACCGTATAGTTTTCGAACAGCCCGGACGTTCCGCTTTCTTCATGTTTCCAGAGCTGGCGGCCAGCCAGATCATAGACCATGATGCCCACCCGCATCCGGCTTTCCGGACGGTTGTGCATAAGATGGAAGGTCACCTGCTCGCGGGCGATGCCCGGTGTTGCGATCACATCGAACAGGAACGGTTTCAGCCCTTCCACCACTTCGAAGGTAAATGTCCGCACGGTCGAATTATTCAGGATATCCCACACCCGGAACTCTGCCGTATGTTTGCCCGGTTCCAGTGCCGGGATCGGGAACTTCACGATGCCGGCCCCATCTTCGCCCGGCAGCAATTCGTAATAACTGTTCAGATTATAGCTCAGGACGATCGACTCGTCTATTACCAGCATCATATCATGCCCGACACTGCTTCCCGTGATATTCACTCCGCTCTTGTCCCACAATTCGGCGACAAAATAGGGAGTCGTGTTCACCTGGCCGCCATCCACAAATGTCGTATCATTCAGGTAAAGGGTACGGATTTCCGGACCGACCGTATCGGTTTCCGCCGTATCGGAAGTTCCTCCGACAATGAAGTTGTCGAAATTGCCTTGCGCCTCATTGCCATTTTCCGTATCGACGGCATACAGGTTCATTTTCCCCTGCAAATTGGAATAGGAAATATCCTTCGGAACCGTAAAAGTAAAGCTGAACTTACCGTTACACACGGAGTCATTCCCGACAAAAATCGTATTCGGATAGTCGGTAAAGGTGAAAGCGTCCTCATCTGATTTATTGTTATTCAAGCAGGTAACAGTGACCTTACTATCCTTCACTGTAGGATTCACGATACCGGTAAAGTCCGTAGCCAACGCTCCGGACGGATCCAGCACTTGCCCTTCGACGGTTATCTTTTCCAGAGCTTTGAACGGGATGGCCTCTCCATCCACAGCCTCTCCGTTGACAGACGTTACCTGCATACGATACTCCGGATAGTTCAGTTTCATGGCAGGGTCACCGATCAGACAGAAACCCAACTTATAACGAGCCGCCGAAGAATTGATCAGATCACATTTTGTCTCTTTAATGATTTCTCCCAACGTCAAACGTTTTCCATTCTTCTTCTCAAACATATTACGGATCAAACGACTGTTGATATATGCATTATAAGGGATGTAAGCTACGCGGACCGTCGTGAACAAAGCAATACCGCCACTTTTTGCATTCAGGAACAAATCTTCACCGGCAGAAGTGTTCAGATCGTCGAAACGGGTAAAGTCGCAAGTCGCCGTGATCCACACGGGTAAACGAGGATAAGAGAACTGAGTGATATCCGTCTGCGTCAAAACCTTTTCATCGCTCAGGGCTGTCGTTCCGCCATGCCCCGTATAATTAACCAAGAGCAAGCCGTCTTTCAGCAACTTCTGCAAATTGGAACGAACATCGGGGTATCCGTTCTGTCCGCCCGTTACATCTTTCCTATACGCATCGAAGTAGAGTTTATTCACGAGAAACTCAGGATGGTCGGCTACCAGATAGTCCGTCAACGTATCAGCCTGGATCATGTGCCCTTGAGAGAACCCGTCGCTGTTACTTCCATCATCCGCCATAAAACAAAGATTGTTTTTCCAAATGCCGGTCTCCTTGTTTTCCATGTAGTTGATTACCTTATCCACAGCTTTGGTCGCCTGATCTAACGTACGGATCGGAAAACGTCCGATACCGATATTCACTTTCTTATAGGGGATTTTATCTTCATACTCTTTCTGGCCACTATTGCCACTATCTTCATCCTCAAGGAAGCCAAAATAATCATCTATCACATAAGAAAACTGATTCAACGACTTTTTCGTCTGGTATGTCAGCAGCATATTGCTCATATCCACCGATTTCCAAGCAGAGGTCAGTTTACGGTTGTCGAACGAGCCGTCACCGAACAGCAGTAAATATTTGGGAGCATCGGCTTCCGAAGTCTGCCGGTCGTAGAACATCTTCATAAAACGGCGGTAAGCGGTTGCATCCGGCGTACCGCTCGAAAACTCGTTATAAATCGCTTCCGGCGCTACGACCTGGACCGTCAGGTTATCTTTTGTCCGATGCGCTTCCGCCAGACGTTCCGCTTGTGCGGTGAAATTAGGCTGGGCAATAATAATCATATCTTGCTGCCCCAAGGCATGCAGATTCTGGTTCGCCACCTCGCCGACCGTCACGGGAGCTTTAATCTGCGAAGGCTTGACTACGACAAACTCCCTCAAAGAAACGGAAGCAGGAATCGAAAAAGACAGCTCCGTCCCGTTCAGAGACGTCTCCATCTGCTGCGGATTTACCCCGTCGGTCACATCAAAAACCAGTGTATTGGCATCGGCTCCCTGAATCACAAAGCGAGAAGCATTGCCTCTTGCCGAGAGACTGCGGAAGAATGTACAATTGTCATATACTTTCAATTGTCTCTTCATCTGAAGACGGAAATAGTTCAAGTGCACATTCTTGTGCCCGGTCGTACTGTATCTGATGTTGACCTTTACAGTCTCGCCTTTATCAGCCGTCCAAGCACTTTCGCGATGCAGTTCCCGTGCCACTTCGTATTCGTCCGAGGGGACCGACACCGAGCCGGAGATTAAAGAATTGCCATCGACATTCATGGTGATCGTTCCGTTGCCGCGGGAGATAAAAGACAGGGTGGCCTTTCCCTCATCGTTCGTAATGCCCGGAATCGAGATTGTAAAATCACGGGATAAAGTAGAAGTAAACGACTCTCCATATAGTTCACGCCCGGAACTGTTCACCGATACCAACTCTTCTTCGTGCAAAACATAGTCATCGAAAGTCGTCACCTGCAGAGTAGCCCCATCAGCGGATGCAGCCTTTTCCATCGTCCGCCCAGCCGTTTCTTTTTCGGTCACGAAATAGTATCCGTAGTTGGAATAGGGGTTATTGGTATGGACAAAGGCTTTATCGGAAGAAGAATATTCCCATTTGCGTTTTCCTTTCCCATAGAACAGCAAGTAATCACTTCCGCGCCACACAGCCACTTCAGGCACATCATCTATATACATCTTAGAGAAATCTTCCTCCAACGGCCAACCTCCGTACCCGTAAACGGCGACCTTTTCCAGGCTGGAAAAGCCCATCTTCTTCAGGTCGGCAGCCGTCAGTTTGTAAATGCCGTCTTCTTCCACCTGTATCTTCACCCATTTCCCGGAGTTCAACACCGACCGGGAGGCATAGCGACTCCCATCCGCCCAGGCTGATGTCAGCAGACTGAATACAAACAGCAAGGTATATAAGATTCTCTTCATACGTTCTTTTTCCGTGTTATCTCACAAAGAAATCCAGCAGCTTCTGCTCGCCGATATATCCCTGCAAGTGGTCGTCTATCTTGACCGGCCCCACGCCCACCGGGGTTCCGGTGTAGATCAGATCGCCTATCTTCAACGTAAAGAAACGGCTCACATAGGCAATGATCTTATCGACCGGGAAAAGCATATCCTGCGTGTTTCCTTCCTGAACAGTCTTTCCGTTAATATCCAAGTGGAAAGGAATGCGGTTCACATCTCCCGCACGTTCTACCGGAATGAATGTTCCGAGAACTGCCGAATTATCGAACGCCTTACTGATTTCCCAAGGCAGACCTTGCGCACGCAGTTTACGTTGCAGGTCGCGGGCAGTGAAGTCAATCCCCACCGTCACCTCGTTATAGTAACGGTGGGCGAAACGTTCGGCTATGTTTTTTCCCAGCCGGTCTATCTTCACGACGATCTCCGTTTCGTAGTGGATCTCCGAAGAGAAATCAGGAATGAAGAACGGTTTGCCGTCCTTCAGCAACGAAGAGTCGGACTTCATAAAGATAGTAGGCTCCGATAATTCTAACGAATGATGCAGCTCTTTATTGTGGGCGGCATAATTCATTCCTACGGCTATTATTTTCATATGTCAGTGATTGATTGAATTCAAGCGGTTGAACATCACGGCAAGGTGGGCGTACATAGAGGTATTTTGCACCACGATATCTTCCGGCACACGGATGCGGAACGGGGTAAAGTTCCACAAGGCCTTGATCCCTCCGGCGATAATCTGCTCGGTCACTTCCTGCGCCTTGTCGACAGGGACGGTGATCACTCCGATCGTCGCCCCGTATTCTTTCTGCTTGGCAGGAAAATCATCCATGTGGTAGACCGGTATCCCGTTGATCTCCGTTCCGGCCAGTTCCCGCCGGACATCGAAGCCTCCGACAATCTCCAGTCCATACTGTTTCAGACCGGAATCCTGCAGCAAGGCAGCTCCCAGACTACCGACCCCGAACAGGAATGCTTTATGCTGAGCCGTAAAGCCTAAGAAGTCTTCCAACACGTCCACCAGCGTACTGATCTCATAGCCGACTCGTGTCTTCCCCGAAATATTCACAAAGGAGAGGTCTTTCGCCACCTGACTGGGATCCACATTAATTTCTTTGGCAATCTGAGTAGATGATACGAAAGTCTCCCCTCTTCCTTTCATCAGTTTCAAAAAGGCAAGATACCACGGCAGCCTCCTAAGAGTCGGCTCCGGCACTTTCCAGATTTGTTTCATTTCATCGTTAGCCATTGTTCCATTTTTATTAATGTAGCTCACAAAAGTACAATTTTTTTCTTTGGGAATAGAAAAATAGAATACGCTCTTTTCATAAAGCCGTTTTCAATCTTTATAAAATTGAATCGGAAGATACATTCTTCTCGTCTCATTAAATATGTCTAAGGATGTCTGAAGCAGGAACCTATTCGTCATGTAAAATTTATTCGTCCGAGGGTTATTTAGTGAATCTACAGTTACAAACTGACAGCCTGATATGTCAAACTGCGAGAAAGTAAACAAGACAAAATCTATAACCATTTGCCCGATAGATAAACTTTGAAAACCAGTTTTAACTCCCAAATGACCGATATTAACAGCAGGAAATGAGGTTTGTTTCTCAAATGTAGAAATATATTCTTTATTAATTTTCAGTGATGACTGTTCGATAAAATCCTCCCGATCTTCCATATTATCAACTATGACAGCGTCATTCGCTAAAGTAAAAACAGCCAAAATATCCGAAGTTATAGTGTCTCGCACGCAATATGCAGAGACATAATGATGCTTTGCACAGATTAATATTTGATTATGGAAAAAATCATCAAGTTCTGCTCTTCCGCAAAAAAAAGATGACAACGCCTCGCTATCATCTTCCGTTATTTTACAAATTGATAAATTTTCAATATCCAAGTATCGGGTTTTTTCCTCCATTGTTGCTAATAAATATTTCTGCGGTTTTTTTCATTCTGGCCACTCTTTCAGCTACCATTTTCTTTTCTTCAGGAGTTAATCTGCCGTCTTTGATCCGCTGAAACTCCCGACGGAAATTTTCAACTTCCGTCCTTGTCATCTTAGGATTTGGAACTGTCTGTATCATAACTCTTAGTCTTTTTGTGTATTATTGTAATACAAATGTAGTAAGAAAAAACGAAACAGATTCATCTTAATCTCTAAAACATACAGAGCCAATGCCTTTTTAACAAAAAGCCTCCCTGATATTGCTACCGGAGAGGCTTCATTTTGTGTCTGCGTTTTCTCTTCACAGGGATAATGGCAGATGAACTTTTTTAATTTTTTACTTTAGTATTAATATTACCGCTTGTTCACCCGTCACGGGATAATTGCCATCGTAAAAATACACAACCGTGTATCCCTACGTGCGCACGGCAAATTTTAGAATTATATTGATTAAGAGAGGCGAAGCAAGCCCCGCCTCTACATAATATCCTTTTTACTTAACGATAGCTTTAACAGCTTCTTCGCCTTCAACAGCTACTACGACTACACCCTGAGGAGCAGCGATTATAGCATTGTCAGAAGTGATAACCGTGTTAGCAACTGTCTGGCCTAAGATGTTAGTGATAACCACTTTCTTGCCGGCAGCGTTAGCAACCGTTACCTGACCTTCGCCTGCGATAACAGTTACATCGGAAATGGTAACTCCCTCGTTAGAAGTCGGTGTTTCCTGAGCTTCCAATGTAAAGTTATTACCATTGGCATAACCTGTAGCCAGAGATATAACAGTATTAACCTGTTTTACATACTCACCGGTTGCAACATTCTGAATCTTATATTCACCCGGATTAGCTGTAGTCTGGAATGCAAATGCTGCACGGTTCTGAGCACCGTCTTTACCACCAATTACCATTGTGTCAGTCTTTGCATAAGGAGCTACAACCAAAGTATCACCCGTTTCAAACGGCTGTTTAGCTTTAGCAAATACAAGTTTTTCTGCATTTGCTTTGCCATCTCTTGCCAAAGTATTCATCATATAATAACGGGCACCAGCAATAGAATCTTCTGGAGTCAATGTACCTGCTGTAGCCTGAGTTGTAGAAATATAATATGTCGGCATTGCAGCATTATGTGTACAAGCTGAATCAACATATAACACGAAGTTATTTGCTGCATAAGCAGGGTCAGACTTCAGCATTGACTCACCGACACCGCGCAATACAGCTGCACCATCAGCATTCGTAGTAATAGCCAAAGATGTATTATTTACAGACTGTACTCTATAATGGCCTGTTTCTACTGCTGCATATTTCGGAGCTTCTGGAATATCCAATACGAAATATCCGGTAGGTAAGCCCTTTACATCAGAACCAACCAATAAATCATTAGAGCCTATTACAGTCAACTGGGTTCCATTTACCCACAAACTATCTGCTTTAAAACCAGAATGATTTACACCAATCATAGCTGTATCAACAGGAAGTATCTGATATGCACCTTCACAATTCTGACGGAAGATAACAGCCACAGCAGCGCTATCGGCAACAGCACCATCACCACGATCTTCAAAATCACTCAATGCAAATGCAGAATTTCTACCATCCCAAACTAAATATTCTCTAACACTATTATCTCCATAATTATTGACCATCAGCTGATAAGCGCGACGATTCAAACCTTCAGAAGCATTATATTTAACATCTTTATCTTTTCCATCTTTATCTTTTACAGCTACAAGTTTGAATTCGATAGCATCTTCCACATCTGCAACCTGACGAACATGAAGTAATGAGTCAGCTCTATTACCAACTACATATAAGTTTTCAACACCACCAAATGCAGTGAACCGTAAACGGACAGCTAAATTATCCAATTCTTCAGCAGTGAAATGCTTGTAACCTAAGTAAGCATCATCTTCATCTACATCAGCGATCGGTTTAATAATCAATGTTTCGTCACCATATTTGTATTCATTTTCTTTATCAGTTGTATAAAGAGTCATTACCTGTTGATAATTCTTGAATACAACACCATTTTCACGGTTTACAATGCTATAACGTCCATTTGAACCAGAAAGTCTCCACTGAGAATAAGGGACTTCCTTACAAACGGCAGTACCGAGAGAATCATATTCAGCAACGGCACCAGCCTTAACTAAAGCTGCTTGATAGAAGCCGCCATTTTTCTGCTGAATAGAGTAGATGCCTTCCGGCAAGTTAGCTTTTGTTCCTTCACCTAAAGTAATAAATGGCAACTGATATTTAGGCTGAGATACTAAATAAGAAGAATCAAGCGGAGTCAGAACAGGAGTATTACCTGTACCAATTACATAATTAGCCAAATAACCAGCGCCAGGGGCAGAAGCATGGTTAATACCCTGTGAGAAAGAATTACCACTTACACCAATAGAAGGTATAGTATCAACTTTTACAATCAAAGAGTCAGATGCAACCTTTCCAATGTTTTTATAAATAAAGAAACGATAGTTAGCCGGTTGTCTACCTGCAGCAACAGAATCTGTAGTCCAAGCAGCTGGAGAGGACCAAGCGGCATGAGTTGAACTGATAGTATCTAATGCCATCCGTAGCCCCTTTGCGTTAATAGAGTCTACACGACCAAAACCATCGACAAATACAGTATCAACAACCAGAAAAACATTATTATTCTTCAGATAATTACCATCAGCATCTTTAACTTTACGATCTTTGCTTTTATCTTTGGCTTGTAAATAAACACCAGGATAAGTCAAGGGATTACCTAAAGTACTCGCATCCTGAGCAATAAATTCACCAATCAAAGGATCCTTAGTCTTATCTGTATAAGTACCTAAGACATTCAGTTTGAAAGATTTTCCTCCTAATTCTGCATTCAGCATTTCTGCTGTCATATAAATCTCTGCAGGGTTAAAAGGTTTAACACCCTTTCCGTTCAAATTTGCACTTTTACCTTTTACAAATTTTACTACACTACCAGTAGACGCTCCTGAGAAATCCAATACATAAGGCTTGTTCTGAGCATCATAAGCAACTAACGCAGAGTCAGTACCATTATAATCCCATGTAAATTCAGAGAATGCGCCTTCTGTTGCAGGATCAACCAAGATAGCCGTTTGATCTTTGTTATCGCCAGCATACTTTACAGCTAAGATTTTACCTGTGTACTTATTCTTAAAAGTATAAACAGGAGCAGAAGGAGCCTGTGACTTAATCACTGTCGGTTCCCACAAAGCTGAGTCAGTAGATGCAGTCAACAAATCTCCTGATTCAAGACCTTTTTTTACCAGAGCAAAACCATCATCCGTCTTTTTAATGGTAAGGAATACATTTGTAGTACCTGTAAAAGCACCAATGTGGTAATAATTACCAGTTGCTACAGTTTCAGCTTTCACAGCATCTTTCGGAGCGTCGTCCGGATTCGTTGCATTTGCGAAACCAGAGAGCAATAAGCATGCTGCTACAAGAGTAGAAAACTTTTTGTTCATAATCTAATAATTTAATTAATAATACTATATATAATGAAATTCAGTTCTTTCATCCCTTCTTGGGATCATCCTATAAAATGACTAATGAAAACGTACGTTTTTTTTAGTCATTTTTTTGGAGGGTTCGGATGGTTCGTGATAAAAAGGTGGTTTTTCGTACTGGTTAAGCTATCTAATTGATAAGAAAGAATATAGAAAAAGAAAAATCTTTGAAGAAAGAATTGCAGTTTTAAAAAGTATGCGTATTTTTGTAGCTGAAAAATGACTAAAAAAACGTACGTTTTCATTAGTCATTTTAAGCCCACCTCATATCTTTTTAAAAATCAACATTTTACATTCGATTTTGCGCTTAATTTATCCCCTAAAAAAGCCCCTCTACGCGTACATTATAGAAAATTGTACATTACTATTAATCAATCTATTACGAAAACCATAGAAATGCCAAAAAACGCCTTTTTGCAAATAAACGCCGAAAACAGCCCTTTTTACCCCCTTTTCGAGGCGGATATTTATCCAAAAACACAGGCCGTCATTGTTTCAGGCTTCGACACTTTAGTCTCAACAGCCGAAACTAAAGTGTCTGCGGTCGGAACTTTAGTTTCACGGGTTGAAACTAAAGTTTCGTCCGGGGAAACTTTTGTTTCTTCGGCATGAAACTAAAGTTTCAAAGGAAGGAACTACATGAAACTAAAGTTTCAAACTTGGATTATGTTTGAAACATGAAACGGAGGTGTGGCAAAACAAGATCCGGCTAACTAACAGATATAATTTAGGCACGGATTTCCGTGCCTAAAAGATCGTGATAAAGGTGCTTGGACACACCTCTGTCTCCCTTTATATAAATAAGTAAGATACGAATCAGATTCTCGCAAGCGTCGTCACAATAAAATCCCACGTACGGGCAACAGACGGGATGCTTACTCGCTCGTCAGGAGAATGCGGATGCTCCAAGTCGGGGCCGATAGAGATCATGTCCATATCAGGATAGGATTCCTGGATGATACCGCATTCCAAGCCGGCATGCATAACCATTGCTTCCGGCTTCTTCCCGTACAGATCCAAATAAGCCTGCTGCATGATCTTCAGGATCGGCGAATCGATATTCGGCTGCCATCCGCCGTAACCATCCGAATATTCCACTTTTGCCCCAGCCAGAGAGAAAATACTTTCCAAGCTCGAACAAACCGCTTCCTTACGGCTCTCGGACGAACTGCGAACCAAAATCTGAATCTCGATCATTTCGTCCGATGACTTGACGATTGCCAGGTTGGTAGACGACTCGACCGTGCCCGGAAAATCCATCAGCATACTGATCACACCGTTCTGGCAGCCCTCTATCGCATTGATCAGATCATCCTGGATCTCTTCCGGTATGAGAGTTGCCGGCATACCGGTCATTTCGGCCGTTAAATTAATATTGCGTTCAATGCCTTTATATTCGGAACGGTACATTTCCTGATAATCGGAAACAAGTTCCCAGAGAGCTTCCACATTGTCGCCCGGAATCGTCAGGACGGCAAAAGCCTCGCGCGGGATCGCGTTGCGCAACGAACCGCCGTCGACAGACGACAGGCGAGCCCCGTAATCGCGTACGGCTTCTTTCAAGAAACGGAACATCAGCTTATTCGCATTCGCACGTCCCAGATGGATATCCACACCGGAATGACCGCCTTTCAAGCCGGTCAGGCTGATCTTCACGGCAACATCGCCCTCCGGGATATAAGTATCTTCCTTAAATTGCATGGAGACATTCAGGTCAGCGCCGCCGGCACAACCGACAAACAGCTTGCCTTCTTCCTCCGAATCACAGTTCAACAGGATTTCCCCTTTCAGGAAACCCGGCTTCAAACCGACTGCCCCATCCATGCCCACTTCTTCGTTGATGGTGAAAAGAGCTTCCAGCGGACCATGCTTCAACGTCTTGTCCGCCAGGACAGCCATTGCAAAAGCGGCCCCCATGCCGTTATCGGCGCCCAATGTCGTTTCGCGGGCCTTCACCCAATCTCCCTCTATGTAAGCATCGATCGGATCGGTTAGGAAATCATGTTTTACCGAAGAGTTCTTCTGCGGAACCATATCGAGGTGGGACTGCATGGTCACGATTTTGTGTCCTTCCATTCCCGGAGAAGCCGGTTTACGAATCAAAACGTTTCCCACTTCGTCCTGTAAGGTTTCCAATCCCAATCCTTTACCAAAAGCTACCATAAAACGGGTTACAGCCTCCATGTGTCCGGTCGGACGAGGGATTTGCGTAAGATCATAGAAATAACCCCAGACTGGCTGCGGAGAAAGATTCTTGATTTCTGCTGACATAAATAAAACTGCGTTTTAATTGTCAATTGACCATCGGCAACTGACAATCAGGTTGATAATTAATGTTATATATCGAATGGGCAACCGGACATTCAATTGTCCATCGTCAATTGTCCATTGTCAATTCCTTTGTTTACAAAGGGCAGCGCCACCACACCGAACAATCCCGTAAGTCCGAGCCAGGCGGTTTGCACCGTATGCACCACCAGGGCGAAAGCCGCTGCATCGTTTTCCCTTACCCCGAAACACATCAAGGTGGCGATCACCATAAAATGCCACGGGCCGATACCGCCCTGAACGGGTACCGCCACGGCGATACTGCTCATCGTAAAGGCGATCAGACCGACCGTCACGCCCAGGTCACGGGTAAAGTCGAAAGCATAGAATGTGATGTAGAAATACAGGAAATATCCTGTCCAGATCAACAGTGTTTCAATCACGAAAAGACCTTTATGCTTCATCAGCCAGATGCTCTTCATTCCGTCCCAGACGTTCTGCAACATCGACTTTGCTTTCTTGACCAGCGTAAAGTTACTCATATATGTGAATATAAACCAAATTCCGGCAATAAAAATTACGCCTGCCACGTAAATCCATATCGAGTTGAACATAGACTGGAAACCCTCCAGCAACGCCGGGTTTTTCGCAAAGAAGCTGTGGAAGAAACCAAAATTGAAAATAATGATGGAGATTGTGATCAGCCCGACCATGATGGTATCGCTCACACGGTCGACCAGGAGCGTTCCCAGCAGGCGGGTAAACGGGATCTTGTCATATTTGGTTATCATCCCGCAACGCCAGACCTCACCGACACGCGGCAGCACAAGGTTCACGGCGTAATTCCCCAGCACGGCATAAATCACATTGCTCGTCTTCACCTTATCACCCAGCGAACGGATCAGCAATCCCCAACGCAATCCCCGGATAATATTGGCTCCCAGGCCGAACAAAAGCGAAAAAAGAATAATCTCGTAGCGAACGCCTTTGCGAATGACATTCCAGATCTCGCCGATATCCATCTTACTGTACAGATACCAGAGAAGCAAACAACCGAAAGCAAGCGGGAGAATTATCTTGAGAAACGTGCGTAGAATTGCTTTAAAATCCATTATGCGTAGATGACTTTAAATTATTTGTTGTATTTTTGTACGCCTGCAAAGATAAGCATTATATTTAAATACGAACACATTACAGCAAAGAAGTGGATGAGATTAGTTAAGCCAAAGAAAGCGTTAGGACAACATTTCCTGAAAGATCTGCAAATAGCGGAACGCATTGCAGATACACTGTCCGATTACAAGCAGTTGCCTGTACTGGAAATTGGCCCTGGTATGGGCGTCCTCACCCAATTCTTACTGGAAAAAGGACACGATCTGACAGTAGTGGAGCTGGATATGGAATCGGTCGATTACCTGGAGCAGAACTTTCCCGCCTTGGAAGGCAAGATTCTGGCGGAAGACTTCCTGCGCCTGGATCTCGGTAAGCTGTTCCCGGACCGGTTTTGCGTGATCGGCAATTATCCTTATAATATATCCAGCCAGATATTTTTCAAAGTACTCGATTACAAGGAGCATATTCCCTGCTGTTCGGGCATGATACAGAAAGAGGTGGCCGAACGCCTTGCCGCCGGTCCGGGCAGCAAGACATACGGCATCCTGAGCGTCCTGCTGCAAGCCTGGTACGAAGTGGAATACCTGTTTACGGTCAGCGAGAAAGTATTCGATCCGCCTCCAAAGGTCAAAAGCGCGGTGATACGGATGGTGCGGAATGACCGGAAATCGTTGGGATGCGACGAGAAGCTGTTCAAGACGGTCGTCAAAACCTCGTTCAACCAACGCCGCAAGACATTGCGCAACTCCATGAAACCCCTGTTAGGCAAGGATTGTCCCGACTATTCGCTTCCGATCTTCGACAAGCGGCCGGAACAGCTATCCGTAGAGCAGTTCGTGGAACTGACGCTGATAACGGAACGGAATTTAAAAGATTTATGATTTCAGATTTATGATTTATGACTTATGGAGCTTGTATTGTTTCATAAATCATAAATCATAAATCATAAATTCTCCAAAGCATGATTGAACTGACGAAAGAATATATAGACCATCTAAAAGACATCATCACGGAGAAGGATGATGCCAAGATCAAGGAGATACTGAACGAACTCTATCCGGCGGACATAGCCGAACTGTATCAGGAACTTAACCTGCAAGAGGCGATCTACCTCTATCTGCTGATGGATGGCGAAAAGGCTGCGGATGTCTTGATGGAACTGGACGAAGAAGACCGTCACAAGTTACTGAAGGAACTCCCGAACGAACTGATTGCCAAACGCTTCGTGGACAATATGGAGACCGACGACGCCGTAGACCTGATGCGTGAGTTGGACGAAGATACCCAGGAAGAGATTCTTTCGCACATCGAAGACGTAGAGCAGGCAGGCGATATCGTCGACCTGTTGAAATACGACGAAGACACCGCCGGTGGTTTGATGGGTACCGAAATGATCGTGGTGAACGAGAATTGGAGTATGCCCAAATGTATCGACGAGATGCGCAAGCAAGCCGAAGACATGGATGAAATCTATTACGTCTATGTAGTCGACGACGATGAACGCCTGCGCGGCGTCCTCCCACTGCAGAAGCTGATCACCAATCCTTCCGTCTCGAAGATCAAGCACGTGATGAAGAAAGACCCGATCTCCGTCCGCGACAGCGACAGTATCGAAGAGGTGACCGAGACGATCGAGAAGTATGACCTGGTCGCCCTGCCCGTTATCGACAGCATCGGGCGCCTCGTCGGACGTATCACCATCGACGACGTTATGGATGAAGTCCGCGAACAGCACGAACGTGACTACCAGTTGGCATCCGGTATCTCGCAGGATGTGGAAACTTCGGATAACGTCTTCACCCAAACGGCCGCCCGCCTTCCCTGGCTCCTGATCGGCATGATAGGCGGAATCGGCAACTCCCTGATCTTAGGAAATTTCGAAGGGAATTTTGCCGTCAATCCCAAGATGGCGCTGTTTATCCCGCTGATCGGCGGGACAGGCGGAAATGTCGGTATCCAGTCTTCCGCCATCGTGGTGCAAGGTCTGGCCAACAACAGTCTGAAAGAGGGGAACATTCTGCCCCAGATATTGAAGGAGTCTGTCGTTTCGCTGATTAACGCCAGCATCATCAGCCTGGTCGTGTTCATCTATAATTTCTTTATGTTAGGCGACAGAGGCATCACCGCTTCGGTTTCCTTAAGCCTGTTTGCGGTCGTGATGTTCGCCAGTATCTTCGGGACACTGGTCCCCATGACGCTCGATAAACTGAAGATCGATCCCGCTTTGGCCACCGGGCCGTTTATCACGATTACAAACGACATCATCGGCATGATGATCTACATGTTCATTGCTTCGGCGCTGGCGGGATAGTTAAATCTTATATGTTGTAGAACATATCTCTTGCAAAGGTGTTATCTTTGCAGCGGTTATCTAAAAGACAGTAAGAACATGCTAATAGAAGCATTTTACATCCTCTTCTTCTATTTCACAGGAGAGTTTATCAGTTATTTTATCGACGGGTTTATCCCGGGCAGCGTGATTGGGATGGTGTTGTTATTCCTGGCGTTAGTATTCAAGGCCGTCAAGCCGGACAAAGTGAAGAAGCTCTCCACGCTTCTGACCGAAAACATGGGGTTGTTTTTCCTGCCGGCAGGTGTGGGACTGATGGATTCGCTCGGCATCATCTCCCGGCATTGGGTGGTGATCGTAACAGCCTCCGTTGTCAGCACCCTGCTCGTAATTGCCAGCGTGGCGCTCATCCAGCAAAAGTTAGGAAAGGAGACGGACGGGAATGAATGACTTGGTACAATCGGAAGTCTTTTCGCTGACTTTGGTGATCGGTACTTATCTGGCTGCTCTGGCTTTGTATGCGAAGACGCGTATCAGCCTGTTGCACCCGCTTATCACCTCCATATTTGTCATTATCGTTGTCCTGAAAGCGATGGATATCGAATACGAATCGTTTCAGAAAGGCAGCCACCTGATCCATTTCCTGTTGGGGCCGTCGGTCGTGGCATTAGGATATGTACTGTATGAGCAGATCCAATACCTGAAAGGGAATGTGATTTCGATCCTGACGTCCGTCTTTGTCGGAGCGATTGTCGGGATTGTCAGCGTTATAGCGATCGGCAAACTGATGGGAGCAGATGCCGCGTTGGTCGCCACGCTCGAACCGAAGTCAGTCACGACACCGATAGCGATAGGCATTGCCGAGAAGTCCGGCGGCATTCCTTCCCTGACAGCCGTCATCGTAGTGGCGGTCGGAATATTCGGCAGCATCGCCGGACCGTTCGTGATGAAAGTGTTGGGCATTGAAAGCCGCATAGCCAAAGGGTTGGCATTGGGCGCCTCTTCGCACGGGGTAGGCACTTCCGTCGCGATCCGGATCGGCGCGGTGGAAGGGGCTTTGAGCGGACTCGCCATCGGCCTGATGGGGATCATGACGGCGATCCTCGTCCCGGCTATCAGCTTTGTTATCTCGCTTTTTTAGCCGGCCTGCCATCACGGACTTGACCGGGGAACGCATTCCGCCTTTGCGCACCCTCATCATATCAAACTGATTTGCAATCTATTTCCAAATAAAAATACAGAAGTTTATTGTTACTTTAAGAGGAAAACACTACTTTTGCACCCGAAATCCATCACGAAATAAATTAACAATATAATATAAAGCACATTAGTATGATTAATTCACAGGACATCAAGAAAGGAACATGTATCCGTCTGGACGGTAAACTCTATTTCTGCGTCGATTTTCTTCACGTAAAACCGGGAAAAGGTAACACGATTATGCGTACAACCCTGAAAGACGTTGTAAAAGGCGGTCAGATCGAACGTCGTTTCAACATCGGTGAAAAGTTGGAAGATGTACGCGTAGAACGTCGCCCGTACCAGTACACATATCAGGAAGGCGAACACTATCACTTCATGAACCAGGAAACTTTCGACGATATCATCATCGACAAAGACCTGATCAATGGTGTGGACTTCATGATCGAAGGCCAGATCGTAGACGTTGTCTCAGACGCTTCAACAGAAACGGTCCTGTTCGCAGACATGCCTGTAAAAGTACAGTTGAAAGTAACTTACACGGAGCCGGGTATCAAAGGCGATACGGCAACCAACACATTGAAACCTGCAACAGTAGAATCAGGTGCCGAAGTACGCGTTCCGTTGTTCATTGAAGAAGGTGAAATCATCGAAATCAATACACAGGACGGTTCTTATGTAGGACGTATCCGGTAAAATTCATGATTTATGATTTATGATTTATGTTGTCAACGTATAAATCATAAATCATAAATCTAAAATCCCCAAAACTCTCTTGCTATGAAAATAAAAGAATGGGCAGAAGAAGACCGCCCACGAGAAAAAATGTTATTGAAAGGTATTGCTTCCCTTAGCGATGCCGAATTACTTGCCATCCTGATCGGCTCCGGCAACAGCCGGGAAACCGCAGTCCAACTGTCACAACGTATTCTGTATTCCGTCAATAACAATCTGAATGCCTTAGGCAAATTGTCCGTCAAAGAGCTGATGTCAAAGTTCAAAGGCATCGGTCAAGTCAAAGCGATCATCATCAATGCCGCCCTCGAACTTGGGAAACGGCGCGGCGACAGCGATCCGGTCCAACGTCCGGCCATCCGGTCCAGCCAAGACGCTTACCGGCTTTTCCATCCTTTGCTCTGCGACCTCCCCCACGAAGAATTATGGATCGCACTGACGAACCGTTCTTCCCTGGTGATCGAAAAGGTCAAGATCAGCCAGGGCGGGACAAGCGAGACATCCGCCGACCTCCGCATCATCCTGAAAGCGGCGATCAACGCCCTTGCGGCAGGCATCATCGTCTGCCATAACCATCCTTCGGGCAACACCCGTCCCAGCCGGCAGGACGACCAACTGACGCAACGCCTCCGGGACGCCGCCCGCTTGGTTGAAATACAATTGTTGGACCATATTGTCCTGGCCGATGGCGACTATTTCAGCTATTCGGATGAAGGAAGACTTTGAGAAACTGAAGGCGAGCCGCATATTCCCGTGGAGAACCTAATCCAAAGAGGCGAGCCGTTGAAGGCAAGCGGCTTCGCCTTCGTTGACAGAAAGGATAAGCCGGGCACTTCCGATCCGCCTATTCCGGAGGGGATTTGTCCAACACCCCCATGTAGCCGCCTCCAACACCCGGATCTATGGAGCGTAAGATCCGGGTGTTGGAAGTAGCGACATGGGGGTGTTGACAAATTCTCTCCGGCTTCGGTCTTAGATAGAGTGAAGAGGATTTGGAAAAAACATAATAATAAGTAGCCCCACCCCATCTACTGAATTTTGGTGTGATTGCCCAGACAAGAATATACGACTACCGGGAATTGAAAATTATTTAGTATGTTTGCATTCAAATTAAAGAAAGATGAACAACGAATTCCTCCAAACAGAAGAAGCGATTGTCGCCATGCTTAAAACCGTGTACGACCCGGAAATCCCGGTTAACGTCTACGATCTTGGCCTGATCTACAATATAGAGGTGGACGATGAGAAGAACGTCCGCATCGATATGACCCTCACCGCCCCCAACTGCCCTGCCGCCGATTTCATACTGGAAGATGTCCGGATGAAGATCGAATCTGTCGACGGTGTGAACAACGTGGAAGTAAACCTTGTTTTCGAACCGGAATGGGACAAGGACATGATGTCCGAAGAAGCCAAACTGGAATTAGGTTTTTTATAGAAACATGGATTCCCTTCGAAAGAAAATATATTTTGCGTCGGACGCCCACCTGGGGGCCCGTTTCCATAAAGATCCCCTTGCCGTCGAGAAGAGACTGGTACGCTGGCTGGACAGCATCAAGGACGAGGCAATGGCGATCTATTTCCTGGGGGATATGTTCGACTATTGGTATGAGTATAAATATGTCGTACCGAAAGGTTTCGTCCGTTTCCTCGGTAAACTGGCGGAACTATCCGACAACGGGGTGGAGATCCATATCTTCATCGGCAATCACGACATCTGGATGTTCGACTATCTCCCGAAGGAGATCGGTGCGGTCATCCACCGGGATGTGCTCACCGTAGACCTTTTAGGCAAACGGTTCTTCCTCGGACATGGCGACGAGGTGGACTATCGAAGCAAGGCGTTCCGCTTCCTCCGCGCCCTCTTCCGCAATAAATTCTGCCAATGGCTGTATGCGGGCATCCATCCCCGCTGGACGTTCGGCTTCGCCCTCGGCTGGTCGCTCAGCAGCCGCAAAAGCGGACTGAAAAAACATAAGACAAGCGAGGCTGCCGAATACCTGGGCGAAGACCACGAATATATGGTCCTCTTTGCAAAAGAATACCTCAAAACGCACCCGGACATCCACTTCTTCATCTTCGGACACCGCCATATCATGCTCGACCTGATGCTCTCACGGACCGCACGGCTCCTGATCGCAGGCGACTGGATGCGACACTTCTCCTATATCGTCTGGGACGGGGAGACACTGTATATGGAGCAGTTCGAAACAGAGTAAAAAAGACTGCCCCAACCGATGTCGGGGCAGTCTAAACACTAATCCTAATGTTTTGTAAGCTGTGAGGATTAGAATACTTATTATTTACCTAATATATCCATCGTATCGGCAGCGATCATGTATTCTTCGTCTGTCGGAACCACGATGATCGTAACCTTGCTGTCCGGTGTGCTGATGACCATTTCTTCACCCCGCATACCTTCGTTCTTTTCTACGTCGATCTTCATGCCCATGTATTCCATGTTTTCACAAACGACACGACGTGTCGCCCACTGGTTCTCACCGACACCACCGGTCCATACCAGGATATCGCAACCGCCCATGGCAGCAGCATAGGCACCGATATATTTCTTGATACGGTAGTTATAAACGTCCAATGTCATAATAGCCCGTTCGTCTCCCGCAGCTACCGCATTTTCCAGATCACGCATGTCGGAAGAACCGCCTACCAAACCGGCAACACCGCTCTTCTTGTTGATCAAATCCGACAAGCCGTGACCGTCCAAGCCTTCCTTATCCATAATGAAAGACAGAGCACCGGCGTCTACGTCACCGCAACGAGTACCCATCAGCAGACCTTCAACCGGGGTCAGCCCCATAGAAGTATCCACGCATTTGCCGTGGTCTACGGCAGCGATGGAACCACCGTTGCCTACATGGGCCGTAATGATCTTCTGTTCTTCATAAGGGACACCCAGGATTTCGCAAGCGCGACGGGAAACATAGCGATGGCTTGTTCCGTGGAAGCCGTAGCGGCGCACACCGTATTTCGTGTACATTTCATACGGCAAACCGTACATATAAGCCTTAGCCGGCATTGTCTGGTGGAAAGCCGTGTCGAACACAGCCACCTGGGGAATACCCGGAATCAACGCTTCCATAGCATCGATACCCTTCAGGTTAGCCGGGTTATGCAGCGGAGCCAGATCGGAACATTCGATTACCTTGTTGATCACATCCTGGTCGATCTTCACGCTGGAAGCGAACTTTTCACCACCATGTACCACGCGGTGGCCGACAGCGTCGATTTCGTTATAATCCTTGATGCAACCGTATGTCTTGTCGGTCAGGATGCTCAGGATAAATTCGATCCCTTCCTTGTGGCCGGGAATCTCTTTTTCCAAAACGACTTTCTTACCGTCTTTGTCGGTCAGTTTCAGGAATGCACCCGGCAGACCGATCTTTTCGATACCCCCCTGTGCCATTACTTCACCGGATGTCATATCGAACAATTTATATTTAATCGAACTGCTACCGCAGTTTAATACTAATACTTTCATGTTTGTAGTGTATGTTATTCGTTATTATTTCTTTGCAGCTTTCAGACCGATCGACTGGTTACAGGCAATCGCTACCATCTTATAGACATCGTCAACGGAACAACCGCGTGACAGGTCGTTAACCGGAGCAGCCATCCCCTGCAGGATAGGGCCTACGGCTTCTGCACCACCTAAACGCTGAACCAGCTTATAAGCGATATTGCCTACTTCCAGAGTCGGGAATACCAAAACGTTAGCCTGTCCGGCCACATCGCTGCCCGGAGCTTTCAATGAAGCGACTTTTTCAACCAAAGCGGCATCGGCCTGCAATTCTCCGTCGACCTTCAGGTCGGGAGCCATTTCTTTTGCCAGACGGGTAGCTTCGACAACCTTGTCGACCATCTCGTGAGAGGCACTGCCTTTGGTGGAGAAGCTCAACATGGCGACACGCGGTTCCATACCTACGATATCGCGGGCCGTAGCAGCCGTGGCGATCGCGATACTTGCCAGTTCGGGTGCTGTCGGATTCGGCATTACGGCGCAGTCGGCAAATACCAGGATACCTTCTTTACCATACTGCGGAGTCTTTGTAAACATCAGGAACGCACCTGAAACGCAGCTCATGCCCGGAGCCGTCTTGATAATCTGTAAAGCGGGACGCAACACGTTACCGGTCGTGTTCTGTGCACCTGCGATTTCACCGTCGGCATCGCCGGATTTGATCATCAGGCAGGCAAGAAACAAAGGATCTTCTACTAAAACGGCAGCCTTTTCGGGAGTCATACCCTTTTTCTGGCGCAACTGGAAAAGCAGGTCTGCGTAAGCGGCTTTCTTTTCGTGATTCTTCGGATCGATAATAGTAGCTTGTCCAATGTGGTTCAACCCGTACTGGGCAGCCAGGCTGTTGATTTCAGCGGGGTCGCCGATCAGGATAATGTCTGCAACTTCGTCGGCCACTAAACGGTCGGCAGCTTTCAATGTTCTTTCTTCTGTTCCTTCAGGAAGAACGATACGCTGTTTGTTTGCTTTAGCGCGTGCAATAATCTCTTGCATTAAGTCCATAGCGGAAGATCTGTTTTTATTATATTGTTAGTTAGATATCACGATAATCGGGTACAAAAGTAGGCAAAATGCAATATAGAGTTTGCAAAATCAGTAAAAGATTTACAAGCGGGCCTATCAGTTTCAGAACATTTAACAATAATTTGTTACTTCCTTCTCCCCTGACAGGATTTGTTGCAATTCTTCTGCCGTAACGTTCACTTCGATTTTACCGTTATGGGCGACCGATATCTTCCCGCGTTCTTCCGAAACGATGATTACCAGTGCATCCGTTTCGAGCGACATACCTAAGCCTGAACGATGGCGCAGCCCCATATCTTTCGGCAGATTGGCGTTCTGGGCGACCGGAAGGATGCAGCCGGCAGCCTTGATACGATTGTCGGCGATAATCATGGCGCCGTCATGCAAAGGGCTGTTTTTAAAGAAGATATTCTCGATCAGGCGGGCATTGACATCAGCGTTGAACATTTCACCGGTATGCTCATAAACGGTCAGATCGACATCCTGCTGGATGCAGATCAGCGCCCCCGTCTTTTTCTTCGCCATATTCATGCAAGCCAGGACAACCGGAGCAATGAACTTCCCTTCGTTCTCCTTGTCGTGGTTCTTCTTCGAAAATATTTTCCCCAGGAACTTCCATCCCCTGTGCGAACCGAGCGCCACCAGGAAACGGCGTATCTCATCCTGGAACAAAATCACCAGCACGAGGAAACCGACACTGATAAACTTGTCGAGTATCGCTCCCATCAGGCGCATCTCCAATACCTGGGAAACCAGAATCCAGACAATGATAAACGAGACAACCCCACTGAAGATGGCCAGCGTACCGGAATTCTTCATCAGCTTATATGTCTGGTACAAGAAGAAAGCTACCAGTAAGACATCGATCAGGTCTTTTATTCCGAAATTCATCCACATAACATTAACAGTTGAAAGTTGAAAGTTGAAAGTTGAAAGTTTTTGAGACGAGTTTGACTGCTTCAATTGCGGCTTTTACGTCATGGACACGAAGGATATCCGCCCCATTCAACAAAGCGATCGTGTTCAGGACGGTCGTCCCGTTCAAGCTGTCGGCAGGTGTTCCGCCCAGGTATTTATAGATCATGCTCTTGCGGGAAACACCGACGAGCAAAGGCAAACCGAATTCTTTAAACTCGCACAGATGACCCATTAACGTATAATTCTGGTCCACCGTCTTGCTGAAACCGAAACCGGGGTCCAGTATAATATCGTTCACTCCCAAGAGACGAAGCTGGCGGACTTTTCTGGCAAAGTAGAGCATAATCTCCTCCATCAGATCCCCATAACCGGTATGTTGCTGCATCGTCTGGGGAGTTCCGCGCATATGCATCATTATATAAGGTACATGCAAACGGGCAACCGTCCCGAACATCTCTGCATCCAACTCCCCACCCGAAATATCATTGATTATCGCCACACCGTATTCTTCGACGCAACGACGGGCCACATCCGCCCGGAAAGTATCGACAGACAGGACCGCATCCGGATAGTGCGTATTCAGTATCTTCAAGGCAAAAGCCAGACGTCTCATCTCCTCGTCCGGCGAGACCTCTGCGGCATCGGGACGGGAAGAATAGCCTCCGAGGTCGATGATCTGCCCTCCCTCGGACAAAATCGCCTGTATGCGCTCTTCAATGGCAGCTTCCGTCTGTTTCCGGCTGTCGGCATAAAAAGAGTCGGGAGTGACATTCAGAATCCCCATCACCAGCGGAGTATCGAGCGAGGTAAGCGTTCCTCTAATATTGAGCGTTTTATGTAACATTCTTATTTTTTCTTTCCGACAAAGATAAAGGTAAATACATTAAATCACTACATTTGCGCGAAATAACTCTCATAGAAATTATAAAGGAGAAAAGACGATGACTATTCCTGAGCTATATGAATTGTTTATACACAATCCGAAAGTGACAACCGACAGCCGTAACTGTCCTCGCGGTTCGATTTTCTTTGCCTTGAAAGGGGATAAATTCGACGGAAACCAATATGCGGAAAAGGCGCTGGCTTCCGGTTGCGTATATGCCGTAATCGACAATCCGGATTATTTTACCGGAGATCGTACGATCCTTGTGGACAACGTACTGACGACCTTGCAGCAATTGGCACACCGCCACCGTAAAGTGATCGGCTGCCCGATTATCGGTATCACCGGGACAAACGGAAAGACAACGACCAAAGAGCTATTGGCTGCCGTCCTGTCTACCAAATACAACCTTCTTTACACCGAAGGCAACCTGAACAACCATATCGGGGTGCCTCTCACCTTGCTTCGCCTGACGCACGACCACGAAATGGCCGTGATCGAAATGGGAGCCAGCCATCCGGGGGATATCAAAGAGCTGGTCGACATCGCACAACCGAACTACGGGATTATCACCAATGTCGGACGTGCCCATCTGGAAGGTTTCGGTTCTTTCGAGGGCGTGATCAAAACAAAAGGTGAATTATACGACTATTTGCGCCGTACGAAAGGCAAGATATTCATCAACCAGGACAATAAGTATCTGACAGATATCGCCAAAGGGATCGAGCCGGTCACATACGGTTCCGATGAGACGGCTTTTGCCTGGGGATGCGTGGTCAGCAGCAATCCTTACCTGACTTTCGAATGGAAACAGCAGGGTAAAATCCACACGGTGGAAACCCGTCTGATCGGCAGTTACAATCTGGACAATGCGTTGGCTGCCGTTGCCGTAGGCCGTTTCTTTAAGATTCCGGCCGAACGCATCAGCCGTGCCATTGCCGCTTACGAACCGACCAACAACCGTTCACAACTGAAAAAGACTAAAAACAACGAACTGATCATCGACGCCTACAACGCAAATCCGAGCAGCATGAAAGTCGCCTTAGACAATTTCGCCACAATGCCTGTATCGCCCAAAGCCCTCATCTTAGGCGACATGCGCGAATTAGGTCCAACGAGCGACGAACTTCATACCGAAGTCATAGCCCGGATCAAGGAAGGCAACTACGACAAAGTATTCCTGTGTGGCGAACATTTCCAAAAAGCCGCCGGAAAAAACTTCACCACGTATGCCACAACGGAACAACTGATCGAAGCCCTACGCAAGAATCCCCTGAAAGGATATCATGTACTGATAAAGGGATCGCATGGGATGGCGCTGGAGAGAGTAGTAGAATTTTTATAGCCAATCTACAAATCCGGTTCACGTAAAGGAGATACATATCTTTGCAAATATTCATAGATTATCCTCTAAATACCCCCTGGTTGTTTTATTTAATTAGGGTTCACACTGCTTTGGATACTCTGTAGATCAGCATGTTGCTGTGAACCCTGTGAATGCAAGATAAAAAAAGGCGGGATCGATCGATAGGATTGGTTGATCGTAAACCGGTTTCACAGCCTTCACAACAAATCACTGGCCATTAGCCTTTTACCGCCGTGAACCCTGTTTTCAGCTTTCTCATATAAGGGATCGGATTGGTTCCTGTCCCATAAAATATAGGTTATAGGCTAAAAAATACAGCCTTTAGCCTGTCCGGGAAAAGCCTATAGGGTAACAGCAAAAAGGTAGGCATCTATCCGGCAACCGAAGCCTGTCTTTTCGGGAAGCGACAGGCATCTATTTGCAAAACACCAATGATTCGATTTCAAAACATAGGTGTTTTGATGGATAGGAACAACTTCACAAGAATCCCCTGAAAGGGTATCATGTGCTATAAAGGGGGCGCATGGGATGGCATTGGAGAGAGTGGTAGAGATTTTTCATAGATTCAGTGTGACTGATACAAAAGCTAATCTAAAATTAGCAATTTCTTGCAGGCTTGATTCGTTAATTCAACATTACATTAAATTTAACGAACCAAGCCTGTTAAAACATTATAGCTCACCAAAAGACTTATTTAGGTAAACGTATTATTTCGCTTCCCGCTAATAAAAAAGCTCCGGTACCATACACCTCCCAGCTATCTGCCGAAAAGTTTTTTCTTGGATCTGCACCAATAGGCTGTACCCATCCAACCTGTCCTTCCTCATTCACACACCTATTCAAGCCAATCCAAGCTTTCTTGGCAGCAGTTAAGTAGAGTTCTTCTTTTAGTAACCCATTATTAACACCCCAAGCCAAAGCATAACACAAAAAGCCAGAGCCACTAACCTCACCTCCTGGATAAGATTCCGGATCAAGAAGACTTGCTCTCCATAAACCATCAGCTTGTTGCAAAGAAACAATACGTGCCGCCATCTCCTTAAACAATTGTTCATAAAAACTTCTTTGCGGATAATTAGGAGGTAATTCTTGTAATATACGGACCAAACCTCCCATAACCCAACCATTGCCACGTCCCCAAAAGATCAATTTGCCATTCGCCTCTTTTCTGTTGTTCTCATTTCCTTGAACGACATATCCCAAATCACGGGCAAAAAGATGTTCTTTCTTATTATACAATAAATCATAACACTCCTTAAAGCATTTGTCACTATATTCCAAATAGGAGTTATTATTAGTAACAATCCCCAGTTTAATCAAAGTAGGAGGAGCCATAAATAAGGCATCGCACCACCACCATTTTATTATATCCTTTTTCCCAGAAGTTGGATAAGGCTCTTTTTGAAAACGCTCCAATGCTTCAATAGTCGCACTTAACATTTCAGGACGCTTTTCTTTGCGATACAAATCGATATACATCTGACTAATTGCAATATCATCTGCATGAAACCAACGTTTGCCAGGCTGCCAATTAGTAGAATCATTTCCCACCGCCATCATTGCATTATATATTTTCTTAGACTGTGTTGTTTCCCAAGCGGCATACACCCCGGCATAAAAAGCCCCATTTGTCCAATCTGTTTGTTTATGACGAGGATGTGCTAATTGCCAACTCGTCGTTTTAGTCATTATCTTTTTTATGTAATCCTTTTCAAATAGGAATACATTATTTTGAATTTCTTTAGGCGATAGAATAGAATTATAATCCACGAGTTCAGGCTTTTCCCATTCTTCTTTCATGTTATAAGGCAAACGATATACATTCCCTTTAGAATCTGCAAAATAAAAATTCGATATACTCAAACAGTCTGGATTCCCATCCGCCCAATAGGTATAAAAAGGATCTACAGCATCCACCGGACGTCTCATATAAGAGTGGTTACGAGGACTATCTTTTGTATAAACATGTTCTTTTTTCCAAGTTTTTCCTGAATTTGTACTTATCCATGACTCTACTTCTCCCCCTGTACCCCAGTGCTGTGGCCCTGTTGCGGTAGGAGCAATTACTCTCCAAAGATTCCCCTCTACGTAAAGACTTCCGGAATCATAGTTATGAGTAGACGTTGTAATCAGATATTGTACCCATTCTTTTCCCGTCCAATGTGCAACAAACCACTCACGGGGACCATGTTTAGGACCAGGCAAATGGCCATAACTGGTCAAATACAAGACAATTGCATTCCCTCTCTCATCGAAATTCACATCCTTAATATAAAGATTTTGTCCTTTTGACTCAGCATCTATAACCCGACACGGACTGTCTTTATCCACAATGGGCAACTCGATAGGAGTACCATCAGCCAAAGTCCAGGTTTTCCCAAAATCCACTGTTTGTAGATAATACATATTCGTACGGGTATCACAATCCCCATTTTTATGACGATTAAAGGTTGTCACCAATTTATTCCCATATTGGCCTGTAATTTGATAATGGCCTGACTTGTTTTCTCCTTCCGGGATAATAGATGCAATCTGGTGGTAATCGCTCCATTGCAATCCATCCGGAGAAGTCCGGTAAAACAATCGCCGGACACCATCATAACGGGTACAAAACATAAAATGCCCTTTTCCTTCTACCAAGCGAGGCTGAGGATAAGCCATTATATCTTTAAAGCCAGTCGATTCAAATTTTGAAATATCATAAGGTTTCACACTCTTATATATAAATCCGGGACGATGATTGCCCCGCCCTGCAACATATACCCATAAATATCCTTCTCTGTCAATCAAAAGAGCAGGATTATCATGTGGATCATCCACTCCTTGTTTATCATAAACAACTGTTGGCTTACAGACTTTACCTGTTACATGATCATAACAACCAATCATACAAAGCAAATACCTTTCATCCTTATTAATAGTCCCTCCAAAAACAAAAAATGTTTTATTTGTTTCTGGAGAATATATAGCCATCGGGTTATGTTTTACCGTATAAGTACCCAAACCACCTGAATATTTAGATCCATATTCAGATTTTTGCCCCAAATCAAACCATATTGGTCGATATCCATCTATTTTGCAATTATTATATTCACCTTTCTTCTGTGCTGAAAGAGAGCAAAAAAACGATAATAAAAGAAATAATAATATATTTTTTATCTTCATGACTCGTTTACATATTTATTCAATTCATAAATTAACAATAAAAACAGCCATCCTTTCATAAAGAAGTCACTATGGCTTATGATTAATAACCTTCTATTTGAGGAGAAACAGGAGCAACTGTCAATAATTCAACATTGTTCTCAGCCCCAGGATAACCAATATTCTGATTAATCACTCCATTCACATTTGAGACAATAGCATTTTCTGGAATCGGCCATAAAACGTGGTGAACACTTATTTGATAAGTGTACCATGAAGTGGTAACATGTTCTCTATAAAAATTATTTTTAGCCATCACCCAATCCCACCAAAAATTGACTCCAGCTTCTTTCACATTAGCTCCAGTTCCCCCCGGACCAGCAAAATTGTCCAATGAATACGTACGATTAAACACTTCACAGGTTTTACCCAATTTCGCATAAGTATATGCAATACGCACTAACTCTACATGACGCAATTCTTCATAATACAACTCTCGTGCTCGTTCGTTCAATATTTCTCCAATATTAATATCAGCAGCAGTCAATGGCTCAGCACCTGCACGAGTTCGTACGACATTCAACATTTCAGCAGCCTGAGTATATTGATCTTTCCAATAATAACACTCTCCTAACATCAAATAAACTTCAGCTGATCGATAAATATACCAAGGAGTTTCACCACCATACCATTGCGTTACCGTTTCTTTTTCCGGTACAAATATTTTATAATGAGGCCACTGAAACCAGCACATAATGGAGTCATTCACGCTGATGTTCACATTTTTCTGTAGATTTTTTCTATACCAAGGATTTCCAGACTTCTTCAAATCTGGATTGTTGTATTTTAAATCTTCTGTTCGTCTCCAACTGTCACGATTATAAACTCCTCTTAAATCATTTTTTTCTTTTTCACCCCAAATTTCATATTGAAAATAGTTGGTTGGTCTCGCCTTACCTGTACCGCGACCATACACACGATTAATATCCAAATCAGGATCTTCCCGTATATCATCAGCAATAGCCGAAACGTTCCAGGCAGTACCCGTTTTTCCATCAGGTGTTATTGTTCCCTGCCCCCCGGTATTCCAAGAAGGGACTCCATTTCTCATCGTAAAAATCTGAACAGAACCGACAACATCCGGATAAGAAGAAGTATAAAAAATTCCTTCCGTATTGTTCATGTCCAATTTTGCTTCTATACTATGCAAGTCATGCATCAGATTTGTTCGAGGTTTACTTTTATTCGATGTAAAACGTTCTGTCATTAACGGATGATTAGCGACAATTTCATTTCCAATTTCAATTGCCCGATCAAACTTACCTAAACTCATACATATTTTCATCAATAATACCCCACAAGCATCTTTATTTACTTTTCCACGTTCAGTTTCGGCACGAACCCATTTATAAGCAAATTCCATATCAGAATACAAACGTTCTAAAATACTCCACCTATCACTCGAATAAAAATCAGTCTTCGGCTCCGTAAGTTCCTCATCTAAAAAAGGGACATTTCCAAACTGATGCACAGCTCTATAGTAACGATAAGCCCTATGAAAAAAAGCTGTGCCCAATATATGATTCCGATCTTCTTTCTTTCCCCATTCGATATTATCAATTCTAGAAATAACTGTATTGCAATATTTCACAACATTGAATGTATATTCCCAAAACCAACCGACCCGTGTAGTATTTATGTTTGACAAATTTGCACTAGGCAAAAGAGCTTGATCCATATCTTGTTGAGGTCCTGATTTATTCGTTGTTCCCTCTACGCAAATATCTGATTGTACCATTTCCGTTATAATGGGAGCAGCATCTCCATAGAACTCACTCACGATATTCCGCATACATGCCCCCAAAGCAGATTCAAACCCAGCAGCATCAACATATGAATTTTCAGGAGTATAAATTGATAACGGTTTTGTATCCAACCAACCATCACTACATCCTAAAAACGAAACTGCAACACAAACCAAAAGTTTTGTTTTATATCTATTAATTTCCATAATCTATTCTGTTTAAAGTTATAAAGTAAAGTTTATACCTAAATTAAAAGATCTCGGAGACAAACTGCCATTTTCCGGATCCCAAAATGTCCAATGTGGAGACAAAACTGCAACATTACGAGCAGTAAGCGTCAATCTCATATTCTGAATAGCAAATTTCCGTAAGAAAGATTTTGGCAAATTGTACGAAACGGATACATTATCCAAACGCAAGAATGATTTTTTTACCCAATTCGTACCGGCATTATAAGAACTAATTCTTGCATAATCATTAGTCGGATTATCTTTAGTCCAACGTGGTAAATCATAAGATGAAAATTTGTAAGGAGATCCACCATTATAATTTGCAGCTTCGTTAAACGCACCATAATGTCCAAAATAAGAATACATTGTAAAAGAAATAGTAAAATTCTTATATATCGTAAAATCATTCCTCATAGACCAACGGTAACGAGGCGTTTTATATCCTTGAAAAACTTTATCTTCGGTATTCATAACTCCATCTCCATTCTGATCCTTATATTTAAAATCCCCTGGTTTACAACCATAAATCGCAGCTTGTTCCTCTTCTCCCAACTGCCATACCCCTAAACGTTCATAAGCCCATATACGATCTGGATCTTGTCCGATAAACCATCCATTCGTCGGATCATCCGATTCTTTTTCTCCTATCACATTACCTTCGTTATCCAATACATTCTCCATGTCTCCATAAAGGGTAACAATCTTTCTTCTATTCATAGAAAATGTTGAAGATGCAGACCATTCAAAATCATCCTGCTTGAAAATATTTGCATTCAAAGTTAACTCCAACCCTTTATTTCTCAATTTTCCCAAGTTTGCTGTAACATTTGCAAAGCCTGTTATACTTGGCAGAGAACGTTCAACCAACAAGTCTTTCGTCGTTCCTGAATAAACTTCTAATGAACCACCAATAATATCATTAAATAAAGAAAAATCCAATCCCAAATTATAAGACTCTGTCCGTTCCCACCGTAAATTATTATTGGCCATTGTATTTACATAAATATAAGTTGAGGTGAAAACAGTTCCATCCGGTCCGATATAAGTCAAAGGATTTGTTTTCATATTAGACAGTGCAGCATATTGACCGATATCACGATTTCCATTCTGCCCCCAAGAGAAGCGTAATTTTCCATAATTTAGCCAATGATTTATTCCCTCCATAAATTTCTCAGAAGTAAAAACATAGCCAAGTGCAACGGATGGAAACGTTGCTCGTTTATTATTAACACCAAAAGCCGAATAGCCATCTCTACGAACGGATGCTGTCAACATATACTTATTTTGGAAAGAATAAAAAACACGTGCCATTAAAGCATCCCCTGTCCAATATGTATCAGAACTTTGATTCGTAGGATTCAAACCAGAAGCCAGATTATGATGTCCTAAAACATCACTTGGATTAAAATCATAAGTTGATGCAATAGTTGACCAAGTTTCTTTTTTCTCTGCATTAGCTAATAAAGTCAATTCTAAATTATGCTCATTATTAAACTCTTTTTTCCAACGGACTATGTTATCAACTGTCCAATGTGACTTAATGTCATGTTGACGTTCAGAGGTTCCACCTTGAGTCTCAACTTCACTATCTGCTGATTGATGATAGAATTTATGGTACCACTGTAAATAAGGAGTATAATTCATCTGATATTCTATTCCAAAAGGTAACTGTATTTTCGCATATAAATTTGCATTCAATGAATAATATTTTTTCGTTTGATCCCTATATTCACGCGCATACAAAGGGTTTGTTGTCGAATTATCACCTGCCACATAATAGCGATACAAACTTTCAGAGTTATCTAAATTATTTGATGCGTAAGGTGAATTTTTTGCCATTGCTTCCCAAGTTACCGGTTGTGAGCTTTCATCCCTAATAGCAAAATTAGCATTCATTCCTACCGTTAGGAAACTTGTTATTTTAGAATCAAGATTCAATCGAGTACGAAGGTTTTTATAATCATCTCCAACTATTATACCTTTCCGATCTACATAGCCCAACGACCAATGATAGTTTACCTTATCTGTTCGATTAGATACACTTACCGTATAATCCTGCTGTAAACCTTTATGAAGAACAAGATCAGCCCAATTTGTCTCTATTCCCGCTATATAGTTGTCAATTTCTGGAGTATAAAGTTGCAATCTAGAAAGCCATGCACGCGTCATTTCTTCATCCGATACAGATGAGACAGGCGTTTTTTGATTATAATTGTACCAGTCTAAAGGATTAACACCTGTACCATCCAACTCAAAAGGATTTGTATAAATTTCAGGATATTGGGCTAAATAGTCACTTGAACTATTTCCAATATTATAATCCTGTCTATATTTTAAATATCCTTTACCATCTAAAATCGGCATTTGATTGGCTGATTGAACAAAACCCACATTCGCATTAAATGTGACAGACGCAGAACCATCCTCTTTACCTTTACCTTTTTTTGTTGTAATTACAATAACTCCATTAGCCGCTTGTGAACCGTAAACAGCAGCAGAACTTGCATCCTTCAAAACATCAATACTTGCAACATCATTCGTATTTATGTCAGATAAAGAACCATAATAAATAACTCCATCCACAACTATTGTCGGGCTTGAACCTGCCGTCAAAGTATTAACAC
Source organism: Parabacteroides sp. (assembly GCF_977054455.1). Taxonomy (NCBI): domain Bacteria; kingdom Pseudomonadati; phylum Bacteroidota; class Bacteroidia; order Bacteroidales; family Tannerellaceae; genus Parabacteroides; species Parabacteroides sp. The sequence goes on along the minus strand of NZ_CDRTCT010000013.1, from coordinate 26,556 downwards.
CACGTATTTGAGGAGTTAAATCTCCTTTTGCCGATGTAGACATACCGACATTTAAACCTGCAGCCGTTCCACGCATAAGATCTGTAATATCGCGAGGGGCCTCTACTTCCATTTTTTCTGCTTTTACACTTGCTATAGCACCTGTTAAGTCACGACGTTTTGCTGTTCCATAACCAATTACGACAACTTCTTCCAGAGCTTGTGTATCTTCAATTAACACTACACGTATAGAACGCTGATCTTTTATTTTTATTTCCTGTGATAAATAACCAATATATGATACTACTAAAACCGCTTTATCAGAGACCTGTATAGAAAAGTTTCCATCAACATCTGTTATCGAACCATTAGCTGTACCTTTTTCAACCAGATTCGCACCTATAATCGGTTCACCTGCCGAGTCAACAATCCTACCAGAAATCATTTTTTTATCCTGATTGACAGACATTTTTTTAGAAACCAACGTAATATAATCATGATCAAATCGATACCCAATTCCGGTACTCTCAGCTACCTGCTCCAAATAATCAGATATCTTTGCAGATTTCTTTCGAAAAGACACAGTCTTATTGACATCCACATCCTGATCCCGAAACACAACCAGATAGTCGGTCTGTGCCTCGATTTCTTTGACCAGTTGTTTAATAGTCATACTATTCTGGCTGATCTTGATCTCAATATTTTGCGCACCAGCCTCTTCTGCCATTAACTGACACACACAAACAAACAAAAGGAAAAGTGATATTCTCATAATTCTAAAAAAATCTTTAATGCGGTTATTATGCACAATAAAGGACTGTAACAAAGTTTTTCTTTTCATATCTTTGTTCTAAATTTAAAGTGAATACTAAAAAATTACGACTTGTGTTTGCTTTAACTCCGGCGGCAGTTGTTGGTAGCTTCTGCCGCTTTTGTTTTCTTTTCTACTGTTCTTTCATCATAGGCTATACGTTTTTATGTTTGACATGTTGTTATTTTAAGGTCACTATGTTCCGCTCCGCGTCTTTCTCTACTTTGAATTTACGGATTTGCTGCAATACGCGGAAAACATCGTCGAGGCTGTCGCGCTGCCTGAATTTCCCCGTATAAGTATCTTTAAACAAGGATGTATCTTTTACTACGATCTTTACGTCATAGTAAAGTTCCATCTTTTCCAGAATATTGATCAAAGGTTCGTTCTCAAAGGCATATATACCGTCACGCCATAAAAAATGATCTTTCAGGCGAATCGGTTCCACCCTCATCTTCCCGTTTGAGACGGTCACCTGCTGATCCGGTTCCAAAGTGATTCCGTCAGACTCCCTTTCCCGGAAAAAAACGCGAACGGAACCTTCCAGCAAGCTGGTTTGCACATAGCCGGTCGCCGGGTAGCTGCACACGTTAAACTGAGTACCTAAAACTTTCATGTCGACATCATGCGTGGAAACGATAAAAGGACGGGAAGGATCTTTCGCCACTTTGAAGAAGGCTTCCCCTTCGATCGTAACATTCCTTTTATCACCGGTGAAACGGGCCGGATAGATCAACTTCGACTTCGCATTCAACCAGACTTCCGTTCCGTCCTGCAAAACCAGTTGTGCCCGCTGTCCGGCAGGAGTGTACAAAGTGTTCATCACATTCTCCGATAAAAACTCCGTTTGTTCAGGCTGTGCGTACCAATATGTCAATACACTTGTTGAAACGACTAATGCCAGAATAGCAGCGGCATACCCGATCCGGCGTGTCCAACGCTTCCACATCACGGTGTGTTGCTTTTGCAAAATAAAGCGGTCGTATTTTTGTTTGCCGATTGCTTTATCCTGTACCTGATGTCCTAAGTTCAACAAGGCATATAGATTTTGATATTCTGCAAATTCTATTTTGAGTTCTTCGTCCGCCTCGACATCGCGCAGCAGGGATAGTCGCTCTTCTGTAGAAAGTTCTTCATAAAAGTATTTATGTATCCGTTCGTTCATATTTTCCGCTTTTGTTCTTAATAAACGGATCAGGAAACCAAAACCCCCAAAGGATAAACGGATTTTTTTAATTCACGAGTAAAAACAGTAATAAAGGAAGATAGTCCTTCAATTCGCTTTTAATTTTCTTATAGGCGATAGCCATTTGGTTTTCAACGGTTTTAAGTGAAATATTCAGTTCAACTGCTATGTCTTTCTGCTTTTTACCCTCTATTTTGCTTTTGATAAAAATTTCCCGGCATTTTTCAGGCAGAGAGTCTATCACTTCGGTAATGATCCGTTCGATATCCTGCTCGGAGAGCAGGGACTGATCGAATAATTCCAGAGAGGCAAGTTTCATCCGCAAAGTAGCCTGATACTCTTCCTGCATCAGGTTGACAGCTTCCTTCACAACAATACGGTGGCGCAACAGGTCGATACAACGGTTCTTGATCGAGGTAAAAAGCAGGGCGACCAGATTCACATCATAAGCCAAGATCTCTTTCTTTTCCCACAGTTCGGTAAATACGTCCTGGACGATATTTTCTGCGTCTTCTTCTGACACGACATATTCCAGCGCGAAATATTTCATCCGGGAAAACCAAGAGACATATATTTCTTCAAAATGGTCGGATAATATTTTCCTTTCAACCTGCATCTTTTTAATGTGAATTAAATCACGAGCTTCTCGATCTCCAAACTCTAATCTTTAAATTATATATGAAGTGTGAGAGCTGTGACTTATCTATCAGAAAGGCTCTGGAAAACCGTAGAAGTAAATAAGCAACATACTCCCACACCATATTTACAAATACGATGCGAGATACGTTAACTCATTCTTCTTCTATAAATTTTCCAGATTTTTTCTGAAAGAATCAGTTAAACAACGCAATTGTGCTATTTGCACAATGCAAATATAGTAATAGTTATTGGTTAAACAAGTAATTTAAATTTCCAGAAAATTCCCTAATGAACCGATTCTTCGAAAAAAGTTACATTGTAATGTTTTATTCATTATTTTTGCAACAGCGGTTGAATCAACCACGGTTGAAATAAGCAAAAGGAGGCATGACTTCTTTCTCCAATTTGATGCAATATCTTTTTGAATTAAGGGAAGAACGATCTTTTAGTATTACCATGATGAATTTCAAGAATTCTACAATATCAACGAAGCTCCGGTAGCATTGTGTTACCGGAGCTTGTTTTTTGTCTGCAATCGTCCTTCACAGGGGGAATGCAGATGAACTTTTTATTTTACTTTAGTATTAATGTACCACTTGTTCACCCGTCACGGGCTACTTGAACAGTTCGAAAGAACCGGACACGTGGTAGATTATTTGATTATAAAATATTTAATAGGGATGAGGCGAACCTCGCTCCCACTAAATGCCATTCTTATTTAACGATAGCTTTTACGGCATCTTCTCCTTCAACGGCTACAACAACTACGCCCTGAGGAGCAGCAATAACAGCGTTGTCGGAAGCAATAACCATATTGGCAACTACCTGGCCGAGGATGTTAGAGATTACAACCTTCTTACCCTGAGCACCTGCGATCTGAACCGAGCCTTCGCCGGCGATCACTTTCACTCCGGCAACTTCCACGCCTTCATTTGCAGTAGGAGCTTCAGCTGCATTCACTGTTACCTTAACGGCTTCGGCCAACTTACCGATTACCAATACACCGTTCAAGTTACGCAGGTAATCGTCGCCACACTTGATGTTATAAACACCGGCAGCTTCATCTTTTGCCTGCAAGAAATTGAAACGGAAGTTGTTAACACCAGCTTTCGGCTTAGCAATCGGAGATGTCTTCGGAGCTTTACCGTCCAATGTTAATGTATCACCGGCAACAACCAGAGAATCTGCACCGTAGCGCAGAGCTTCGCGGAAGATTACGCGAGTCGATTCATAAGCAGTGTATTGTTCTTTGTCAACTGTTGCATTCTTAGCAGAGTCAGCAGCGTTGTACATATACAGTCTGTGGGCTTCAACCTTTGCAGTCGTATCGGCGGCAACCCCTCTCGTCACATAATAAGAAGGAGCAACCAGTACTTCACCGTTGCGGTTGTAAGCGGCGGTATCCAACCAGAATGTGAAGTCTTCAGTTGTATAGTTAGCAGCCTTCAATGCATTTTCGGCAACTACCAACGCTTCGTTCTTAGCATTTATGGTTACGAACTGGTTGTTTGTAGTTTCCATCTGAATATGCTTCGGCATTGTGAACAGGCTCTGAGGATCATCTTCTTCGGCAACGTAGAAGAGGTCGTATTTAACTGCACCAATCTTTTCATTTTCCAAATCGCCTGTATTGGTGTTTACAGTTGCCATACTCTGTTTCAAAGAAGCTGTAATAGCAGTCTTTGTAAGAGTGTTTGTTTTACCAGAAGCCACCTTAGCCTCTTTCGGGATATTTGAATAATAGCAAGAAACAGGTACTTCAGCAAGTTTCTTACCCTGATCACCAACTTCCACACATGGGAATGTCGGCATAATCACATATTTATCTGCTGCATCAGTCGGGATGAAGGCAAAGCCTGTTCTAATAAACGATTTAGCTGCATCCTTTACTGTTCCATCCGTATATTTATAACCTACAGTGAAATTATATTTAGCAGGATCAGCAGTCAGAATGTAATTTCCGTTGTTATCCAATACCAGATATTCACCTTTAGAAGTCTTGATAGCATAAACATCCCAAGCCAATTTATCTACAGCATCTTTGATGGCTGCATCATTGTAGTCACGAGTATCCAAACGAACCAAGTTATACATAACTTCGCCAGCTTTCAAAGTCATTGAACTGTCCTTCTTCATATGGATAAACATTTCTTCGCTCAACAGCGGAGAAGCGGACTGGATCTTGAACTGTTTGTTCTTCAATGCATGGTCGGTAGCATGATAACCTATATACTGAGTTGCACCTGCATAAGCAATATTAGCATCAACCAACTTGATAGTATCAGAGACTCCAGTTTCTGTAGCAATTACGATATTGCCATTTGCCAAAGAATCGGCAATGCCAGCCCAAACAACATCACCTGTAGCACGTTGTTGAATAATATAATTACCCTTATCTGTTCCCGGAGTTGCTGTTACAACAAACTGAGAAAGATAGTTGAATGCTTGTCCGGCTTCCAAGTAATGAGTCATATTAACAGTATTATAATCATAGAATTTACCGTTATTAGCATTAACTTTACCATCTGCATAACCTCTCATATCAGCTACATAGTAAACCTTATTAGGCGTGATAATGGCGATACCGCCCATGTTAGAAGGAGTACCCTGGATAAGAGGCTGAATTTCATATGCAGGACGATTATCTTTATTATCTTCTGTAACTTTTGTACCCGTAGTCAACACTGTTGCATTTGCCAGATTACGCAAAACGATCTGAGAAGGAATTGCAGCACCATTATCTTCTGCTACATTTCCTGCCCAATCTGATCCGGTAGCATCAGTTGTGGCCTTTTTAGCAGGAACATCGTCCATCAGGATAATAAGAGAATCTTTAGCTACATTCCAATTTGCTGAGAATCTATAAGACTTAGCCGCTCTTTTATTAGCTGGATCATCTTTTAATAGATCAGCTGTATAATCTTTTGCATATACAGTATCAACTGTTAATTTCAGAGCATCGTCTGTTCCATCATAATAAACAGTATCAACTACCAGATATTTGTTAGCAGTATTCTTCAAGCTAAATCTTTTACCTCCAAAGTTTGCATTATTTGTTCCTTTTTGAATAGCCTCAACTGCTTTCCAAGTATTAGCTGTCAAAACATTTGTATTTCCTGTTGAAACATCTTTACCACCATTGAAATACAATTTGCCTTTTGTCAAGGTATTGAATTCATCAGCAGTAAGTTCTAACGTTTTGTCTAAAGCTGTATAGCCAAAAACAGCATTACCAGCAACAGTTTTATCTTTATGTGTCGCCAACAAATTGTAATTATTTGTAGCCGGCTTAAAACAGAAAGTCGTATCACCAACTACAGCATATAGACCCTTCGTGTCATCCCACCCCCAAACAGAGTTAGAACCACCTACTTTTACATTGCCTGTAGAAGTAGCAATGCCTTCAGCAGCTTTTGTGTTACTTTTCAAATCCACAGACAACCACTTACCTGTTGCCTTGTTCTGGAATTTGTAAGTGTTGCCACCTGCTACAGAAGTCGATTTGATAACGGTTACTTTCCATAAGGCAGAATTTACAGTCGCTAATGTCGTTAACTCTGTAACAGCTTTGTTTTCCAGTTCACCAGCAGCATTCAGGACGATAACATCAGCATCATCTTCGGTACCAGCATACAGATAGGTCAGTTCACCGTCTTTTACAGCATTTTCGCCAGTACCAGGACCTTTGATTGTTGCATCTGCTGCAAACGCCGACAAACTACCAGCTACCAACGCGGTAGCCAAAAGAGTAGAAAATCTTTTGTTCATAATTCTAAAATTTAATATTAATACTTAAGTGTTGAAATACTTATTTTTTAACGGGTATGAGAGTGCGTCAGCGTTCAGTCTGACACACCCTCATAGGCATCTACTTTAATATGTAGGTTCCCTTCATTCTTATTTAACGATTGCTTTAACAGCTTCTTCGCCTTCAACAGCTACTACGACTACGCCCTGAGGAGCAGCGATTACAGCGTTGTCGGATGCGATAACCGTGTTGGCAACCACCTGACCTAAAATGTTGGTTACAACAACCTTCTTACCCTGAGCACCAACGATCTGAACTGAGCCTTCGGAAGCGATTACCTTCACTTCTGAAACTTCAACGCCTTCGTTTGCTGTAGGCGCATCTGTTGCATTGACTGTTACCATAACAGCTTCTTCTGCGTCACCGATAACCAATACACCGTTCAGGTTGCGCAAGTAGTTGTCACCGCTCTTGATGTTGTAAACACCTTCGGCTTCGTCCTTAGCTTGCAGGAAATTGAAACGGAAGTTAGCAACACCGGCTTTCGGTTTAGCGATTGTAGCGGTTGCTTTTCCATCCAATGTCAATGTGTCACCGGCAACGATCAAAGAGTCTGCACCGTAACGCAAAGCTTCACGGAAGATCACGCGAGTCGAACCGTAAGCCAGATACTGTTCTTTGTTGACTGTTGCTTTTGCAGCAGAGTCAGCAGCGTTGTACATATACAGTCTGTGAGCGTCAACCTTAGTAGTCGTATCGGCAGCAACACCTCTTGTTACATAGTAAGAAGGAGCAACCAATGTTTCGCCGTTACGGTTGTAAGCAGCAGTATCTAACCAGAATGTGAAGTCTTCAGCTGTATAGTTTGCAGCCTTCAAAGCATTTTCAGCAACTACCAACGCTTCGTTCTTTGTATTTACAGTTACGAACTGGTTGTTTGTTGTTTCAATCTGGATATGCTTCGGCATAGAGAACAGGCTCTGAGGATCGTCTTCTTCAGCAACATAGAAGAGGTCATATTTTGCAGTACCCTGGATACGGTTTTCGAGGTCACCGGTGTTGGTGTTGACAGTGATCATTCTGTCTTTAACATCTCCAGGATTAAGATCATGGATAACACCTGAATAAGCGACTGTTACATCTTTTGTTTCAGTAGCATCATGGTTCATTACGTCACCATCTACAACGACCTTACAGCTTACATTCGAATATTTCAATGTAACAGATCTCTTTTCTACAGATTTACTTGCTCCTGCAATTTCCACACGCGGGAATACCGGAGCAACCACATATTTATCAGCAGCTTCTGTCGGAATAAAGATAAAGGCTGTATTTGTCAATGTAAGTGTTTCTGACTTATCATTATTATACTTATATGTAACCGTCATCAGATATTTAGCCGGATCAGCAGTCAACAGATAGTTCTTACCATCATAGACCAGATACTGGCCGTCTTTAGTTGAGATTTCATAAGCCTCTACAGACAAAGGAGCGACAGCGTCTTTGATTGATGCAGACTTGACCGGAACATTACCAACATGTTTGAAAGAATACAACACTTCACCATCCTGTAAAGCCAATGTGCTATCTTTCTTCATGTGGATAAACATGTCAGAACCCAATAGTGGAGAAGCAGACTGAATCTTGAACTGTTTGTTTTTTAACGCAAAATCAGAAGCGTGGAATGTAGCATATTCTACAGCATCTTTGTATTCAAGACCTGCGTCAACCAATTTGATCGTGTCGGCCAGATCAACATTAATACCCATCTTTGTAAGAGCAGTTTGCGCTGTCGTAGTCGGCAGAATAACAATAGAACCGTCAGCAGTTGAATCGGCAACACCTTCCCAAACAACCATATCATAGAAACGCTGTTTGATTGTATAATTACCATGGTCAGCACCCGGAGTAGCTTCAACGACAAACTGAGATCCTGCATTAAATGCCTGACCAGCATTCAGGTAATGAGCTTGGTTCGGACGGTTTATATCATAGAACTTGCCATAAGCAGTATTTTCTTTGTCACCTACATATTTCTCCATATTGGCAACATAGTAAACCTTATCAGCAGCAATCTTAGCTGTACCGCCGATATTGCCGGCTGTCGGCTGGATAAGGGGCTCTACAACGTAAGCTTTAGGACTAGCAACTATATTATCAGTAGCTTCAACTGTTAATATAGTTGCATTTGCTAAAGTACGAAGAATAATCTGACCTGTTTTATTTGAGCCATAATTCGTATGGCTATCACTCCATTGTGAAGGTTTTCCATTTTCATTATAAGTCGGATGACTTGCAATCAACAATACGATAGAGTCTTTAGATACACAATAAATAGGCTGGAATTCATACGCCGCTTTAAATCTCTGTTTTGCAGCTTTATTAACATCATTTGCAGTAGGAGCTGTTGATTCTTTATAAACAGTATCCACATTTAACTTAAATGCAGGATCACTATCATAAGTAGTCCCTGTATAAAGAACAGTATCTACAACTAAGTATTTACCTGCAGCATTCTTCAAATTCACATAATTAGCTGAAGTTGAACTACCAGAACCATCAGCCACTTCTTCAACAGCTTTCCAAGTATTAGCAGTCAAAACATTAGCATTTCCAGTAGAAACATCCTTTCCTCCTTTGAAATACAATTTACCTTTTGTAAGTGTATTAAATTCATCAGCAGTAAGAGGAAGTTTCAAATTCTCCTTCAAATTTGCATCATAACCGATAACAACAGCAGTTGCACCCGGAGTCTCGCCTTTGGTAGCTGTCAAATTGAACTGTGTATTAGGATCTGTATCTGCAGTCAAAGTAAAGATGGAGTCACCTTTTACAGCATACAAACCTTTAGTGGCATCCCATCCCCAAGTAGAATTAGCACCACCTACTTTCACATTACCGTCAGAAGTAACAAAGTTAGCACTACCAGCAGCTTTATCACTTTTCAAATCAATAGCCAACCACTGTCCCGTTGCCTTGTTCTGAAATTTGTAAGTATTACCACCTGCAACACTTGTTGATTTGATAACGGAAACTTTCCAAAGAGCTTTATTAACGGCAGACAGTCCTGTGGAAGGAGCAGAAATCTTAGTCAATACATTTCCATCCCCAATTGAAAGTACATTATCAGCATCTCCAACACAAAGGAATGTGTATTCGCCATCTTCCACAGTACCAGGACCTGCTTTATAATCTTTAACAGCAGTATCCGCCCAAGCCGAAGAAGACAAACCACCGGCTACCAGAAGAGTAGCCAAAAGAGTAGAAAATCTTTTGTTCATAATTCTAAATTTAATATTAATACTATTTACACTAAAAGCAATGAATATATATGTACGGGGAGTTCAGCCCCTCCAAAATGACTAATGAAAACGTACGTTTTTTTTAGTCATTTTTTGAGAGCTACTTCAGGGTTCGTGCCGAAAAGGTGTATTTTTGTACAAGTTAAGCTATCTAATTGATAAGAAACAATATAGAAAAAGAAAAATCTTTGTAGAAAGAATTGCAGGATTAAAAAGTATGCGTATTTTTGTAGCTGAAAAATGACTAAAAAAAACGTACGTTTTTTTCGTCATTTTGTCTTCCCTCATCTATCTCGCTTATCTACAATCACTTAAAAGCATAAAACATGCCATTTTTACCCATAAATATAGGTACGCGCGTACATAGTATGCAAATCATATTCTATTAATAATCAAACATTTACAAAAGGCAAAAACGGCAAAAAACAGGCTTTCTGCAAAAAGTGCGGTTTTTTGCCTGTTTTTGGGGGCCTCCGATGCTTGGTTTTTTGAATGGATGCAAATCGCGACAAGAAGCTTTTGGACGAAAACGGCAATGACACGTATCTATAAAACAGGAACAGTATGGATTTCATAAAGACAGAGGGCTTATTGTAAAATACCGGTTCCTTGACAACAATATACAATCTTTAATAATAGGGCTGAAATCCGGCTTGTTTGCGGGTAAAAAGGGCTTTGTCGGCTAAGGTGCGCAGTTTTTTGTCACGAAGACGGTCGTAATGGCTCTGAGATGCGCGGTGTATATAACATGACGACCGTCTTGATGGCAACGAAGACGGTCGTTAAGGGAACGAAGACGGTCGTCGTGGCGGAAAAGCCCCGGAATCGGTTTGAGATATACGGGGAATATCCCGACTTTTTTACTACAGGCGATTCTCCGGGAGTTCAGGTTTTCCACAATATCCGATCTTTCTCCTATCTGATTACAAAGAGACATCGTTTTTTCATTTTCTGCCTACGACGTTTTTTCAATCGTTACCAATTCCGGTAAAAAGCCGGCAAAAAGTCAAATCAAAACGATCCGGAATTTTACCCGAAATAGAATCTGAACCCATCTGGGGTTATTGTATTAATTATTTGCCAACTCTTCCCGGTCTTCTTCAAACAAAACCTTTTTCAATTTCTGGTAAAGAAATGAAAGAACAAGTAGGATAACACCCAGAATGATAAAGATAATAATCTTTCCGAGGGTCGGCAGCAACCACAAATCGATCACGACCAACTTTAGCAAGACAATGCCGAAAGTCGTCAGGCTGATCATACGCAAAGACTTCAGGTGCAACCGCATGCCAATCGCCATTTCGACAAACCCCGCAATCGCCAAGGAAATGGAGAAGCCGGCATTCGTCTCATCGGAAAGCGAAAGCTGGCAAAGCAGGCTTCGTACGGCAAGGGTCAACAAAACGGTGGAAAGAATGCTGACATAGACCGTCATCCTGTTCGCCGACTTGCTACGGAAATTGAACACGGCATAATATTCTTTTGCCAGCCAATAAATATGCGCCGCAATAATAGCCACCGTCAGCCATCCGAGTGCCTGCAAAGCCGTCCACTGAAAATAGCGGCCGGACAGGAAAACGCACATATACCAGCAAACCGGGATCAACAAGGAAAACGCATACCACCGGAAATAACGTTCCATCGGAAAACGTCTCCGCATAACGAGAAGCAATAGAAACAAGGTAACCGCCGTAAACGCCATCATTAGACCTTGCGACAGATACCAGTCGTCGACATTCCGCGCGAACTCGATCATAAAGGCCGTATAAAGGACCGCACTTCCGTCTAAAAGAGTTATCGCATTACAGGGCGAATATTTCCATACGGAAGTAGTCGCAAACAGATCTTTATTCCGGAACAAGAACCAGGCAACCAGCAAAAAAGCTATGCCGACAGAAATTCCGGTAGCGAATGTGCCGTTGACGAACAAAGCCTGCCTTATGCCTGACCCCAACAAGGCTTCGATATCCATCCAATAGGAAACATTCGTCAGGAGAAACAGGATTGCCACAAAGTATTCATATATCCGGATTCTCCATTTGATGAAGAGCCACAGGACGACCACCATCTCACACGCCCAAAGCAGGGTGATAAAGGTCCCGTCCAACTGGATCGGTATGGTGATGGAAACAAAGGTGAGCGCCAGTCCGGTCAATGCCGGGCAGAGCAAGCTGCTTTCGACTTTCCTCCGGTTTACAACAAAGGCCACCGCCGCATTTATCAGAGCGATAAACAAGGTGAACGCCCCTTTTATATTCTGTTCGAGCTGCATCTCACGCAGAAACCACAAACAGAAAAAGAGGTAAAGGAAGTTATTCAGTACCACGACTGCCATCAGCAATTGGTTGATTTTACGGCTGTCGGAACGTATCACCGTCACGACGGGCAGAAGGAAGATAAGGAAGAACAGGGTCGCGAAAAGCAACAGGTGCACCAATTGCGTAAACCCCGCCACGTCCAGATCTCCCGCGCTCGAATAACCAAACAGGATCAGATAGCTCGCCACGAAACTGACGATCGGCAGCTCTCCCCATTTCTTATAAAGGGAAAGGACGAACATCCCAAGATTCAGGATTGTCACATAAACGAACAGCACCAAGTAACTCCCCATGCCGTTGCTGACAAGGAAAGGCGATATAAAACCGCCGACCAGCGCAATAATGGCCAATTCGCGCCTGTTGTAAAAGACGGAAAGGACGGACATCAGGATCGTAAGCACCACCAAAATGACAAAGGCAGTCGCCTGGCTGAACAGCCCGTAGTAATGATAGGCCATCGCCACCGTGACATAGAAAATAGCAAAAGCGCCGCCTGCCAACAAGGAACTGAACGCGCGGTAGGTTTTCTTCAACTTCTGCGAGATCAGCAGCAGACCGCCACCGACCACAAAGCCCAGCACGGTCCGCAAAACTTCGTTGATCCAATTCTTATCGATCGCATACTTCACGAACAAACCCATGCCGATCACCAATATCAGGATGCCGATCTTGCCGAACAGGTTCTCTCCGATAAACTTTTCGTAATTAACCGGTTTACGTTTCTTTTTGGGAGGCGCCGGCTTAGGACGAGTCCACGTTTTAAGAGGCGGGGGCGCCACCGGAACAACAGGTTCTTTCCGAGGTTCCGGTTCCGGCTGTTTTACCTCAGGCTTCGAAGTCTCTTCATCCACTCTTATTTCGACAGACAAAATCGGGATATGGCACTCTTCCTCCGCTACAATTTCCCGCCCTTCCAATTGCTTCCTTAGACTGGCTATCTCTTTTTTGAGAGACTCGATATTGGCAATTGCCTTACCTATATGGTTATGCAGGCTGATCCATACGACAAGAAGTAGCAAAACGAAAAATGCAGTTTCCATAATATTGCTGTTTTATTAACAGCGACTAATATACGGATTTTATCTTTATCCTGATCACCGTAAACGAATATGCCGGCAATTCGCAGGCAAATACTTGTCCGACCTGGCAGTCCAAGGTCTGCGGTTTCAAATCCGTATCTTCCAACGCGCCGGATAAAACAGTCTTGACTGCGTGTGTATCGGCAACTGCAACTCCGTCCAGCCTGATGTTTGTGCGGGTTACAGCCGGTAGGATATTGACTAATTTCACGATCAGGTCGCCCGTTTTACTATCTTTTACGACAGATACGGGGAGACGTTTGGCAATATCGCCCGACGGAACGGATAGTCTGACCGTGGCCGGCAGATACTCGTCGCCGGCATTGAGGCCATACATTTGCTGGACATAATAGTTAACGGTCGGCTTCACCTCCCGGTTGTTGAAGTAGATGAGATCGGGATTCCATTGCGTATGCCCTTCTTTTGCCAGGAGCGGAGCGTAGGAGGCCATGCCGACAATATCGCCGTTGCGTTCCAGTGAAGTCATATAAGCCGCTTCCGCCAAAGCGACTTCGAGGTTATTCGGACGGCCGGGAAGGTGGGCGGCATACTCTCCTAAATAAACTTTCGCGCCCTGACGGTCGTAGGAATCATAGAAATGCTGGTTATTCAGGAACCAGCCGGGTGTCTGGTAATAGTGCTCGTCCACCATCGGGACCTGCAATCTGTCAACAATCTCCCAGCCTTCCTCATAGTCGGTCCCTTCGTTGAAAGGCCCGGCCGTACCGATCACGGTTATTTCCGGATGTTTGGCTTTCAGGGCCTCATAGATCATCGTAAAACGTTCTTCAAAAGCATCCGTTATCTGGTCTTCGTTTCCGATCCCGATATATTTCAGGCGGAAAGGTTCCGAATGGCCGGCTTCGGCACGCATTCGCCCCCACTTCGAAGAGGCATCTCCATTCGCATATTCCACCAAATCCAGAATGTCTTGGATAAAAGCGTCCATATCGCACATCGCGACTCCCTGCTGCCCGCCTCCACGGGAGTTCTGGCAACATACGCCTGCGGCAATGACAGGAACAGGTTCCGCCTGGATATCTTCACAGAACTGGAAAAACTCGTAATACCCAAGCCCTTTCGTCTGGTGATACCCCCACAAATTGCGTTGGGGTTTGCGGCTTTCCAGCGGACCGATCGTTTCTTTCCAGTTATAAATATTATGCACGCCATCACCATGCGCCAGGCAACCTCCCGGAAAGCGCATAAAGCGCGGGTGCAGGTCGGCTATCGCTTGTGCCAGATCGGCACGCAAACCGTTCGGACGGTTCTTAAATGTTTTCTGCGGGAAAAGGGAGATCAGATCTAAGGCATAAACGCCGGGAGCCATCGTCTGTATGGACAGGCAGGCACTGTCCGCATCTTCCACCGCCTGCAACGTGAGGTGCTGCTTCGTCCATTCTCCGGAATTGAGTTGAACCGCGGCTTGCGCAAGCGGCTTACCGAAACGGTTCCTCAACTGGATTTGCAAGGCGCCCTGACCGTTCCCCCGGACACGGGAGAAAAAAGAAAGATCATATTTCTCCCCCTTCCGGATATGGATACCGTCGAAACCGCCATTGACCAGGTCCAACTCAGCACCTTTGGCACGGAGCACCGCATAATGCGGATTGTTGGGATGGACCGGTTCTACCGTGTCGATCTCCAATCCGATACTTTCTGCCGGGGCATCTGCCTTATATGACTTCAAATCCCAGGCATAACGGTTGTTCCAGTCCGGGTCGTTGCCGGTCTTATCCTCCGGATCATACTCGAAATCGCGGTTCTGGACCAGTTCGGCATACAAGCCGCCGTCGGCAGCATAATTCAGATCTTCAAAAAAGACACCGAACAGATAATCACTGATCTTTTTCGCCCGGTCGCCCTCAACGGTAATTTCCGCCTCGACAGGAACCGCCTCTTTTAAGGAGTCGGGCAAGGCGAGCCGTTCATTGCGCAGGTTCTCGCGCTGCCGGGCCGCATCCACTTCCGAAAGGATATTATCGACAAACGCTTTGGTAACAGTGATGATAGAGCCGTGTTTGGCATCTTTCGGTATCGAAATACGATCCGTCACATCTTCCCAGGTTCGGAAATCACGTGTCCGTTTCGCTTCATAGCGATGGCGGGTATAGGCGTCCATATAAACGACATAGCTCCCGTCGGACAGCGGGCAAACGGCCGGCCCTTCCACCCAGTCGGTCGCAAAAGGCATGTCTCCGGTCGGCAGATACGGACCTGTCGCATGGTCGCTTACGGCAACCGACAGTTCCTTTTTGGCTTTCGGCCAGATGCGTTCGTCTTTATAAAGCATATAGTATTTGCCATCCTTTTTCTGTATGGTCACGTCAATCACGTTATGTCCCGGATCGAAGAATATCTTTGCAGGGGAAAAGGTCTTGAAATCTTTTGTCGTAGTGTAATACATACGATGGTCATATTTTTCTCCCGGCTCGGTCTTCCACACGCCGTTCTCTTTGATCGTACTGGCCCAGAAGATCACATATTGCCGGTTCTCGTCGTCGTAAATCATTTCAGGAGCCCAGCAGTTCCGGACTTCATACCCTTCCATCACTTTCGGATAGGACTGGCGCGACCAGTGCACGAGGTCCTTGGAGTGAGCATATCCGATTGCATTCCCGTCCCAGTTCAGCGTCCAGATACAATGCCAAAGTCCATCCGGCCCCTTCATGACAAAAGGATCGCGCATACGTTTATCGGCATACCAGGTCCCGTAATCGCACTTCAGGAAACTATGTTCCGGCCCTATCGGCGTCCAGGAATATCCATCCGCACTCCAAGCCAAGTGCATACCGTTGCGATTCTCATTCTTATCTGTAAAATAGGCGAACAGATAGCGTATGTCGGAAGAAGACGATGCCTGTGCCAACGAAAAGACTCCCGGCAACAGGAACAAGACCAAGATAAAAAAGGAAAGATGTTTTCTCATAAGATGACTGCTTTTTCAGGTATTACATAAATCAAATACGTATAACAGTGGCAAATATAAAGAAAAAGTGTAAGAACGTACACTATTTATTATTCAAAATGGAGGAGAAAGAGCTAAAAATGGCCATAACAGCGGTTTATTCCTTGTTTTTATATACTTTTGCACTCTGATTAAATAAGTAATATGAATACACATAATCTTTGTTGTATCGGCCACATTACGTTGGATAAGATTGTAACGCCGAAAAGGACACTGCACATGCCGGGAGGGACATCTTTCTATTTTGCGCATGGAATGAGCAATTTAGACACTTCCGACTTCCTGTTGGTAACAGCTCTTGCTGCCAGCGAAATGGATGCGGTGGAAGAAATACGGAGAAAAGGGATTGATGTCAAAGTGTTGCCCAGCGCCCATTCCGTCTACTTCGAGAACACATACGGCGAGAACCAGGACAACCGGACGCAGCGGGTATTGGCAAAAGCCGATCCGTTCACAGTCGAAGGGTTGCAGGATGTCGATGCCCGCATCTACCATTTGGGAAGTCTGCTGGCGGACGATTTTTCCTTAGACGTAATCAAATATCTATCGACCAAAGGGATGCTGTCGGTCGATGCCCAGGGATACCTGCGTGAAGTCCGCGGTGAGAAAGTGTTCGCCGTAGACTGGCCGGAAAAGGAAGAGGCGCTGAAATACATCCATATCCTGAAAGCCAACGAACACGAGACGGAAGTCCTCACCGGATGCAAAGACCCGCGCGAAGCAGCCCTGAAATTAGCCAACTGGGGTGTCAAGGAGGTTTTGCTGACATTGGGAAGCATGGGATCCGTCATTTATGCCGACGGCGAATTTCATGAGATACCCGCCTACCCTCCCACAGAGATCGTAGACGCTACAGGATGCGGCGATACCTATATGGCCGGCTATCTGTATATGCGGAACAAAGGAGCTTCCTACAAAGAAGCGGGATGTTTTGCCGCCGCCATGTGTACAATCAAGCTGGAGGCTTCCGGGCCTTTCGGGGGAACGGAGAAGGATGTCTGGGAGATTATCGAAAGGAATAAAAAACAAGGATAAAGACATTTCCCGCAATTAGCACTTGATCACAACAAAGGGGAGAGCCTCACGGTTCCCCCCTTCGTTTTCGGATCAAATGATTTCCTCATTACGAGGTGCGCATAATAGTTATACTATCTTACAATAACTTTCGTTGTCGTCGCCTTGCCGGAAGCAGACAGGCGGACAATATAAATGCCGCTGTAAGCCGGAACCTGTTCCATTCCGTTAACCAAGCTCTTGTAGATCATGACACCTGCCATATTCACAATTGTAGCCTCGACCGGTGCAGCCGGTTCGATCACGATCTGTCCTCTTTGTCCGTAGACGCGGCTTTCGGACAGGATCTTTTCAATGCCGGTAGCGGCATCAACGGTTACTTCACACATTGCGGTAAAGCCTCCGTCGACTGTGGTCGCGATAATCGTCGCCTTGCCCGCCTTCAATGCTTTCACGGTTCCGTCTGCATCGACACTGGCAATCGTCGGATCGGTACTGGTCCATTTCACATCCTTCTTGGTCGCACCTGTAGGCGTTACGGTAGCAACCAATTTTTCGGATTTCTTAGGAGCCAA
Organism: Parabacteroides sp.; assembly: GCF_977054455.1. Classification (NCBI taxonomy): domain Bacteria; kingdom Pseudomonadati; phylum Bacteroidota; class Bacteroidia; order Bacteroidales; family Tannerellaceae; genus Parabacteroides; species Parabacteroides sp. The sequence goes on along the minus strand of NZ_CDRTCT010000013.1, from coordinate 8,937 downwards.
AGTAAGCGTCGACTTGTTCAGGGAGATCCCCGTAACGGCTACGCCTTCTGACGGGGTGTCGCCACCACCTTCTGTACCGGACTTGAAGGTTACAGTTACGGTAAACGCTTCACTACCGGCAATACAATACCATTTTGTAGGTTCGCCACTACCGGCTTCGCTACCGGAAGAGGCATTTGCTCCACTGACAGTAACAGCCTCAATCGTGCCGCTGGTAGTTGTAATAAACAGCTTCATACCGGCAGGCACTTTATTATCGGTAGCCGGATTTATCACATTGCCTGTAGCATCCGTAAAGACCAGATTACTTGCATTTCCATTCTCTGCCTTGACCGTCATCAGATAGCTTGCGACTCCCTTCAATGAGACATAAGAGTGAAGTTGAAGGCCTTCTACCGAATAGTTATTCTGATCACTCGGTGTAAATATCACATTTTGGTCGCCGGCAGATGTCACCTTCTTGTCATCCTCCCAGGTAAATTGTCCGGGGACCGGATTACCCTGTGCATCCGTAACCTTTCCATTCGTGTCCAAAATAGAAGTAGACAACATGGCATTCTTAGCTACAGGTGAAGCATTCGGAACTTTAATATTCGTCACCACTAATTGTTGCGGCTTGATTGTCAACGTACCGATTTCCGTTTCTGCAAGTGCACTATATGTCGTGCCATTGTCACAACTTACTTTAATCTTATAAGTTCCGGCATCAACAGGGTCAGGGGTCGTGTACGCATCATGATTTGAAGCATCTTGCTTTACATACTGGACCTTCCAAGCCACATCAGGAGCCAAGCCTAAAGCAGAGGATGTGCAAGCCAAAGACCGGCCTGTATAGGTAGCATTCACTGACTGGTTCGTTTTATATGAAGGAGTTGACATGAGTGTGAAAGCATCGGCAGCAACATTAACCGCCACATTACCGGAAACTGTAAACGTATGATCGTTTTTTAACGTACCATCTGTTACCGTGATTTTGCTCCAATCGATCTTATAACCGGCTTCAACTTTCGCATTAAGCGTCAAATTCAAACCGCTATAAGTCTTATTGCCAACCGGTACGAAGTCGTTTTCAACAGAGACAGTACCATGATCGTTGGCATCATTAGTGGCATAGGTGATTGTAACTGTTTTTGCATTAGAGGCTTCAGAAGCAGGAACAGTAGTTGTCTTCACATATCCCAAATTATCGTCTGACGGTACAAAGTAAATGACAGAACTATTGCCAGCCTTTGTAGCGGGTTCACGATTCGGATATTTGCTTTGAAAAGCAGCTTGATCCAGCCACTCACCTGCCACAGTTGTCTTAGCAGCTACATCCGCATCTGTCAATTTATCCGAGAACGGGATATCCAATACACCCGGTACTCCCGGAAGGATTTCAAGTGTATAGTCTTTTTCGTTCGAGTAAGCGGCATATAGCTCATCGGCTTCACGCGTAATGATCACCTGATACTTACCGACTGTCGATGGAGCAACCACTTCGTTACCATCTTTTTTAAATGTAACCTTGAAATCCGCAAGATTAGCAGCTGTTTTCACCGTATACACTTGGGCATTGCCATTATAGATAACTTTCGTCTCCTTTTCATTTTGGATATTGACCGGTTCCAAAGTCTTTACCAAAGCAGAGAAGTTCATATCACCTTCCACCAGCAAATCGTTATCGCCATTGGCGATTGCCTGGTTGTTCAGTAGGAGGGAAACTAATTTATGAGTACCCTTATAGGCTTCTTTTATAGAGGCTTTCACATTCTTGATCGACGTGTTGAACTCCGACTTGCCAAACGAGACATTGCTAAACTCTACCTGTTCGGGAGCCAGGTTTTGCACCAGATATTCTTCTTTCACGAAGCTTGCCGCAATCGTGATGGCGGTATTGACAGTAATATAATCGCCAGTCACTTCGGTATCGCCCGCTCTCAACGAAGCCAACTTATAACCTCTGTTCGGAACAGCGACAATTGTCAGGGCAGACCCTTTATCAACAGAAGAGTTAGGATTCACGGCTTTATTGTCTTTATCCAGCATGGTAATAGAGCCATTGACCGGAGCTGTGACATTTACCATCACTTTCTGGTTCGGGATGTCCTCAAATTCTACAGTTACGGCATAAGAACCACCTTCTTCTCCTCCTACGACAAAATTGTTGGCAGAGGTTGTTGTACCTGTATCGCTATCACTCTTTTTATAGGCATAAGAAACAGATTTCACCTGCTTTCCGGATGCCGGTTCGGCTACGATCGTCAGGTTTGTGCCATACGAAATATTAGCGTCTGTCGCAATTTCCTTATCGCCATTCAACACTTTGACCGTTCCATTATCAGGAGAAGCCGTAAAGGTAATCTTACGGGTTGCTTTTGCAAAAACAGCCTTGATGACCGTGCCGTCAGGAGCGGCTTTTATTTCCCTCGTTTTAGCTTCTTCATACTTTTCTGTCGAAGCAGCTTTAGCTTGTTCAGCAGGTGAAGCCCATGATACGAACTTATACCCCGTTGCAGGAGTGGCCGTAACCTTTACATCTGCATAAGCGCTGGTCGTTCCTACATATTTATTATCAGGGGTAGCGTCATCAATCGTGACCGTACCGCCGGCAGATTGTTCAACGGTGACAGCAGCCACATACAAGGCGGAGACCGTTATATCCCCGGAGGTGGCATTATTATAGATTGCAGATGAATCCGGAGTAAAGATTGCTTTACAGGTATTAGTGCCTTTTGACAAGACAAGATTCGGATTCTCCCATGCCCATGTACCTTTGATCACACGTTCACCGTATTTACAAGTTCCGGCGGTGAGAGGGACATTATATAACAACTGGCCTTCTTTTATAATCAAACCGGAGGCGACAGACGGCTGAGTTGCAACAGTCAACGCCAGCTTGTTGTTGACAACCAACGGTATGACCATATCCAAGCCTTTCTTATCGGCGGTCTCATCAGCTTGGAGTTTGACATAGTAAGTACCGGCTGTCTTGATATCGGAAGCACCGTTTGACAGTTTATCGTTTTCCTCGCAGGCATTCGTCTTATAATAGCCTTTTATAATATCAGCATTGCCAGTACCGTTATCCTTTACGGTAACAGCCGTAGCCCCAGAAGTATTGACCGTCTGTGTCGTGTTCTCGAAAGTCAAGTTCCAGCTTGCCTTTTCTTTCCAGGCAACCATTACATTCGTTTCACTCTTTATCTGACCAAGAGGAAGAGAATAGAGGTTCGGATTTCCTGCCGTGAAGGTGAGAGTTCCAAGTATGTTTTTTTCATCAGCAGTGCCTGTCCAAATCGCTTTCTTTCCACCTACCTTCAATGAGTCGATAGTCTGTCCCGGTCGGGCTTTCAGACCTATACGAAGGTATGAGCCATACTTGACCTGATTGCCTTTCAGTTCAACGGAATCCTTCGTATTTTTGTAATCTCTTATCCATACCGTATCGGCGGCAGAGCCTTTGTCCGTTACATTCAACGTCACCATGAAGCCCGGTTCTGCGGGGGCTTTGGTGTCTATATTTTGAGCGTATATCGCCGGGGCCGCAACGAGAAGGGCGAGGGATAACGCGGATTTTATCTTTTTCATATTCGTCTTCGTTTTAATTGTTACTTAACTATTACTTTCTGTTTGTTTACAGCGTAGATGCCTGCCGGGAGGTTGATCTGATAGCCGTCGGAGGTTACGCGGGCATTATAATAGATACGGCCCAACATATCGGCGACAACCACCTGTACAGGTTCAGCCGTGCGGATCGTAATCGTTCCATGACCGGATTCGACATAATAGCCTTCCGCCGGAGTGATGGTTTCGTTGCCTGTCGGTGTTTCGCCTACACGGAGGGAGCGCAATGTGCTGGTAGTCGTTTCATCAGCTAAGATATAGCTCTGGAACGGGGCGATTGCCGGGTTGAACTGCTGTGTAAATACATTCTGACCTTCATCTAATACATAAGCATAGCCGGAAAGCTGCATTTCGTACAGGTTCGGGTTGGCTGACATTTTCAATGTAGGAGTACCATTCTTCAAATCACCAACCGATACCGGGGCTTCTTTCGTTCCTAAAGAGACAACCACGCCAGCCGGGCTTGTTACGTAGATAAAGCTATCTCTGTCTGCAGCGATCAAACAAGCGGAATCAAGAGTTGCTTCAGCTGATTTCATAGCAAATCCTATTTCAGAATCTTTTACAGTAGCAGCCCAAAGACCTGTTTCTGCAGCACCAAAGTTTCCTTCTTTAGTTTTAACATCAGTACCACTTGCATCCTTAACTGTCATTGTCTTGCTATCCCCCATTTTATTGAACGGGAATCCGAATGCTTTCCATTTGTCTGTTACCTTATAGGCCAACTGGACAGCTTTAGCCGTTACGGCTGTATTCGGAAGCACCTTCAATTGTGCGCCTTCTTCCATAAAGACTGTATCGAGAGCCATTGCTACGTTGATATTCAGAATACCGTCTTTTGTAATCGTAACATTCTGCTCTGCATACATAGCGTCATTCCAAGATTGTTCGTCATTAATAACCGGAGCAGAGAATGCAGAAACGACTGCCAATTTGTTATCAGCAAGCGTCAGTTGTTTAACCGGCTTCTTTTTTGCCGCCTCTGCAAAATTGGCTGCATCTTCTTTGCCTGTCACCAGATAAGCATCTTCGCAGTTGATGACCAAACCATTCCTCAAAGCGGAAGCGACCAGATCCTTACCATTGAATGTAGCATATTTCACATCTGTGTTCATCACACCGGCAACATTTGCAAATGTTTGGTCGACCAGCAGTGAGTCCAGACCGGAAGAGATGCTATCCAACTGTACGGTAGCATTGTTGCTGACATATTCGGTAGCAAACCGGCTATTCGCCCAAACACGTACGATAGCTTTTTTGCCGGCTTTCAGTTCAGCATTTCTCCAAGTCTTGATGTAACCGCCATCTTTCGGGAGAGTAACTAAAGCATCATAATCGGTAATAGCTTCGCCGCCTTCATTGCCTGCAAGCGTACGATCATGGAAAGCGATCTGAACCGTATCTTTCAATGTTCCACTTACTAATTCGAAGTGAGGCAATGTGTGATCTGTGCTATTTTGATTCTGAATACGGACACCGACACGGTTGCCTGCTGTTTGCAGATTTGTTGCTCTCACCACTGCAGAGTTGATATTCAGAGCGCCAGCTTCATTTTCATTCAATGTTACATTATTCAGGATCACATTCTTCGGCCAAGTGATATTCAATGCGGTTGCATTGGTCTTTTCAATGGTCAGATCGTTAATGGTGATTGCTTTATCTCCGGTATAGTCGGCTGTGATAACATACTTTTTAGTCGCATTACTTGGGAATGTACCGGATATCGATTTGCCATTACCATTAATTATGACAGGTTTCATTATTCGATAGTAATATCCCATGTTATTGAATGCTGCCATCCAAGCTGTACTGTCATTCGGTACAAGCAAATCCGCATTCAAATTGATCGTATTGGCAATCGACTCATCCCCTGCATTGGCCATCTCCAGAGCATTCTTCATTTCAGCCAACGTCTTGACATCGGCTTCGAAAGACTTGCCATATTTCAATGTCCCTGTCTTCGTCAGCGTCACACCGCTTGCCATTGAAAGACCGTCGTTGAAGGTCCAGGTTTTGCCGGTTCCGAGAGTAAATTCTTTATGCCATACTTGTTTGCCACTTTTTTCTGAATACAATGCCGAATCAATCTTAGCTACAGCTCCTATCAGTTCAAGATCTGCATTATCTGAGCCTTGTCCAACCTTCATGACCGGTGTGTTCGTTTTAGAGTCGATGAATGTATATTTGGCTTTACCTGTCACGCAAGGAACATCCTTTCCATTCGTATCCGAACTTGCCCAGCCACCAACAGCTACTAAACTCGAATTAATCTTATCCAAGTTATTGAAAGAACATCCATTAAAAGTAAAATCTATATTACCGGCTTTACCTCGATTGACAGACGCAAATTCATAGTAATCATTCATAGCGCTAAATGTACAGTTGTTAAGCACCGCTTCAATCGTTCTCGCACTACCGTTCGATAGAACGCCGTAGAAAGCAGCAAGCGTTGCATTACTGATCTCGACATGGCTACTATCCGTGTGAGCATATCCCTGCCCACCGCCACATCCGAGTCCTTCGGTTATGGTTCCGCCGGTCATGGTCAGTTTGAATGTTTTGACGCCATTCACACAGTTTTCCCATGTAGACGTCAACGCATTTGACGTTTTCCCCGCATCATAACCGCCGGCGTACAGGGTAGCAATCCGGCCGCCGCTAATAGTCAAGTCCACTTCGGGAGATTTAGAATAGTAATAACCGCCCCCGACCAGTGTGTTACTGATAGTTCCGTCTTTAATGGCAATCGTAGTTTTCGTTGTCACATTAGCCGCTGTACCGGAGCTTTTATTACCTGCACCATATCCGCCGCCATACAGATTACGGATAGAACCACTCTCCATTGTAATATTGGATGTTTCGACAGAAGCATTCAATGATCCGCCAAACACACTCAGGGTCTGGTCGTATTCTTCCGTGCCTATCTTAGCCCCTTTCTTGCCACCATCGCGTGCAGTGATCGTAACAGGTTTCCCGTTGGCAAAGAACAGGTTGTTTAATATACCATCTTTATCAACAGTCAATGTCACGCCATCGTCGGACAACAAGCCATTATTGAAGGTCCAAGTCTTCTTTTCACTAATCTTGAAAGCGGTGATCGGCTGGTCGACGCCGTTATTAAAAGGAACAATTTTGACCTTTGCACCGGTTACTTCCACATTCGCAGCGTCCAATCCATCACTCAGACCCAATACGGGAGTATTCGTACAGCTTGTAAACGAATAAGAGATTTTACCCGGATTGACAACCTGAACTTCAGAACCTTTATAACCGCTTTTCCAATTCGAAGTTCCACCTACAAAGCAGAATGTTTCTCCTGCCGGGAAAATACAGTTGTCAAACTCCAACTTGACATTTTTTACATGCCCTCTGTTGATGGCAGCCACTTCTACCGGATAATTAGTACCCTTAGCAGCAAAAGTACAATTTGTAATCTTCCCTTCCACATCATCGGATGCTCCGTTCGAACCATTTCCGAACAGGCCCACTATCGTTGCACCCGAAATATTGGCTTTTGCCGTTTTCACATATCCTTTTGAACCATCCGTACCGCCGATTGCGACATAACAGAATGTACCTCCGGTAATATTCATAATTCCGCTTTCTACTGTATTCGCACTGGCATTAAATGCAGGATATATGCTGCCGGACGTCTTTCCGCTTTCTTGTCCTCCACACATAACCCAGGCATTATCGTCCATCGTCACACCCGAAATGTCGATCTTTACCACTTTTGATTTTGAATAGTAAAGGCCACCCCCAATAATGTTATGGATAGAACCTCCTTTGACAATAATCTTGCTCGTATCCGAAACGGCGGCATGAGTGCCATTTGTCAAATCCCCATATCCTCCACCGAACACACTGGCGATCGTTCCACTTTCCACTGTTATTTTAGTAGATGATACTGTGCCATTTTTACTGCCCCCGAACAGATACAGTTTATTTACACTATCTTTAGCAATAACCAGCTGTTCGTTTGAACCATCGGCTTTTATTATAGTCGTACTATTATCGCCGGCAGTCACCGTAACCGGATTTCCCTGGGCATACACGAAGGTAAAACCCGGTACGTCTTTAAATGTAACGTTTGCATCTTTGGCTAACTTGGCATCTTCCGCATGCAGCCAACCGACACTTGCCGTCAACCCTATACTGACGGCGAGCAAAAAGTGTAATTTTCGCTTCATAAGCTTTTGATTTTAAAGTGAGTTATTAATATTGAAATAAATCATTAACATTTGTTAGGACGTATGGTGTCAACTTAGGCTTTGACACCCATAGTGATGCCTAAGTTGATACCTATAGTGATCGCCCGTTTGACACCAGTGCCGAAGCCTCGTCCCCCATACGTAGGGAACGAGGGATCGACACCTGTATCGAGCGGACGGGTTAGAGTTCTCCGGGGCGTTCTTCTTCTCCGCCGCCTCCGACAGTCAGCAGGATGGGGAAACGGTATGTGCGGGGTTCTTTTACTAATTTGTAACCACTGCCGGCTTGCGTCGTGACACTAAGATAGTAAGAACCGTTGGAGAGTTGGGGGACCGAGATGATGATCTGCGACTTCGTGTTGGTCACAATAACCGAGACTTTTTGGGGTTCGCCTCCTCCGTCGGGGGTGAAATAGACGCCTACGGAAGGATCGTCGCCTTTCAACAGAAGAGTAGAGCCGTTGATAATGGCCGGACCGCCGGCGGTCAGTTCCTGACTTTCCTTGCCGGTTGTCGAGTCGATAATAGAGTTGATGACCGGGCCTACTGTGGCCATGTGGAATCTTGCCGTTAGGTTTTTCAAGCCTTTCAACAGGGCATTCCCTGGGGTGAAGGTAGTGCCGAATTTATTCTTTTCGGGATCGAAAATGGGTTTCTCGCCTTCTAACGGGCCGCTGAAGTTCAAGAGGTACTGCCCGACACCGTCGATCACGCTTTTGCCGTTGAGAACGGCATCGATCTTTTTCTGGTCGGCCAGATTCAGGATATTGATGATTGTTTCCGGACGGAACTCCGTACGTTCTTTTACGATGTCTTCCGCAATATTCTCATTGCGGTATGTACCGGTGATATTGACTTTTCCGGTGTAATCGCCGGGGGCTTCTGTCAGTACGTTATCGTACAATTCTACTGACAAGATTGTCTTTTCAGTTGCCATAATATTTTAAATTTAAGTTACCCGGTGGTGAGGCGGGAAATACCAATACAATTAATGAGGCTGTGTCGTAATTAAGTTTTACGGCGCAGCCTCTGTTTTAGTGGTTCCGAGAGTCTGATTATTTTCAGGCGACCGATTTTTGCGGAATTTTCCAAAATATTCGATTCTCGGACGATATAATCC
>NZ_CDRTCT010000012.1:0-128348 GCF_977054455.1 Parabacteroides sp. | reverse complement strand
AGGAAGCATAGAACTACTCAAAAGAATGATGATTTGTGTATAAGGCAGCAAAAGTGAACAAGACCCTTTTATTTTACCCGGTATATTAATCCGATTTACCCGGTAGGTAGTGTCATTTTGATAATTGAAGCATAGAAAAGTACGGGTAGAAACAAATCTTCGAACGGTGAATATAACAAGTTCCACAAGTTTACGGGCATATGCCAAACCGATCCCACTTCCCTTACGGTCGTGGTCACCCTGGTAAAAACGGGAGAAAAGGCGATCCATATCCACATGAGCCAGCCCGATCCCCTGGTCGGCAAGAGAAATACGCACATTCGTCTCCATACGTTCCGTACTAATGACCAACAAAGTATTCGGTTCGCTGAACTTCATCGCATTAATCAACAAATTGGACAACACGACACGACATTTGGCCGCATCGAAAGGAATCTTCTCCACCGAAACATCCAACTTATATTCCAAACGAATACCACGTGCCTCAAATTCTTGCGCAAAATCATCCGTTACTTTTCCGGATTTCAGCAAACGTTTGAGCGGAGCGTAGATCAAAGTTAACGACGTACGAAGTTCATGACTGATATTGACCATAAAACGGACCTTTTCTTCATAAAATTTGCGTTCATGCTCTTTCATCGTCCAAGCGAGTTCTTGCTCCTTTCGTTTCATCACCGACCGGATTATCCATGCGGCTACCGTCACAACCATCAAAAATAAAATTGATCGCGATTATCGAAAGCAAGAGACATGACTTCGATAAAACGCTTCGTTTCGACTGTATCCAATTTTTGCAGAGCACGATCATAGACATATAAGCCAGAAGTCGTACCCAGCCAAAAACGTTTGTCCTTTCCTTGCTTTATCGCTGTTATCGTCCCGATCCCCTCACCGGGCAAAAAGACCGGACGTAGCTCTTCGCTCGGAAAGTCCAGGACGTAAAGTCCGGCTGAAGTACCGATATAACACGAGTCGCCCGCGAGAAAACGAGGTACCAGGAAATTCGGCAACATGTTTTCCGTCAAAGGTTCGAATTGGCGTTTCCGATGGTCATACACGAACAAATAATTGTCGGTCAAAAGACAAAAACGGTCGTCATCCACCAATATACATTTCACGGAAGATTGCGACAGCCCCTCCTCTAACGAAATTTGCTTAAAATAATACCTGGGAACTGCCTGAAGAGTTCCTGTTAAGAATGATCACTTACAAATATTCACCCATACGGAAGTCACGTCTTGTGAAGAAGCACCTGAAGGTTGCCGACTGAAAACAAAGGATGGCCGAACCATCCGATGCAAATATGTAATTGTCGCCGCCGGGTTCGAAGCCGGACAATTCTTGCCCGAAAAAGTAATGAAACTGACCTCGACTTACGCACTTATCTCGCACCCTATCGACAATAAATATCTATGGCCCGAACGCTGTCCCATCTGAGAAACGGCAGAACCTTACATCTATGTAAGGACCAGCGGCAACCGAATTATAATAGAAGGAGAAGACGAAGATTTCAACGATCCCGAAGCAAGGGATGAACTGCTCCGGGAAAAAACCGAAAAGCTTGAAAGAAAATTCCATAAGTTACTACCCTCCGTTCCTTTCAAGACAGAAATGACCTGGTGCGGAACCTTCAGCACGACAAAAGACGGACTTCCATTCATCGGAGCGTGGCCTGGGTTTAGGCTCGATCATCGGTGTAGTAGTTTACCGTTTTAGCTGTTCTTCTAAAGGCAAAATGTTAAAAGAAAAAGCATGCCATGCCCTTCATCGCATGGGGGCAAAGCAGAAGACATAAGTGCACAATTTTGCCGATAACGCAAAAAAGTAATCTAATGTGTATCATTTAAATGTATAATTAAAACTTTTGAGTTATGTTTTATCATGTAAAAATCGGGAACAGGCGTAAAGAAAAGCAAAGTTTAGCTTAAAAATAAGCAGGTCAGCATCTTATTCCTTATGGTTTCGCCGCCTCATAGTTATGAACCGGCAAAAGCATAACGCCATTTGTACACCGACCGGAAGCATCCCGATTTAGCCATCTGTTTGCTCAACGCGCTATTGCCTCTGAAAAAAAAGGAAGAAAGGTTTTACCCCGGTGTTGCCCGATTATCCAAAGATTCATTGTATATTTGTCGTTAGGTTTAAAACCTTGTAAACTGTATATATAAACAAGATTAATTCGATTAGTAAATGGGAAGAGTATTAGTGATTGGTGCAGGGGGCGTTAGTTGCGTCGCTGTTAAGAAGATCGCGATGAACGCCGATGTCTTTACCGATATCATGGTTGCCAGCCGCACGAAAAGCAAGTGCGACCGGATCGCCGCCGATATCAAGAATGTAAAGGTACAAACAGCACAGGTCGATGCAGACAACGTGGAAGAGCTCATCCGCTTGTTCAACTCCTTCAAACCGGACTTAGTAGTAAACCTGGCTTTGCCCTATCAGGATCTCCATATCATGGATGCCTGCCTGGCATACGGTGTCAACTATCTCGACACGGCCAATTACGAACCGCTGGACGAAGCTAAATACCAATACAGCTGGCAATGGGCATACAAAAAACGTTTCGAGGAGGCCGGCCTGACCGCTATCTTAGGGTGCGGGTTCGATCCGGGCGTAACGGGTGTATATACGGCATACGCAGCCAAACATCATTTCGATGAAATACAATATCTGGATATCGTAGACTGCAACGCCGGAGACCATCACAAAGCATTTGCCACAAACTTCAACCCGGAAATCAATATCCGCGAGATTACCCAACGGGGCAAATATTTCGAAGACGGGGAATGGAAGGAGACAGCCCCCCTGTCCGTACACAAACCGCTGAACTATCCGAATGTCGGCCCGAGAGAATCTTACCTGATGTACCACGAAGAGTTGGAAAGCCTGACCAAAAACTTCCCGACCATCAAACGCGCCCGTTTCTGGATGACTTTCGGACAGGAATATCTGACTCACCTGCGCGTGATCCAGAACATCGGTATGTCCCGCATCGATCCGATCATGTATAACGGACAGGAAATCGTTCCGATCCAGTTCTTGAAAGCCGTGCTGCCTAATCCGGGCGATCTGGGTGAAAACTATACAGGCGAAACCTCCATCGGTTGCCGTATCCGCGGCATCAAGGATGGCAAGGAAATGACCTACTATGTTTATAATAACTGTAGCCACCATGCCGCTTACCTGGAAACGGGAGCGCAAGGCGTAAGCTACACGACCGGCGTTCCGGCCATGATCGGAGCCAAACTGTTCATGCAGGGCGTTTGGAAAAAGCCGGGGGTTTGGAACGTGGAAGAGTTCGATCCCGATCCGTTCATGAAGGAGCTGAACGAACAAGGCCTGCCCTGGCACGAACTGTTCAATATAGATCTGGAACTGTAAACAATGGACAATTGAGAATTGACAACTGACAATTATCAATTAACTGAATGGCTCGTAATATCTACAACATACTACGTCTTGGCACGCAAATCAGAAGCAGAAGGCTCAAATTATTGGGCCTCTGGCTGTTTCATGTGTTAGGCAAACGGTATATCGGTATTTTTATTGATCCGGTACTGGCCTGTAACTTCCGCTGCAAGATGTGTTATTTCAGCGACGAGGAAAAAAGGAAAAGCCTGCGGGGTACCTTGAGATATGAAGAGATAGAAGCCATTGCCGGAAGCCTGTTCCACCGCGCCTTGAAACTTCAGGTCGGTTGCGGAGCGGAACCGACTTTGCATAAGGACCTGGTAAAGATCATCGCACTGGGCAAACGATACGGCGTCCCTTACGTTTCGCTCACGACAAACGGGAACCTGCTGACGAAAGAGCAGTTAGCCGCTGCCGTAGAAAACGGGTTGGACGAGTTGACACTCTCGGCACATGGTTTTACACGCGAGACATACGAGTATCTGATGACGAACGGCAAATTCGACTTGTTCCGCAAGCTGCTCTCCAACGTCGCAGAAGTGAAGAAACAGCATCCGCAGTTCAAGTTACGCATCAATTATACGATCAACAACGACAACCTCGAAGAACTAAACCGGATATGGGAAGTCGTCGGAGACGAACTGGATATCCTGCAACTCCGCCCGATACAGAAGATCGGAGAAAGCGAATACCGGGATTTCGATCTGACCAATATCCATGCGAGGTATGACGCCGTGCTGGTCCCGCTGATCGAAGAATGCCGCCGCAGGCATATCACCTGCCTGGCTCCCGACAAGCGGAACATCATCGTACTAAAGGAAAACGGGGCGGATGACAACAGTATCGAGAAGGTCACATATTGTTACGTCTCTCCCCAGGAATGCTGGCAGGATGATTTCGACTACCGGACAGAGACATTCGAATCGTATGCCGCCGCCCATCACATGGGCATGAAACTGTTAGGCAAGGTATTCGGACCGAAAAACAGTAAGAAAGCAGACGTGACACGTAAAATGAATTATAACATCAAGTAAAATAAACATATGGCAATACAAATAGGAGATAAAGCTCCCGAAGTTCTGGGCCTCGACCAGAACGGGAAAGAGATAAAGCTGAGCGATTTCAAAGGGAAAAAGCTGGCGCTCTATTTCTATCCGAAAGACAATACCAGCGGTTGTACGGCGGAAGCGTGCAGCCTGCGGGATGGCTACAAGGAATTGCAAGCTGCCGGCTACGAAGTAGTGGGTGTCAGCAAAGACAGTGCCAAGTCTCATCAGGCATTTATCGCAAAACAGGAACTCCCCTTCAGCCTCATCGCTGATACGGATACGGCCCTGCAACAGCAGTTCGGGGTTTGGGCAGAAAAGAAATTGTACGGACGTTCATACATGGGGACTCTCCGTACCACCTTTATCATAGATGAAAACGGCATCGTTGCCAACATCATCGGCCCGAAAGAGGTGAAGACTAAAGACCATGCAAATCAAATCCTTAATCTATAAAAGGAAATGGCAAAAGAAGATTTATTCGAAGAAGGCAAGCAGCCTGCAGCCGAGAAACCGGCTGTAAACGCAGACAAATTGAAAGCGCTTCGCGCAGCAATGGACAAGATCGAGAAGAACTACGGAAAAGGTTCGATCATGAAATTGGGCGACGAAAGTGTCGAAAATATCGAAGTGATCCCGACAGGCTCCATCGCCCTCAACGCTGCGTTAGGCGTGGGAGGTTATCCCAAAGGCCGTGTGATCGAAATCTACGGGCCGGAATCATCCGGTAAGACAACCCTTGCGATCCACGCGATTGCCGAGGCACAAAAAAGCGGTGGCATTGCGGCATTTATCGATGCGGAACATGCTTTCGACCGTTTCTATGCAGAGAAATTGGGAGTAGACGTCGAAAACCTGTGGATTTCCCAACCGGATAACGGCGAACAGGCGCTGGAAATCGCCGAACAGCTGATCCGTTCGTCTGCCGTGGATATCATCGTAATCGACTCGGTTGCCGCCCTGACCCCGAAAGCGGAAATCGAAGGCGACATGGGTGAAAGCAAGATGGGATTGCAGGCACGGTTAATGTCTCAGGCGCTTCGTAAGTTGACGGCTGCGATCAATAAGACCAACACGACTTGCATATTCATCAACCAATTGCGTGACAAGATCGGTGTGATGTTCGGCAATCCCGAAACGACCACCGGCGGTAATGCGTTGAAGTTCTACGCTTCTGTCCGCCTGGATATCCGCAGCATCGGCAAACTGAAAGACGGCGACGATATCAAGGGCAACCAAGTGCGCGTTAAAGTAGTCAAGAACAAGGTCGCTCCTCCTTTCCGCAAAGCAGAGTTCGACATCATGTTCGGTGAAGGCATCTCCAAAGCCGGTGAAATCATCGATCTGGCGACCGACCTGAACATCATCAAAAAAAGCGGATCATGGTATAGCTACAACGATACGAAGTTAGGGCAAGGACGCGATGCCGCCAAACAATGTGTTGCCGACAATCCCGAATTGGCGGACGAGCTATCCACTCTTATATTCGAATCTCTAAAAGACGGCAATCTCCCGGCAAAGAAAAGTTCGTCTAAAGAGTAAACCGCAGCCGGAACACAAAAGCGGGAAGTTATCCTTTTGCCGGTAAATGACGATCGATCGACATTTGCCGGCAGAACTTAAATCAATCATCCATCGACATGAAAGACAAATACCATTTGCTTTGTAAGACAGAAACCAGTATTCCCATCTTCTCACGTGACTGGTGGCTCGATACGGTTTGTGGCAAAGACAAATGGGAAGTCTTGCTGGTTGAAGAGAAAGAGAGGATCAGGGCTGCAATGCCTCTTTATATCCCCCGGCAGGGAATCGTCTCGATGCCCCCTTACACACAGACGATGGGGCCGTGGTTCGCACCGGAATCCGAAGATACCAAATACACCAAAGCATTAGGTCGCCGGCAAACTTTATGCAAGCAACTGCTCAACGCGCTCGAACCCTATCCGCATTTCCTGCAAAATTTCCATTACGAAATCACAGACTGGCTTCCTTTTTACTGGGAAGGTTACCGGCAGACAACGCGCTACACCTATCTGCTGAAGGATATCCGGAACACGGAAGCAATGCTGGAAAATATGAGTTCCAACACCCGCCGGAATATCATAAAAGCCAGAGACAAATACCGTATCACGGTAAAAAAAGGCATTTCCATCGAAGAATTCTTACAGGTACAGGTACAAACGTTCGAGCGTCAGCAGGTCATAAATAAAGAAGATACGGAAATACTGACCCGGCTGATCGACATCTGCCGCAAACGGGAGCAGGGAGATTTATGGGGCGGTTATGACGAACAAGGACGTTTGCATGCTGCCGCTTTTGTCGTCTGGCAAGAAAGTTCCGCCTGGTATCTGGCCGGTGGAGGAGATCCGGCTCTTCGGGAGTCGGGAGCACATAGCCTAATATTGTGGGAATGTATCCGTTACGTTTCACTATTCACAAACGTATTCGACTTCGAAGGTTCTATGATTCCGGGAGTCGAACGTTTTTTCCGTGAATTCGGTGCAATTCAAACCCCCTTCTTCACAATAACCAAAGGAAAATTAAGTTTATTAAATAGGGCCTGTTTAAAAATAGGAAGGATAATAAACAGATAGATAATTTATGATACTGAACAGCTATAATGATATACTGGTTTTGGCTCCCCATACGGACGACGGGGAATTGGGACTGGGGGGGACCATAAGCAAACTGATCGAATTGGGAAAGAAGGTGACCTATGTCGCTTTTTCGACCGCCCAGCAGTCCGTGCCCGAAGGTTTTCCGAAAGATATTTTGAAGACGGAAGTCAGAAAAGCAACCGCCCAATTGGGGATATCGCCTGAAAACCTCATCATCTACAATTACGAAGTCCGCAAACTCGGATATGTCCGGCAGGAGATATTGGAAGAACTGATCCGCCTAAAAAAAGCAAACAGTTTTGACCTCGTCTTCATTCCAAGCCTGCACGACATTCACCAGGACCATACGACGATCGCCCAAGAAGGCCTACGCGCTTTCAAGAACACGACATTGCTGGGCTACGAGTTGATTTGGAACAATCTGACATTTAACACGCAATGCTTCGTCGAACTAAACAGGGAGCACATCCAGGCCAAAGTCGAAGCATTAAAAGCATACGAATCACAAGGAGCACGCGACTACCTATCCGAAGAGTTCATCTTTTCGCTGGCAAAAACACGCGGCGTACAAGCCGGCTGTCCTTATGCAGAAGCATTCGAGGTGGTCCGCCTGTTCCTGTAAAGCTGTAAGACAGTATGAAAGCCGTTATTTCTTATATCATCAAATTCCTGATAGGAGGAGAAAAAGCCGGTGCGCTGAGCAGCCTTGTCGGTTACACATCGGACCCGAACGAATTCTCCCGCTATCGCGTAGTCATCATCCCCTCCCCTTTCTTTCGGGATGAAGTTTACGGGACAGCCGGGTCCATGCCCAAACTGCCACTGGAAGAGATAGAAGGCGTACCACTGCTTTTCGGTTCTTCCAAAACAGAATGGAAAGGCGATATTTGGGTGGTGCATGCCGACATCATCGCCAGCGCCTATTTCCTGCTCACGCGATATGAAGAAATACGGAAACGGAACATACGGGACATCCACGGCCGCTTCCCCGGAAAAGAGTCCCTGCCCTTTAAAGCCGGATTCATCCATCGTCCGGTAGTCGACGAATACGGCAGGTTGTTGCGCCGTTGGTTACGCCAGGCACGTGTACAGTCGGCCGTCGAACCGGCCCCACGCATACAAAAAGTATGGCTGACGCACGATGTGGATGCACCTTTCTTTTGCCGGACTTTCCGCAACCTGATACGGGAAACGGTGAAAGGCACAGGACTGAAACAAGCCTGGAAGATGTTTCACGGTCCGTTACAGGAAGATCCGTTCTACACATTCCCCTGGCTCCTAAAACAACAAAACGAATTAAAGGCGGCTATCGGAAAAGACCGTTGCGAATCCCTGTTCTTTATCAAGTCAGGCGGTTCATCCGTTTACGACAAACCTCACTATAAACTGTATTCGAAAGATTTACAAGAGCTATTGCTCCTTTTTAAAACCGAAAATGCAGGGATCGGGCTGCATGCCAGTTACGATGCCGGCAAGACTCCGGCACTCATCTCAACGGAAAAAGAATTGCTGGAGAGACAAACCGGAAAATCCGTCATTTACAACCGGCATCATTATCTGGCCTCACGCGAACCGGAAGATATGGCATGGCTGGAAAAAGCAGGAATTACGGACGATTTCACGATGGGCTATCCGGACGTTGCCGGTTTTCGCCTCGGCACTTCCCGTCCGGTCCATTGGATTAATCCGGAGAACAAACGCATCTCGCCACTTCTCCTCCACCCGCTGACAATTATGGAATGCAGCCTGAACGAACCGGTTTATATGAATCTCGGCTATGCGGATGCGCTTGCCTGCTCGATGCAA
The DNA here is from genome assembly GCF_977054455.1 of Parabacteroides sp. Classification (NCBI taxonomy): domain Bacteria; kingdom Pseudomonadati; phylum Bacteroidota; class Bacteroidia; order Bacteroidales; family Tannerellaceae; genus Parabacteroides; species Parabacteroides sp. The sequence continues at coordinate 119,464 of NZ_CDRTCT010000012.1, read as the reverse complement.
CTTGCCAAACAGGTGGCGCGTGCCAACGGCGAACTGGTGTTGCTCTGGCATAACGACTCCGTCACCACCCGGATCAAACCGAATGTCTCTGTCGACTGGCAACGAAAACTATTCGCCGCCCTCATTGAAGAACTGATAAAATCATGAAGATACTGATATTATGTGATATGTTTCCTCCTGCATTCGGACCGCGAATGGGCTATTTATGCAAATATATGAAGCGGGCCGGATGGGAACCTGTCGTTGTCACCGAGCAAATCGATGATGACACTTTTTCTTTCCTGAAGGGAGAAACGCCTGTCACGTATGTGAACTTCTTTCGTGGCAAAGGGAAAATCAGACAGAAGTTAGAGTGGATATGCGTATTCATACTCGACTACTTTTTCCATTATAAAGACAAGAAGATGGCAAAAGCCGCCTCTGGCCTGCTGGAAGAAGGAAGTTACGACGGAATCCTGTGCAGTTCATACCGGGCGTTTCCCCTGCCGGCCGCCCGGTACGTAGCGGAGAAACATCATCTGCCGTTAGTGATCGACTTGCGGGATATAGTCGAGCAATATGCCTCCAACGAATATATCGCCCACAGCTTCCGCACCTTTCCCTGGCTGGACAGGAAGATCACGGCGGCATTCCGTCGTAGGCTGTTACAGGACAGAAACGACGCGCTGAGAAAGGCAGACCGGGTCACGACCATTTCCCCCTGGCACGTGGAAAAACTCAAAGCATACAATCCCGACACGGAGTTGGTTTACAACGGCTACGATCCGGAACTCTTCTATCCGGAACAGCACCGGACCTCCCAATTCGTCATCACCTATACCGGACGTTTGATCAGCCTGGCGACACGTGACCCCCGGTTGCTATTCGAGGCCGTCGGCCGGTTGGATCGTGAAAAGCTCATCGATCCGGACAGGTTCCGCATCCAATGGTATGTCGACGCCGGATCAAAAGCGATCATCATGCAGGCCGCCGCCGCTTACCCGGTCGCCCGGTATATGGATTTTCTCGGGTATGTTCCCGCCTCCGAGATCCCCGGCGTGCTGAACCGCAGTTCCATCCTGCTGCAACTCGCCAATACCTTTGCCTCCGACGGGCCCAAAGGATTTATGACGACGAAGCTTTTCGAATCGATGGCTGTCGAAAAACCGTTGCTCTGCGTAAGGAGTGACGAAAGTTGCCTCGAAGCCACCATCCGGGAAACCCGTTCAGGGCTGGCAGCCCGGACGGCCGAAGAGGTCTATCGTTTTATCCTGCACCATTACCGGTTCTGGCAGGCTAACGGATATACGCACGTAGATACGGACAAAAAAGCCGTGGAACGTTTCTCCCGAAAAAAACAAGCTGAACAATTTATGCGTATCTTTACACGGCTAAACAGCAAATGACAGATATGGAAAGGCACCTGAACATCATAGCTTTCAATATCCCCTGGCCTGCCAACTACGGGGGGATCATCGATGTATATTATAAGATGAAGGCTCTGCACCACTGCGGTGTAAAGATCATTTTACACTGTTTCGAATACGAGCGTGCGCATTCGCCCGAACTGGAAGCCGTCTGCGAAAAGGTATTTTATTACAAACGGCACACGGGGCTGCGTAGCAATATGACCCTGCTGCCTTATAACGTTTACAGCCGCAAGCATCCTGAACTGATTGCCAATCTGCTGAAGAACGATTACCCGATCCTGTTCGAAGGGCTCCATTGCTGCTATTACATAAACGATCGGCGACTGCAAAACCGGAAAAAGATCTACCGGGAAGCGAATATCGAACATGACTATTATTGTCACCTGGCACAGGCGGAAAGCCATCCGATCAGGAAAAATTTCTTCCGGATAGAGGCTTGGCGATTCAAGCATTATCAGAAAATACTGAAACATGCGGACTTGATTATCGCCGTGTCGGCAACCGATGCCGACTACCTCCGACGACAGTTTCCCGACAAGCCGGTCGAGTTCATGCCTTGCTTCCACACCAACGACCGGATCACGGTGAAACCGGGTTCTTCCGATTTCATCCTCTATCATGGCAAACTATCCGTGATCGAGAATACGCAAGCGGCCCTCTTCCTCATCCGGAACGTGTTCAGCAAACTAAATTGCCGTTGCATCATTGCCGGCATGAACCCGCCAGCTTCTTTGTTGAAAGCGGCAGCTCCCTATCCGAATGTCCATATCGAAGCCAATCCGCCGGAAGAGCTGATGAACAAGTTGATACGCGATGCACAAATACATCTCCTGATCACTTTCCAAGCGACCGGATTGAAACTTAAACTGCTGAACAGCCTGTTTGCCGGACGTCATACAGTGGTCAACCGGCTGATGACAGCAGGCAGCGGACTGGAGCAGCTCTGCCATATCGCCGACACTCCGGACGAAATGATCCGTATTTGTCGGGAATTGATGCATACCGATACGACCCCGGAGCTGATCGAACAGCGCCGCGACTTCCTTTATCCGACTTATTCCAATCAATATCAAGGCGAACACCTAAACAATCTTATTTATGGAGACAGATAATACATTGAAAATCCTAACGGATTTTGAACAGAAAATAATAGAGACCGATTTCGATCAACTACCGATCAGCGACTATAACAAAAAATATATAGCCGGCCTAAAATCAGCTAATTGCTACTACATAAACATATACGCTCTTGTTCGGGTCGCCGTGAAATCGATCTCGCTATTGAAAGAAGAAGAGTTTATCATGGTAGATTATGGAGGCGGCTGCGGTTTTTTCAGCATTTTGATGAAAATGTTCGGAGTCCGCAAGGTCATTTACATCGACCGGAATCCCGACTCCGTAAAGACAGTAGAAGAGGTAAGTAAAGCATTCGGAACCGGGCCGGACGTGATCATTTGCGGCGATTCGCCCGAACTGGTCGCATGGTGCCGAGAGAATCATGTAAAGCCGCACTTTGTCGTCGGGCTCGATGTGATCGAACATATTTACAACCTCCGACATTTCTTCGCCGACATCTCCTCGCTCAATGAAAATTTAGGTTTGGTCTTCATGACCGGCTCCAACCCTATGAATTTCTGGAAATGCAGAAAACTCAGGAAAGAAATGGATGCCTATGAAAAAGGGAATGCCGTCACTCCGAACTATTATACCAAAAGACTGGAGTTCATCAAACGGACCTATCCGGAAATGGAGGAAAGCAAAGCCCATGAATATGCAGCCATCACCCGCGGAATGAACTACGAGGATATCCGGTATTTTATCAAATCGGACAACTACAGCGGGACAGCTGCTGCAACGTTAACCGGCTATCAGGACGAGCACAATACCTGCGACCCGGAAACCGGCAATTATATGGAACGCATCCTCCCTCTAAAGGAATATTGTCTCCATCTGTCAGATAAGAAAGACGGATTGTTCCTTATACAATTGGGGTTCTACAACCCTTTCGGGAAAAACAAGCTAAAGAGACTGTGTGCCAGAATCATGAATAAACTGATCATACACACCGACACTTGGGGAATACGCATCGCTCCTTTCATCATCATGGCATCCATCCGCAACAGAACGGAAGAGTAATTGCACATACTCCTTTTCCCAATCGGCAGGTTTCAGGATCGTTCCATTCCAAAGAAGCAGGTCTATATCGATCGGAATTTCCCCTTTTCGTTTGCTGTCCGGCATACGTCCCAATTTTTTTTCCATTCCTTTCAAAGCCTGTCTCACCCCTTCCAGCGGAACATCCGTACCGGCGATGGCCACCTGGTTGAGGAACAAGCCGGAACCGGGCAAACCTACCGGCTTCGTGTAAGCCGCTTCGGAGAACCGGACCGAACCGAAATAGGCGAGCAACAGCTCATCCGCCGACTTCAGATTCGCCTCGCAATCCGTATTAGACCCCAAACATAATATAACCTTGTTCCGCATAGTCGTATATAAAGCTTTTACGGCAGCAAAACTAACAAAAAATACCTACAATACGGTATTGACCATATTGCCATTTCATGCTACCTTTGCACAAGATTAAAAAAAGATGAGACTATCAGAACTTCGCACAGGAGAAAAAGGGGTTATAGTAAAGGTAATGGGACGCGGAGCCTTCCGCAAGCGCATTATCGAAATGGGATTTATCAGAGGGAAAGAGGTCGACGTCATCCAGAACGCACCGCTTAAAGACCCTATACACTATCGTGTAATGGGGTATGACGTTTCGCTGAGACGAAACGACGCGCAAATGATAGAAGTCGTCAGTGCGGCCGAATTCGCAGAAGCCGGAACCGGGCAACCGGAAAACCGCCCGGTCGACTCCTACATCCAAACATCCGGCAAGAGCTTGCAGGCCATGGCGATGCACAAAGGCAAGACCATCAATGTCGCATTGGTCGGAAACCCCAATTGCGGTAAGACATCTTTATTCAATTTCGCCTCCGGCGCACACGAGCATGTCGGCAACTACAGCGGCGTGACCGTCGACGCCAAAGCCGGGACATTCCATCAGAACGGATACACCTTCAAGATCGTAGACCTGCCGGGGACCTATTCCCTATCGGCCTACACGCCTGAAGAGCTCTACGTCCGCAAGCATCTGAATGAAGAACAGCCGGATGTCGTGATCAATGTTGTCGACGCTTCCAACCTGGAACGCAACCTATACCTGACCTGCCAGCTGATCGACATGGACGTGCGCATGGTAATCGCCCTCAACATGTACGACGAACTGGAACGGCACGGAAATAAGTTCGACCATAACTCGCTATCAAGGATGATCGGTACGCCGATCGTCCCAACCATCAGTAAGACCGGATTCGGTATCGAAGAACTTTTCAACCGCGTCATAAAGGTCTACGAAGAAGAAGATCCCGTGCTCCGTCATATCCATATCAACTATGGCGATGTACTGGAGAAGGCCATTTATCCGGTAAGGCATGCTTTGAAACTGAACGGGAACGTCCCCAAAAGCCTTTCCAAGCGCTACCTTGCCATCAAGTTGCTCGAAGGGGATCCGGAAGTGGAATCGTTCGTAAAGTCAATGCCCGGTTCCCAAGCTGTCCTTCAGGAACGCGACCGCAATGTCGCTCAAATAGAAACCCTTCTGAAAGAAGATTGTGAGACAGCCTTCACCAATGCCCGTTACGGTTTTATTTCCGGCGCACTGCGTGAGACCTACGAGCAAAACAAAATAAAAGAAGCGACGAGCACCCAGATCATCGATCTGTTCGTAACCCATAAAGTGTTGGGGTTCCCGATCTTCATCCTTTTCATGTGGATCATGTTCGAAGCCACTTTCCGCCTGGGAGAATACCCGATGGAATGGATCGAATCGTTTGTAGGCTGGATCGGAGAGTTCGTACGTGGAAACATGAGCGAAGGCCCGTTGAAGGATTTGCTGGTCGATGGCATTATAGGAGGCGTGGGAGGCGTTATCGTATTCCTGCCCAACATATTGATACTGTATGCCTTCATTTCTTTTATGGAAGATTCCGGCTACATGGCGCGCGCCGCTTTCATCATGGACAAGATCATGCATAAGATGGGGCTGCACGGCAAATCGTTTATCCCGCTTGTGATGGGCTTCGGTTGCAACGTGCCGGCCATCATGGCATCCCGCACGATCGAAAGCCGCAACAGCCGGATGATCACCATGCTGGTAAACCCGTTGATGAGTTGCAGCGCCCGGCTTCCGGTGTATGTCCTGCTGACAGGCGCATTCTTCCCGCAGACGGCCGGAACGGTCATGCTGATCCTCTATGCTTCGGGCATCCTGCTTGCCGTCCTGATGGCACGCCTGTTCAAGCGCTTCCTCTTCAATGACGAAGATGTGCCTTTCGTGATGGAACTTCCCCCCTACCGCATGCCGACAGGAAAGTCGATCATGATTCACATGTGGGAAAAAGCCAAGCAATACCTGCACAAGATGGGGGGGGTCATCCTGGTTGCTTCCATCATCATCTGGTTCTTGGGATATTTCCCCCGCCACTCGGAAAACGGCGATGCTTTCGACAAACAGATCGCCGAAGTGGAACAGTCCGATACAACCCCGGAAGACAAAGCGGAAACTATCGCCGAGCTGGAACGCCTGAAATCGATGGATCATCAGCAGGCATCCTATATCGGCCGCATCGGCCAGGCCATACAACCGGCACTCCATCCACTGGGTTTCGACTGGAAGATGAGTGTCAGCCTGTTGACGGGCATGGCGGCCAAAGAAGTCGTCGTCAGCACGCTGAGCGTCTTATACACGGGAGAGTCGGATGACAGCCAGGTCCTGACCGAACGGTTGAAGCAGGATAAGAACGCCGAAGGGGAACCGGTCTTTACCCCTTTGATCGCACTGAGCTTCATGCTCTTTGTCCTGATCTATTTCCCTTGTATCGCTACGATATCGGCCATTGTCCACGAATCCGGTTCCTGGAAATGGGGGATATTCGTCATTATTTACACCTGTGTACTTGCGTGGATCGTCTCATGCGTGGTCTACCAAACAGGTCATTTCTTCATAAATCTATTTTAATCATGTGGCAAGAAATAGCAGTTTCCATCATCGGCCTTATCGTCATTTTCTACATCGGAAGAAAAATATATAAATTCCTGGCACATTCCCCCAAAGCGAACGATCCTTGCCACGGATGTCCGGGGTGCACGCTAAAGGACAGAGCCAAATAAATTTGTCTCTGCATTCGATTTGCATTATCTTTGTGGCCTAAACGACAAAAAGATGCATAAAAAAGTTTACTTACTGGCTATACTGGGGATTCTGTCCTTCGTTTCCTGCAAAGACAAAAAACAATATTACGAAGAAAGTGGCACCGTGTTTCATACCCTATACACGATCAAATATGAGGCGCCCCATATTTTAACGGATAAAATCGACGCCGAACTGCAAAAGTTCAACCTGTCCCTGAATCCCTTCAACCCCAATTCGATCATCGCGAAAGTGAATAATAACGAATCGGTGGAAGCAGACGAATGGTTTACGGAGGTATTCGACAAGGCGATGGAAGTCTCCCGCAATTCGGATGGTGTTTTCGATATCACTTGCGCCCCTTTAGTCAATCTCTGGGGATTCGGCTTCAGCAAGAAAGACAGTGTGACACCTGCCATGATCGACAGCCTCAAAACTTTTGTAGGCTACCGGAAAGTCCATCTGGAAGGCAAGAAAGTCGTGAAAGACGATCCCCGCCTGCTCCTGAACTGCTCCGCCATGGCCAAAGGATACTCTTGCGACGTGATTGCCCGCCTGCTTGAAAAGGAAGGGGTGGAGAACTATATGATTTTGATAGGCGGCGAAGTGGTGGTAAAAGGTGTCAACCAGAACGGCGTATGCTGGCGCACCGGCATCAACCTCCCCGAAGAAGATCCGGACGGCACCAAAAACAATTATGACGAAATCGTCCAGCTATGCAAAAAGGGAGCGATCGCCACTTCCGGCAATTACCGCAACTTTTACATCAAAGACGGTAAGAAATATGCCCATACGATCGATCCCCGTACCGGTTATCCTGCCGAACAGAGCGTTTTGAGCGCCACAATCGTGGCAGACGACTGCATGACAGCCGATGCCTACGCCACCGCATTTATGGCAATGGGACTGACAAAAGCCCGGCAAATGGCTGATTCCTTACCAGAGATCGAATACTATGTGATATATGCCGACGAGAACGGGAAGCACCAGATTGAATACTCGAAAGGGATGCTCCAATATCTGCCTAAACGGAAAACAATGATAAGCTCGGATAATTCCTGATTGATTAAATATGATAAGAAACGTCCTGGACCAGTTTGAGTGTAAAATAGGAAAAGCAGGCGAGATTTTATGTAATACGGATGACACCGGCAATGTCTTATTGTTCGTCTCTTCCGGAAAGTTGGTGATCTATAACAGGGACCAGATGCCGGTTGCCGATGTGGACGAAGGGCATTTTGTATTACTGCCTGCCGAAAAATCATTTTTTGCAACGGCCGTCACATCAACACGGCTCATACTCATGCATGCCGGTCCGCTTTCCGAAATGATAACAGACGACCCGGAATGGAATCCGGATCGTCCTGTGGTACTTCCTATTTGCCCGTCTTTAGCCAAAACCTTATACCTGATCGAATATTATCAAAATGAAGAGCGGAACGAACTGAACTAACGGAGCGTGGCTTTCACCAGTTCGTTATTTTCCTGGTGCAAACTGACGCGCACCTTGTGATCGTCGCCATACAGCCAGTCCGTTACCGGGATATCGTTGACCAGCACTTCCGACGGGCGTTGCGGGGCGTCGATCTCCAATTCGTATGTCCGCGCTTTGCACATGCCGTCATATGCTCCTTCCACCGGGAAGACAGTGAACTCGACCTTCCGTCCGCTCTGCTTGCATTCGAAACGGGTGGCGGCAATCGCTCCGTTTTCATAATGATAGGTTTTACCGTCATCTTCATACATCGTATAGGAAGAGATATCTTTGGGGAATACTTTCACCATCAGGGTGTCCAACGGTTTCTCCCCGATGAATTGCATATCTTTCTGGAACGGTATGATCGCTCCTTCGCGAACGAACAGCAGCCCTGCACGGTTATCGGGTATCGCATGTCTGATTTCTTTTCCGCCGGCCAGCTTCTCGCCTGTCCAAAAGTCAAACCAGTTTCCTTTCGGCAAGTAGATCGAATCACTGAAGATACCGACCAGAAAACTCTGGCCGAACATATACTGGTAGACCATATCATCCGTCTTGTGGTCATCAGGGAACATCAAAGGCATGGAGCGCACGATCGGCATACCCGTCTGTGCTCCCTCCAGTGCGGCCGAATAGATATAGGGCATCAGCGCATAACGCAACTTGACATACTCCCGGTACATCTTCTTCTCCTTTTCCGGAAAATAGAACGGCTGGTGCAGGGAATACCAGCTATTGATCTGTACCCACGGCAGAAAAAGGCCGAAATGCAGGCTTTGCAACTCCTCGTCCTTGTTGACATTCATCACGTCGCAGGAGGTATTGAGGAAGCCGCTCATGCCGAGGTTCAACTGGTCGAACAATGCCGTACGCCCTCCTCCGTTGTCGCCGCTGGTGGACGCGCTCCAATGCTGCGTCCCTGCCCAACCGGCGGTATAATGATGCCAGGAACGGAGTCCGGTGTGTCCACGCATCATCTTATACATCTGCTTCGGCAGAAGGACCTGGTTCAGGTTGTGCATCTCCTTGTCGGTATGTCCGTTGTAATACTTGAAATTCGGATGTTCGTCTATCGTACGTGCGGGGTCCATCTTGAAACCGTCCACGCCATTGTCCACGAAGTTCTTCAGATGATCCATCCAATACTCCTGCCCGGAAAGAGGCTTCCCCATCGCCTTTGCCAACGCATCCTCCTCCGGAACGCTCAGATCATACTCGATGCAGAGCCAAAGTCCCATGTGATAGCCCATCCCATGCAGGCGGCCGATCAGCAAACGGTGGTTTTCTTTCTTCGGATAGCGGGTGGAATCCCAATAAGCCTCAGCCGAAAACTTCCGGTAGTTCCATTTCTTCTTGGTCGAGAAATCATAGCGTTTCTCCATCCATTGCGGTTCGAGCCAGAAAAGGTCGCAAGGGACACCCATCTCACGAAAACGCACGGCATCATTAAGGATGTCGAACTGGTCTTCCAGCATATTCGGGCCGAAACACAACCCGTATGCATATTTCGGCAACAGGTAAGGCCGACCGGTAATAGCCGTATAATCGTTGATCACATCGGGCATCGAATTGCCGAACATCAGGTAGAAATCCGTCTCGTCCGTCGTATTATAGATAGAGAAAACATCCGGCTGGTAGTTGCCGATATCGAAGAAGTTCTTCCGCGTCGTGTTATTGAAGATACCCCAGTTTTCGGAACTGATCATAAAAGGCATCGGGATCTCGGTGTGCTGGTAAGTGGTCCACATGCGCAACAGTTCGCCCCGATGTTGGATATGGTCGCGGCTGGTACTGCCGCCGCCATAGAAACGCTCGCCGTCTTTCAGCGAGATCGAGAGGATACTGGTGTTCTTGTAATCGCCGGTTTCAGCCTGGTCTTTCATGCTTCCCGGATTTTTGTCGTCGCCGATGATCGTACCGTTGTTGGGGACTTTCATGTCCTTGTATCTGGCATTGATCACTTCCCCCAGATCGGCACACAGCGGATTGGCAGAGGTGAGAAAGACTGCTTTCTCGATAACCACCCGCCCTTTCCGGTCGGAGACGGATATGGCGCCGGTCTTTTTATCGATTTTCAGCCGATAGGCGCCGGTCGAGACTTCAAACTGCTGTTTGTTGTCTTTCCGGGAGACCTGAACCGGCTCCCAATCCGTTTTAATAATCCCGTAACGTTGCATCAACGACTCGGAAAAGGTTGAACGAGGGGTGACCCGAATCCGGAATATTCCATCCGTACAGACTTCCACATTCATGTTCAGCCCGTTCTGCAAACGGACATCGAAGGATTGTTTCTCTCCTGCCGCAAATACGGATTGCAGGAAAAACAGGCATGCAAGCAAATAGTAGATCTTTTTCATGATACTTAAAAGTTAATACCACAAAAATAGGGACTTCCTATCGGCCTTACCTTCAATAAATCACCTTAAAACTTAGAATTTTGTCCAATCTTCAGAACTTCTTCAACTCCTGGTAAAGCAGCCTGACCGGCAACCCCATCACGTTATAGAAACTGCCGTTGATAGCCTCGACCGCCACATAACCGATCCATTCCTGTATGCCGTAGCTGCCGGCTTTGTCGAACGGGCGGTACTTATCGACATAGTAGACGATCTCCTCCTCATCCAGACCGGCAAAACTAACGGCCGACGAAGCGGAGAAGGAAACCGTTTTCTCCTTTGTCGTAATGCAAACGCCGGTAATCACCTCGTGTACGCGTCCGGACAGTTTCCGAAGCATCGCGATGGCATCCTCGCGACCTTTCGGTTTTCCTAAGATTTCACTGAAGGTCCACACGATCGTATCGGCCGTGATCAGCAGCTCGTCTGCCGACATGGAAGGGATGTAGGCTTCCGCCTTTTTCCCGGCGATATAGACCGGCACCTCATCCGGCCGCAGCGTTTCGGGAAAGGATTCGTCTATACCGGGGATCGTCTGTACTTCAAAATCGATATCCAGCCCCGCCAGCAATTCGCGCCGCCGGGGAGAATTGGAGCCTAATACGATCTTATATCGGCTCAGGTTGGGGAGTATGTTTTTCATCGTTTTATTTTATCAGTCGGTTTCTACCAGCCGAAAGCCTCGTCACCCATCCAGTGGCCTTGGGCTTTCATGGTTTGTTCGATTACATCGCGGGCAACGCCGGCTCCCCCGTCTTTGTGGGAGATATATTTGGCGATACGCTTGATCTCAGGAGCCGCATCAGCGGGTGCTACAGGCAGGCCGACCATTGTCATCACTTCGTAGTCGGGGATATCGTCTCCGGCATACATGACCTCTTCGGGCTGCAAACCGGTCTTTTGCAAGAAATCCAGGTAGTCATGGACTTTTACGGCGCTTCTCATATAGATATGGGTAATGCCGAGACGCGAAAAGCGGATCTGTACCGCTTCCGTATAGCCCCCGGTGATGATGGCAACGTGATAGCCTTTCTTGACGGCGAGCTGCAAGGCATAGCCGTCTTTTATATTGACAGTACGCATAGGATCGCCGTTCGGGTGCAACGGGATTACATCACAGGACAAAACGCCGTCTACATCAAAAACGAACGCCTTTATCTTACTCAGATCATAATTGATACTACTCATGTTGTGCCTCCTTATGTATGCTTTGGCTGATCAGCCGGTAGATCGACCGCATATCGGGATCGCCCAGCATAGCCAGATGTTTATTGATCACATTCTCATCGTACCGGATAGCCGGACCGGTCTGCGCCTCCCTTGGCGGCATCGTGTGTATCTTGGCAGCCGTCTCGTCGATAAGCGGCAGCAAGACATCGGCCGGTATATCCTGTTCCTGCAATAATTTAACAGCCAACGCATAAATATGGTTGGTGAAATTGCAGGCAAAGACAGCCGCCAGATGCAAACTTTTACGTTTTTCGGAAGACAGGAAACGGACATTTCCCGAAAACTTCTCCGCCAGCTGTTGCAACTTGCCGGCATTTCCGGGCGTGTTCGCTTCGAGGAAAAAAGGAATGACACTGAAGTCCACCTCGCGTGTTTTGCTGAATGTCTGCATCGGGTACATGACTCCGTAGTTGGCGGCATATCCGCTGAAAACGTCCATCGGCATGCTGCCTGCCGTATGCACCCACAAGCCGTCGTTCGGCCTTATACGGGCAATCACATCCGCCAAAACCGTATCTTTGAGCGAAAAGACATACAGGTCGGCATCCGTCCCGACAGCTTCGGGGTCGGTCGTCCAGGGACAGCCCAACCGGACGGCAAGCTGCTGCGCGTTTTTCGGCGTATGGCTATACACCTGCCCGATCCGCATCCCTTTGCGGTGCATTTCGAGTGACAGGCGCGTTGCCAGGTTTCCGGAACCTAAAAAGATGATTTTCATGCTTCCTCCTGTTGGTTTTCGGTTGGCATGCGGAAAGTTCCGAGATGAACCTTTTCCCATTGGAGGTGCGATTCGTCAAAAGGCTTACGTTCCTGGTCCTTATACCCAAAACCGATAATGGACAGGACTTCCAGCTGGTAAGGCACGTCGAGCAGGCCACGCACATACTGGGCGGCATCCGCATCGTCTTCCGTCTGCCGATTGCGAATCTGGCACCAGCAGCTTCCCAATCCCAAATCCTCGGCCTGCAATTGCATATAGATGGAAGCAATCGAAGCATCTTCCACCCAAACATCACTTTCCATCACATTCGCCAGCACGACGACGGCCAAGGCGCAATCTTTCAGGAAAGCGGCTCCCGCCGGTTTGCATGCCGACAACTTGGCCAGCATCTCCTTGTCCTCCACGACAACAAACTGCCAGGGATTTTTCCGTTTGGACGCCGGTGCCATAAGAGCGGCTTTCAAGATCATTTCCACCTGATCGGGATTCAGTAACTGGTCCGTGAACTTACGGGTACTTCTTCTGCTTTTTATTAATGTTGCGAAACTTTCCATGTATATTTTACTTTTATTGATTACGATAGAAGAGACAAAGATAATTATTTAACAGATAATGAACGATTGTCCTGAAATAAAATGTATCATTCCCTAATACATAATTGATTATTGCCCCGCTACCCGGTACAGAACAGCCCGGTGCTTATTATTTTTGCCAGTTAAACAGATCATGGAGAAAATAAATCTTTGTTTCTCCCGTTAATAAACCTATAACGACAATAGATCATGAAGATTCGTACGATAGCTACGCTACTATTTATATTACTTTCGATACCTGCTTTCGGACAGGGACGTGCCAAAATCAGCGGTTACATCCGCGATGCGGACGGCAATCCGCTGGATCTGGTCAACATCCGGGTCAAGAACACGTTAAACGGGGCGATGAGCAATGAAAAAGGCCACTATTCGTTGTCGGTTGCGACCGGCGACTCGGTAACGCTTATCTATTCATGCCTGGGCTACAACAAGGCCGAGCGGATCATCCCGCAGGTAACCAAAGATATGCGGCTCAACGTGCAAATGAACTACACCTCGATCGAACTGGGCGAAGTGACGGCCACCGCCATCCGCAAACAAACGACCACCCTCGAAACCCTGAATGCCGACCGCGTCAAGCTGCTTCCCGACCCTGCCGGAGGAAGTATCGAAAGCCTGGTCGTCACCTTTGCGGGCGTTACTTCCAATAACGAATTAAGTTCGCAATACTCCGTACGCGGCGGCAGCTATGACGAAAACATCGTATATGTGAACGGACTGGAAGTGTTCCGTCCGCTGCTCATCCGTTCCGGGCAACAGGAAGGGCTGAGTTTTATCAATCCGGACATGACGGAAGCCGTCAACTTTTCCGCCGGCGGGTTTGAAGCCCGTTACGGAGACAAGATGAGTTCCGTGTTGGATATCACCTACAAGAAATCGAAAGGATTCGAAGGTTCGGCCTCCGCCAGCCTGCTGGGGGCCAATGCTTACGTGGGAAGTTCTTCCGGAAAGTTCACACAGGTGACCGGTTTCCGCTACAAAACGGGGCGTTCCCTCTTGAAAACGACCGATACGGATGCCGAATACGATCCGAACTTTATTGACTTGCAGACTTATATGACATACCGGTTTGCCCCGAAATGGGAGATCAACTTCCTCGGTAACCTGGCCATAAACAATTATAAATTCATTCCCCATACCCGTGAAACATCCTTCGGTACAGCAGCCAACGCTAAAAAATTCAAAGTATTCATGAACGGGCAGGAACGGGATAAATTCGAAACGCTATTCGGTGCGCTTACCTTAAAGCACAACCTGAACGAGAACACCGAACTCGGCTTGCAAGCATCCGCTTTTACCAGCAAAGAAGAGGAAGGATATGATATTGCCGGCGATTACTGGCTGGGAGATGCGGCCGAAGAAGGCGGAGGGGAAATACAGAATTTGTCCATAGCACGCTATAACGAACACGCCCGCAACCGCTTGCACTCCAACATCATGAATATCGGACATTATGGCATCGCCCGCCTGAAAAACAACACGTTGAAATGGGGCGCCACCGTCCAGATGGAAAAGATCAACGACAAGATCAGCGAATGGGAAAAGCGCGACTCAGCCGGATACTCGCTGCCACAAGGGGGCGGGAATGTCAACGTGATCGCAAACCTGTTCTCGGACAACAAACTGGAAAGCACACGCATTTCCGGCTATTTGCAGGATGTATTCAAGTTCCGTACCAAACAAGGTCTGTTCACGCTGGTCGGCGGTGTACGCGGCAGTTACTGGAGCTATAACAAAGAGTTTATATTCAGCCCGCGTGCTTCACTCGGCTTCATTCCGAACTTCGACCAGAACCTGACCTTCCGCCTGGCTTCCGGCCTATATTACCAGTCTCCTTTCTATAAGGAATTGCGTACGACCGTACAGGATGAACATGGCAACAGTATCATACGACTGAATAAAGACCTGAAATCGCAACGTTCCATCCATGTCATCGCAGGTGGCGATTATACCTTCCGGGCATCCGGCAGGAATTTCAAAGTCAGTGCCGATATGTATTATAAAAAGCTGGATAACCTGAACCCTTATACGGTAGATAATGTCAAAATCCGCTATTACGGTGAGAACTGCGCACAAGGTCATGCAATGGGCCTTGATGTCAAATTCTTCGGCGAATTTGTGCCGGGCACGGACTCCTGGATCAGTTTCTCCCTGATGAAAGCGGAGCAAAGCATCCGGGGCAGCGAATATGTGCCGATGCCTAACAGCCAGGGTTATAACGTTTCGCTCTTTTTCCAGGATTATTTTCCCGGCTACAAGCGCGTCAAACTGAATCTGAAAGGCGTACTGTCCGGCGGCCTTCCCGTCACAGCCCCGCGTACAGGCTACGAGGACGGCTATTTCCGTACTCCGACCTACAAACGTGTGGACCTCGGTTTCTCTTACCAGCTTGCCGGAGGGACGGATGCGATCATGGACCGCGGATTCTTCCGCAATCTCAAGAACATTTGGCTCGGACTCGACATTTTCAACCTGTTCGACATAAAGAACACAAGTTCCTATTATTGGATAACCAACATAGACAACCACCAGTACGCAATCCCGAACTACCTGACCGGACGGCAGTTGAATGTTCGCCTTATCGTTGATTTTTAGCCGTATGATTTTAAAAATATGCTTTTTAAACATATCCGAATCATGCTGATAAATATTAACGAATTATTTCACTATTCATAAAAAGAGTGTACCTTTGCCCACATAGAACAAAAAACAATATTAAATTACTAAATTATTATTGACATGGAACTTACACATATCGAACATTTGGGTATCGCAGTGAAGAGCATCGAAGCTTGTCTGCCGTATTATGAAGAAGTTTTAGGATTGAAATGCTACAACATCGAAGAAGTTGCAGATCAGAAAGTAAAAACAGCATTCTTTAAAGTCGGTCAGACTAAGATCGAGTTGCTGGAACCGACAAGCGAAGATAGCACAATCGCTAAATTTATCGAAAAGAAAGGTGAAGGTATCCACCACATTGCATTTGCTGTTCCCGACGTACAGGCAGCATTGGACGAAGCAGAATCAAAAGGTGTCAAACTGATCGACAAAGCTCCGCGCGGAGGCGCAGAAGGCTTGAACATTGCATTCCTTCACCCGAAATCGACTTGCAGCGTTCTGACTGAGCTTTGCATGCCGGGAAAATAAAGTACGGGCGGTTCGCGAACCGCACCAACAATTAAATATTCATTTCTAACAAGTACGGGCGGTTCGCGAACCGCTCCGACAACAAATCTATAGTACAATGAGTAACCAACTTGAAAAAGTAAAGGAGCTTATCGCCCTTCGCGAAACAGCTCGTTTAGGTGGTGGAGAAAAAAGAATTGAATCTCAGCACAAGAAAGGCAAATACACAGCACGCGAACGTATTGCCATGTTGCTGGATGAAGGAAGTTTTGAAGAATTCGATATGTTCGTACAACACCGTTGTACAAACTTCGGTATTGAAAAAACTAAGTTTCTGGGCGACGGTATCGTAACAGGTTACGGTACGATCGACGGACGCCTGGTATATATTTATGCTCAGGATTTCACCGTATTCGGTGGTGCTTTGTCTGAAGCATTGGCCATGAAGATCTGTAAAGTTATGGATCAGGCAATGAAGATGGGCGCTCCTGTCATCGGTTTGAACGACTCAGGTGGTGCACGTATCCAGGAAGGCGTTAATGCTTTGGCCGGTTATGCGGAAATCTTCCAGCGCAATATCCTGGCTTCCGGTGTTATTCCCCAGATTTCCGGTATCTTCGGCCCGTGTGCCGGCGGTGCGGTCTACTCTCCTGCCCTGACAGACTTCAATATCATGACCCGCGGAACAAGCTATATGTTCCTGACCGGTCCGAAAGTAGTAAAAACAGTAACAGGTGAAGATGTTACACAGGAACAGTTAGGTGGTGCAAGCGTACACACGACCAAATCTGGTGTGGCTCACTTCGCAGTCGATACGGAAGAAGACGGTTTGCAGTTGATCCGTAAATTGATCAGCTTCCTGCCACAGAACAACTTAGAAGAAACTCCGCTGATCGAATGTAAAGATCCGATCGACCGTCTGGACGATAACCTGAACGACATCATCCCTGATAATCCCAACCAGGCTTACGATATGTACGACGTAATCGGAACCATCATCGATAATGGGGAATTCCTGGAAGTACATGCCGATTATGCCAAGAACATTATCGTCGGTTTTGCCCGTTTCAACGGCCAGACAGTCGGTATCGTAGCCAACCAGCCGAAAGTAATGGCAGGCTGTCTGGACAGCAACGCTTCCCGCAAGGCAGGCCGTTTCGTCCGCTTCTGCGATGCGTTCAACATCCCTCTGGTTACATTGGTAGACGTTCCGGGATTCTTGCCGGGTACAGGCCAGGAATATAACGGTGTAATCCTGCACGGTGCAAAATTGCTTTACGCTTACGGAGAAGCTACAGTGCCCAAAGTAACCGTAACATTGCGTAAGTCTTACGGTGGCGCTTACTGTGTGATGAGTTCCAAACACCTGCGCGGCGATATGAACTACGCATGGCCGACAGCCGAAATCGCAGTTATGGGCCCGAGCGGCGCCGTAGAAGTCATCTTCGCAAAAGAAGTGGCTGCCGCAGAAGATCCGAAAGCTTGCGCAGCTGAAAAAGAAGCCGAATACAAAAAAGCATTTGCAAATCCGTACAATGCAGCTCAATACGGCTATATCGACGATGTTATCGAACCGCGTAACACCCGTTTCCGTATCATTCGTGCTTTACAACAGTTGCAGACTAAGAAGTTAAGCAATCCTGCCAAGAAACATGACAATCTGCCTCTATAATTCTTAAAACAGGAAATGAATATGATGAATAAGAAAATAGGGGTATTGCTGCTGTTCGCGTTGCTCGTTTCATTCGGGGCAAAAGCACAGCGTGCAACCTCCATGCGAATAAATGAAGTGCTGGTCGTCAATGAGGATAACTTCATTGATGATTACGGCAAACGCCACGCTTGGATCGAATTGTTCAACAATTCGGCAGGTTCGGTCAATATTGCCGGTTGTTACTTGACTAACGACAAGAGCAACCCGAAAAAATATCCGATTCCGAAGGGCGACGTTCTGACAGTCATCCCTCCCCGCCAGCACACTTTGTTCTGGGCGGACGGAGAACCTAATCGAGGTACATTCCATGTTAATTTCACTCTTGACCCATCAAAAGAAAATTACATCGCATTGTATGATGCAGACGGTAAAACTCTGATCGATGAGATTGTTGTTCCGGCTTCACAAAAAGCGGATGTCAGCTATGGCAGAACGTTAGACGGACAAGGTGAATGGACAACTTTAACAAAAGTTACCCCCAGCACCAATAACGTGACATTAGACTCTAACGAGAAGATTGAAAACTTTAAGAAAAATGACTCCTGGGGTATCGGTATGACCCTGACTGCCATGGCAGTTGTGTTTTCCGGATTATTCCTGTTGTTCATTATCTTTAAGCAAATCGGTAAATTCTCAATCGCTGCCAGCAAACGCAATGCACGGAAAGCTGCCGGAGCTGCTGTCGTTGCAGACAATGCAGGTCAGGAATCCGGAGAAATCTTTGCTGCCATCGGCGCTGCCCTGTATGAAATGAGCGACGATAACCACGACATCGAACATACGGTTCTTACGATCCGCAAGGTTCAAAGATCTTATTCTCCGTGGAGTTCCAAGATTTACGGTTTACGTGAAGTTCCCAAAAAGTAATTATCTCTAAAAACAAACAAGAATGAAAAGTTTTAAATATACTATTAACGGTAACGTATATAAAGTACATATCAACTCGGTAGTAGATGATATTGCTGAATTAGAAGTAAACGGCACTCCCTACCATGTTAAGATGGAGAAACCGGCAAAAAAACAGATGGTTACATTGAAACGCCCGGCTCAGGCTCCGACAACGGCAAGCGGCGAACCGGTTATTTCACGTCCGGTTGCCTCAACGACCAAAGGCGCTGTCAAATCTCCGCTGCCCGGCGTAATCCTGCAGGTTAACTGCAAAGTCGGCGATGCAGTCAAGAGAGGCCAGAATCTGCTTGTCCTCGAAGCCATGAAGATGGAAAATAACATCAACGCCGACCGTGACGGCAAGATCATTGAAATAAAAGTAAACAAAGGGGATTCCGTACTGGAAGGTGCTGACCTCGTCGTAATAGGATAATATTATGTTAGGATCAGTATTATTACAGGCTGCAGGTGCGGCTCACGAAAGTTTTCTCCAGTTCCTGGGAGAAAACCTGGAGTTGTTCCTCACGTATACAGGAGTCTACAACGCGACACCGGGTCATATCATCATGATCCTCATCGGTCTGTTGTTTATCTTCCTGGCCATTAAATATGAATTCGAGCCTATGCTCCTTATCCCTATCGGTTTCGGTATCCTGATCGGTAACATTCCGTTCAAGGATGCAGGATTGCAGGTAGGTATTTACGAACAAGGTTCCGTACTGAACATCCTCTACCAGGGTGTAACCTCCGGATGGTATCCGCCGTTGATCTTCCTCGGTATCGGAGCTATGACCGACTTCTCCGCCTTGATCTCCAACCCTAAATTGATGTTGATCGGTGCGGCTGCCCAATTCGGTATCTTCGGTGCATATATCATTGCCCTCCAGATGGGATTCGAACCGAACCAGGCCGGTGCTATCGGTATTATCGGTGGTGCCGACGGCCCGACGGCGATCTTCCTTTCTTCCAAACTGGCCCCGAACCTGATGGGTGCTATTGCGGTATCGGCCTACTCTTATATGGCGTTGGTTCCTATTATCCAACCGCCGTTCATGCGTTTGCTGACTACTCAGAAAGAACGTCTGATCCGTATGAAACCGCCGAGAGCTGTTTCTTCTACGGAAAAGATCGTATTCCCGATCGTAGGTTTGTTGCTGACTTGCTTCCTGGTTCCTTCCGGTCTGCCTCTGTTGGGTATGCTGTTCTTCGGAAACCTGTTGAAAGAAAGTGGCGTGACACGCCGTTTGGCAGAAACAGCCCGTGGTCCGCTGATCGATACGATCACGATCCTGTTAGGTATCACCGTAGGAGCTTCCACTCAGGCAACTCAGTTCCTGACACTGAACTCCATCAAGATCTTCGGTTTGGGTGCTTTGTCATTCGTGATTGCAACTTGCGCAGGTATCCTGTTCGTCAAGTTCTTCAACCTGTTCCTGAAAGAAGGCAATAAGATCAATCCGCTTATCGGTAACTCCGGTGTATCTGCCGTACCCGACTCTGCCCGTATCTCTCAGAATGTAGGTCTGGAATATGATCCGACCAACTACCTGTTGATGCACGCCATGGGTCCGAACGTAGCAGGTGTAATCGGTTCTGCCGTAGCAGCCGGTATCTTGTTGGGATTCTTAGGATAATCGACTTATTCTACACAAAAATCCTCCGCATCGCCTTGATACGGAGGATTTTTTATATCCGGTTTTATCAGATATTCTGCTCGATGGTCATCGGATCTGTCTCAGGATTTGCCTCCTGTTCCAATGTTGTTCCCAAAAACAACCAGATCATCAACAGGATAATCGCGATCACCACTCCGAAGATCAGCAGTACATTCGTATTCTTTCGTCTCATGTCTATTCTTCAATATTGATTTGAAGATAAAACAAGACGAACCCTTTTTTGGTTCAACCGTTTCCTACTTTTGGTTTCCCAACACCTTATTCTTCGCTATCGTCGCCTGAAACTCTTTCAGGTAGAACGGTTCGAAATAGGCCGTATCTTCGAATCGACCGGCGGCAAAGGCTTGCTCGGCAAGCGGGACCATGTTGACGGCAAGCGGATGGATGTCCTCTATAAAAATGGCATTCGGGGAAGTGATGACGGACTTGCATTTGGCAGCACCGTTACCGAAGAAACAGATTTTGCCTTTTTCCAGATAAGGAGAATAGGTATCGGCTTCCACTATATCGGCCGTTGTCTCACGGACAAGTTTCAAAGAAGAGTCATAAATTGCGGCATAGACTTCCATCCGGCGGGCATCCAGCATGGCGCAATACAGACAACCGGTAGCTGCCTTATCTTGCCTGATAACAGTAGCGGCCATTATATCTAATGTATGAATACCGATCAGAGGAATACCGAAACCGAAGCAGAGACCT
The DNA here is from genome assembly GCF_977054455.1 of Parabacteroides sp. Lineage (NCBI taxonomy): Bacteria > Pseudomonadati > Bacteroidota > Bacteroidia > Bacteroidales > Tannerellaceae > Parabacteroides > Parabacteroides sp. The sequence continues at coordinate 98,296 of NZ_CDRTCT010000012.1, read as the reverse complement.
TTAGCGACTGACACTCCGATACGCAAGCCGGTATAGGAACCGGGACCGCTGCTGACCGCAACGGCATCCAGCTTTCCCCCCTTCTCTTTCAATACGGAAAGGGCTTCTTCGACAAATACGCCTAACAAGGCTGCATGCGAAGGACCGTCGAAGGAGGCCTTCTCAAAAAGAACTTCACCGTCCATAGACAACGCTACAGAACAAACGGAAGTCGATGTTTCGATACTTAATATACAGGACATAATTAATTGCCAATCTTGATTACGGATGCAAAAGTATAAAACATAACTGTAATCGCATGATCAAAATCGATTTTATTAAGACCGACAAACCCCTAATGGCGGAATATGCCTCCTAACCCATAGCTTTAGAAGGTGTAAAGCTATGGGTTAGGAGGCATAAAGCTATGGGTTAAGATCCGTCTGAAATACGGGAAGCCCGACTTTTTCCAATAATTGTCAATTGCCAATTGCCTATTGTCAATTGATTAACTATCTTTGCAATCTAATTTTTAGAACAATGATACAATCAATGACAGGATTCGGTAAGGTTACATCCGAACTCCCTTCTAAAAAAGTAACCGTAGAAATAAAGGCTCTGAACAGCAAGCAACTGGATTTGTCTACCCGCATTCCTTCCATCTACAAAGAAAAAGAAATGCAAATACGAAGTTTGTTACTCCAGTCGCTTGAACGTGGAAAAGTCGAATTTAATATATTCATCGAGTATATTGGCAAAGACATGCCTACACAGATCAACCAGGCTGCGGTGGAAAATTACTATACCCAGATCAAAGATATCGCCGACAAACTGAATATATCGGTCCCCTCCGACTGGTTTCAGACATTGCTCCGCATGCCGGACGTGATCAAGACAGAAGCCCAGGAAGTAAACGAAGAAGAATGGGACGTGGTTGAGAAAGCGATCAAAGAGGCCATCAAGCACCTCTGCGATTTCCGTATTCAGGAAGGAGCGATGTTGCAAAAGCTATTCGAACAGAAAATCGACAATATAGCCCGCCTGCTTTCGGAAGTCGAACTATACGAGAAGGAACGGATCGAAAAGATCAAAACCCGTATCATGGACAACCTCGAAAAGATTGCCGGACAGGATTACGACAAGAACCGTTTCGAGCAGGAAATGATCTATTACATCGAAAAGCTGGACGTGAACGAAGAAAAGAACCGCTTGGACAATCATCTGAAATATTTCATCAGCACGATGGAAAGCGGACACGGACAAGGCAAAAAGCTCGGTTTCATCGCCCAGGAAATGGGACGTGAGATCAACACGCTCGGCTCGAAAAGCAACCATGCCGAAATGCAAAAGATCGTCGTGCAGATGAAAGACGAACTGGAACAGATCAAGGAACAAGTATTAAACGTATTATAAGACAGATCTATGGCTGGCAAACTGATCATATTCTCCGCACCGTCAGGTTCGGGCAAATCCACTATCATCAATTTCCTGCTGAAGCAGAACCTGAACCTGCATTTCTCTATCTCGGCAACCAGCCGGGCCCCGCGCGGGACGGAAAAAAACGGTGTGGAATATTATTTCCTTACGCCGGATGAATTCCGTACCCGTATAGCAGCAGGTGATTTTTTAGAATACGAAGAAGTATATACCGACAAATATTACGGCACGCTGAAAAGCGAAGTAGAAAGAAGGCTGAATAACGGCGATAACGTGATATTCGATGTCGATGTCGTTGGCGGTTGCAACATCAAAAAGTTTTATGGCGACCGTGCCCTGTCGGTCTTTATCCAACCTCCCTCTATCGAAGACCTGCGCGAACGTCTGGAAGGACGCGGAACAGATGCCCCGGAAGTAATCGAAAGCCGCATAGCAAAAGCTGAGTTCGAATTGGGTTTTGCCGGCAAGTTTGATGTAATCGTAGTAAACGACAAGTTGGAAGCAGCACAAGAAGAAGCCTTAAATGTGATAAAAGAGTTTCTTGAAAAATCATGAATAACAAGAGATTATCCAAAAAGTGGTTATGCACGTTCATTATAATAGCAATCGCCGCTCTTGCCACCTGCGTCGTCGGTCTGTATAATAAAGAATACATTATCGCAATCGGTACGGGGTTGGTATTTGGCGCACAAGTCTTCAACATCATCAAGTGGAAACGAAACTAACACGGCAGACGGAAGGAAAACGGAAAACCGGCATCTATTCCGGTTCCTTCAACCCGGTTCACATCGGCCACCTGGCATTAGCCAACTGGCTGTGTGAATTCACGGAGCTGGATGAATTATGGTTCCTGATCACCCCCCACAATCCGCTAAAAGAAAAGGAGGCACTCATGGATGACCGGCTCCGCTATGAGCTGGTGAAGAAATCCATTGCCGGCTATCCCAAATTCCATGCCAGCGATTTTGAGTTTTCCCTGCCTCAACCGACCTATACCATCAACACGCTCCGGGCATTGGAAGAACGCTATCCGGACCGTGAATTTTACTTCATCATGGGGGCGGATAACTGGAAATATATCACCCGGTGGGTAGAGTACGAAGCCATCATTTCCAAATACCCGATCTTCATTTATCCGCGCAAAGGGTTTGATGTTGAAATCCCTCCTCAATATCCCCATATAAAAATGGCAGACGCCCCTTTGATCGAAATATCCTCAACCTTTATACGCGAAGCATTCGAGGCCGGAAAAGATGTCCGTTTCTTCCTGCCCGAAGCCATACGTAACCTGCCTTTCCCATTACAAAACAATACCCTTTAAGAACATAAAGCGTAAAGTCACATACGTTTTTAGGCAATAAGTAAGAAAAGTTTTGTACTTTTGCGCCGTATTATACAAAATAATAGCGTAATGAATCTATTAGAACTGAGTGAACAGGAAATCATAAGACGTAACAGCATGGAGCAGTTGCGCCAGATGGGGATAGAGCCTTATCCCGCAGCTGAGTATGTAACGAACGCATTTTCCAAAGAGATAAAAGAGAATTTTAAAGACGATGCAGAGCCTCGTCCCGTAAGTATTGCCGGCCGTATCATGAGCCGCCGTATCATGGGAAAGGCCTCCTTCATGGAATTGCAGGATTCGGAAGGAAGAATACAGGTTTACATCTCTCGTGATGATATTTGCCCGGAAGAAAACAAAGATCTGTATAACATCGTTTTCAAGAAATTGCTGGATATCGGCGACTTTGTCGGAATCAAAGGTTTCGTATTCCGTACGCAAATGGGTGAAATTTCCGTCCATGCACAAGAAATAACGGTATTATCCAAATCACTCAAGCCGCTACCGGTTGTCAAATACAAAGACGGTGTGGCATACGATGGATTCAACGACCCGGAATTGCGTTACCGCCAACGCTATGTCGACCTGGTGGTCAATGACGGAGTAAAAGATATTTTCATGAAGCGTGCGGCGGTCATCAAAACCATGCGTGCCGCTTTGGACGAAGCCGGATATACGGAAGTAGAAACTCCGATCCTGCAATCCATTCCCGGAGGGGCAAGCGCACGTCCGTTCATCACGCACCATAACTCACTCGATATCGGCCTCTATCTGCGCATCGCAACCGAGCTCTATCTGAAACGATTGATCGTCGGAGGTTTCGAAGGTGTTTACGAAATCGGCAAGAACTTCCGCAACGAAGGCATGGACCGTACGCACAATCCGGAATTCACCTGCATGGAGCTTTACGTCCAATATAAGGACTACAACTGGATGATGAGCTTCACCGAGCAATTGTTGGAGCGTATCTGCATCGCGGTCAACGGCACGAGCGAAAGCGTAGTCGAAGGCAAAACCATCAACTTCAAAGCCCCTTACCGCCGTCTGCCGATCCTGGATGCCATCAAGGAAAAGACCGGTTACGACCTGAACGGCAAAAGCGAAGACGAGATACGCGCGATTTGCAAGGAATTGAACCTCGAAATCGACGAGACAATGGGCAAAGGCAAACTGATCGACGAAATCTTCGGCGAATTTTGCGAAGGCACGTTTATCCAGCCGACTTTCATCATCGACTATCCGGTCGAGATGAGCCCGCTGACCAAGATGCACCGAAGCAAACCGGGATTGACAGAACGTTTCGAACTGATGGTCAACGGAAAAGAATTGGCAAATGCCTATAGCGAGCTAAACGATCCGATCGACCAGGAAGAACGCTTCAAAGAGCAATTGCGCCTGAGCGAAAAGGGGGACGACGAAGCGATGTTCATCGACCAAGACTTCTTACGCGCCTTGCAATTCGGTATGCCTCCGACGTCCGGTATCGGTATCGGCATCGACCGCCTGGTGATGTTGATGACAGGTCAGACGACCATCCAGGAAGTGTTGCTCTTCCCGCAGATGCGCCCGGAAAAGACCGTTAAGAAAGATGGGGCTGATAAATACGCGGCATTGGGCATCGATGAAGCATGGGTTCCCGCTTTGCAAAAAGCCGGATATATTACAATCGACACGCTGGCCGATGTCAATCCCAACAAGTTGAGACAGGAGCTATGCGAAATGAATAAGAAATACAAACTGGAATTGCAAAACCCCTCTGCCGAAGAAGTGGAGGCATGGATTGCCAACGCAACCAAATAAATAGAATAATACTATGAAATTGCCCGGAAAAATTGCAATAATGGGAGGTGGTAGCTGGGCTACCGCCTTGGCCAAGATTGTACTTTCTACACAAGATAGTATTAACTGGTATATGCGTCGGCCCGACCAAGTGGAAGAGTTTTTGTCGTTGGGACATAACCCCAGCTACCTGTCCGCCGTCAAATTCGATACTGACAAAATCAAATTCTACACGGATATCAACGAAGTAATCAACGATTCCGACACCTTGATTTTCGCCACCCCGTCTCCTTTCCTAAAGCAGCATTTAATGAAGGTGACGACCTCCATGCAAGACAAATTCATCATTTCGGCCATCAAGGGGATCGTGCCGGACGAGAACATGCTCGTAGCCGACTACTTTGCCGAATACTACAATGTCCCGATCGACAATATCGCCGTTATCGGTGGCCCGTGCCATGCCGAAGAGATCGCGCTCGAACGGTTGTCCTACATCACATTGGCCTGTCCGAACATCGAGAACGCAAGAGCCTTCTCTTCCGTATTCAAGAACCAGTATCTGAACAACTCCTGTTGCAAGGATGTTACAGGTATTGAATATGCTTCCGTATTGAAAAACGTATATGCCATCGTCGCAGGTATTTGCCACGGTATGAAATACGGAGACAACTTTTTAGCTGTTTTCATCTGTAACGCCATCGAAGAGATGCGTAACTTCCTCGACGCCGTACACGGATTGGAACGGGACGTGACAGATTCGGTTTATCTCGGAGACCTCCTGGTAACCGCCTATTCCCGCTTCAGCCGTAACCGTACGTTCGGAACCATGATCGGGAAAGGTTATTCCGTCAAAATAGCCCAGCTTGAAATGGAAATGATTGCCGAGGGATATTACGGGACAAAGTGTATCCGTGAGATAAACGAAAAATATAAAGTAAACATGCCGATCCTGGATACTTTATATAGTATTCTATACGAAAAGAAATCGCCGACTACCGCGATACGGCAGTTGACTGAAACATTTAAATAATAATGTAAATATGAAGAACATCAGTCTTAACATTGACAAAGCACTGGGTACCGTAACGAAAGAACAAGTGTACGCTCAGGCTTCAAAGGCTAACGAATGTAATGCCACTTTACAAAATGGAAATGGAGCAGGTAACGACTTTTTAGGTTGGTTGCACCTCCCCTCTTCTATTACAGATGCCGAATTGACAGACATCGAAAATACGGCAAACGTACTTCGTTCCAAATGTGAAGTGGTTGTCGCCATCGGTATCGGCGGTAGCTATCTGGGAACAAAAGCAGTGGTAGAAGCCTTGAACAACAGCTTCGACTGGTTACATACGGACCGTAAGAACCCGGTTCTGGTATATGCCGGACACAATATCGGTGAAGATTACCTGTATGAACTTTGCGAAATCCTGAAAGGCAAACAGTTCGGTCTGATCAATATATCCAAATCCGGTACGACTACCGAACCGGCTCTGGCTTTCCGCATGCTGAAAAAGCAATTGGAAGACGCCGTCGGCAAAGAAGAAGCCAAACACCGCATCGTCGCCATCACGGATGCCAAAAGAGGCGCCCTGCGCACACTGGCTGACCAGGAAGGCTACAAGACATTCATTATCCCCGACAACGTCGGCGGTCGGTTCTCCGTACTGACTCCGGTCGGTTTGTTGCCTATCGCCGTTGCCGGTATCAGCATCCGCGATCTGGTTGCTGGAGCCGTTTCGATGGAAAAAGCAACAGACGTAAGCGTTCCTTTTGCCGAAAACATGGCAGAAATCTATGCCGCTACACGCAACGAATTATATAAGAGCGGCAAGAAGGTCGAAATCCTCGCTAACTTCCACCCGAAACTCCACTACATCGCTGAATGGTGGAAACAACTGTACGGTGAAAGCGAAGGCAAGGACGGTAAGGGCATTTTCCCGGCTTCCGTCGACCTGACAACCGACCTGCACTCTATGGGCCAGTGGATCCAGGATGGAGAACGTACGATATTCGAAACCGTCATTTCTGTTGAAGAACCGACTCACAAGATGCTTGTCCCGACGGACGAGGCGAACTTGGACGGTCTGAACTTCCTCGCAGGCAAACGTGTGGACGAAGTGAACAAGATGGCAGAACTGGGTACTCAGTTGGCCCACGTAGACGGTGGCGTCCCCAATCTGAAAATCACCATGCCGGAAGTAAGCCCTTACTACATCGGCCAGTTGTTCTACTTCTTCGAAAGAGCCTGCGGTATCAGCGGTTACATGTTAGGTGTAAACCCGTTCGACCAGCCGGGTGTAGAAGCCTATAAAAAGAACATGTTCGCCCTGCTGAACAAACCGGGTTACGAAAAGGAAAGCGAAGCGATCCGCGCACGGTTGTAATCAGCAATCACACAACATAAAATAATTTTTTCAGGCACGGTCCTTTCAAAAGAATCGTGCCTGAAAACTATCTATTAGTAAGCGTAAAAAAGAAATGATCCAAGAAGCAATCACCCGATATCTGCAAAAGCAGCAACAAACTTTCCTTTTTCCCAAGGCCGTACTTTTCGATATGGATGGCGTCCTATATGATTCCATGCGTTTCCACGCCCGGGCCTGGTACGAAACGGCCACACACCATCAGTTGATCTCCACTCCGGAACTATTCTACCTGTATGAAGGCCGGACGGGTGAAAGCACGATCAACGAGTTGTACCAAAAGACTTTCGGGCGGGATGCGACCGAAGATGAAAAGAAGTCCATCTACGAAGAAAAAGCGGTCTTGTTCAATCAATATAACGACGGAAAAGAGATGCAAGGAGCAGCCGAGGTATTGAAAGCGGCAAGAGCCTCCGGCTTGCAAACACTTGTCGTAACCGGGAGCGGACAACACAGCCTGCTGGACAAGCTGGAACATACCTACCCTGGCTATTTCAAACGGGAAAAGATGGTGACGGCCTTCGACGTGAAGTTTGGTAAACCCCATCCCGAACCCTATCTGATGGGATTGGAAAAAGCGGGCGTCAAAGCCCATGAAGCCTTCGTCATAGAGAACGCCCCGATGGGCGTACAGGCAGGAGTAGCAGCCGGGATTTTCACGATAGCGGTCAATACCGGACCATTGGATAACCGGGTTTTGCTCGACGCCGGTGCCGACCTGCTTTATCCGAGCATGACGGCTTTAGCGGAGGATTGGGATAATCTTATAAATGCGATCAAGAACTCTTAATAAATTTAGGGAGGTTGTGACACCTCCCTAAAAAACTTATAAGAACTTCTTACTTCACATAATCCGCCTTGTTCAGGAAATCATAGCTCTGCTGGACGCTGGCAACCGGATCGTTCTGGGTGTACTGTTCGACTTCGACATACCAGTCTTTGATATTGTTAGCATACATCTGGTCGAAGATTGGCTTGAAGTCCATCTTGCCACTGGCTCCGATTTCCTTTTCGTCTTTGATATGGACCGCCTTGAATTGGCTCGGACGGTTCTTCAGGTAAGCAACCGGATCACCACCGCCTTCCTGTACCCAATATACGTCCATTTCGAAGAACACATGGTTCGGGCTTACATTATCCAACAAGAAGTCGTAGATCAACTGGTCCTCGATTTTGCGGAATTCAAAAGCATGATTATGATAACCGAATGCGATGCTGGCAGCCGCCGTCTTATAGCCGACGGTATTGAAATAGTCGCAATACATCTTCAAGTCGTCCAAAGTCGTCTGGTCGGTAACCGGCATCCACGGTTGAACCATGTATTTGACACCTAATTCATTGTGGGCATCGATAGCCTGATCCCACCAACTCATCACTTCGGCTTCTTTTTCCTTCGTGAATGCTTGACCCAAGTGGGCGCTCGTGCATTTCATACCCAGGTCGTTCACCATCTTCTTGAACTCGGCCGGAGCCAAACCGTAGATCTTGCCATTGTCATAGCTGGCTGTTTCAAGATTCTTATAGCCCATCTTGGAAGCCGTTTCCAACACCTTCTGGATCCCTTCTTCTTTTACAAGGTCTCTTAAGGAATATAGCTGAAGCCCGATATACTTGGAGGACTCGGAAGCTGACGCTTTACCGGCACAAGAAGATAACAACTGAGGCATCACCATACCCCCTGCGAGCATTAACGAAGCCCGCTTTAAAAACTCACGTCTGTTCTGCATAGTACTAAAAAATTAAGTTTGCTTTGAGAATTTCTACAAAAGTAAAACTATATTCGGTGGATTCTAACATAATAACGTTAAAATCATCAAAACGGAGTCATGAATTTTTTCTTATTTGGAAACGGTAGATCACGCAGGCCAGTAGGAAATAGACGCCCGCCTGAATCCATAACACATGATATTCATGCGATACCTCGTTCAATGTCGCTCCGCAAGTATTGATGCGGATGAATCCCTGGATGCCCGGCGTCGAGGGGAACAGATACCCTACGACCTGCCAGAAAGGAGGGATCGCTTCTTTCGGCCAGGAAACTCCGGAAATGAAGATCAGGATCACGGACGTAAAGACAAACACCAGCATGGGCGCCTCGCGGGTCGTCATGAAACCGGACAACGTCATGGCAAAGAAGATCGAGGCAAACAGGTATGGCAGGATGAACAACAAGATCGTGACCGGATCGCCCACCTGAGGCAGGGAGAAGAGCTTCGGCACGACGGCCAACACCCAGATGCAGACCGGCACATAAATCAGGATATATGTCAGAGACTTGCCCAACACGATACGCAAAGTCCCGTTAAAATGCCGGTCTGCCGGGACAAGGCCATGGGAACGGTTCTTCTCGCGTGCCGTCCCTCCCAACATGCCGATCCCTAAAACCAACGTTTGTTGGATGACCAAAATCAGGATGGCCGGAACCAGGAAGCTGGCAAAGCCGTTTTGCGTATTGAAGAGGGTCACGGACTCATAGGGGATCGGGTCGACCGTTATCTCCTCCTGCTTCGCCGACGCACCCGGAGCGTTATGCATCCGTATTTCTTTCCCCAGATCGAACGACACTTCCGTTGCCGCCAACAAGAACGCCTTATAAAACAAAAGGCTGCTCATATCACAATACAAAGGGACGGTCGTCTGCCTCCCCGCATGCAAATCCTTGCTGAACTCGGCCGGGAAATAGAGGATCCCATAGGCTTCCTTCCGGTCCAGCATCCGCCGGGCCTCCTCCATATCCGTCCGGACGGCGACCACCTTGACATCGGGCGTAGCATTCACACGACGAGTAAACTCGCGGCTCAGATAAGTATCGGACTGATCCACGACCACCATCTTCGCCTCGTGCACCACTTCGTTATTATAAATAAAAGAATAGAGCAACGGATAAGCAAAAGGCACCAGGAAAAAGAAGATCAGCACGCCTTCGTCCTTGAAGACGTTTTTCAGCTCGTCCTTCCAGATGTAAAAGATATCCAGGATCCCTTCCTTGATCATATATCGTAAACGATGTTCTCTTTTCATTGCTTTTCGGTTTTACGGAATATATTTAAAGTACAACAACGCCTTCTTCAGGTTCCTTCCGATCAGGAAAGGCAAAACGAGAAAGCCCGTGAGCCAGGCATATTCGGTCCAACTATAGATGAAAGGCCTTCCGTTCAAAGCCTGGTCGACATAGATCAGGAAATAGTGCCGGAGCGGGAACAGGTCGGAGAGCGCCTGCAACGTAGGATCCATCCCCAACACCGGGAAAGAGAACCCGACGATGGAAAAGGCGATCATCCCGAACAGGCAAGCGAAGCTCAGTCCCAAGCGGAAAGTCGGCAACACACCGATCATGAAAATCCCGACCGCCTGTGAAGCGATCACCAACAAGAACAAGGCCGACAACATCGGTAGCCAGCCGCTATTCAACGGAAACGAATTGAACCCGTACAAGGCCGCCGCATACAAGAATGCCACGATCGTAAAAACCAGCGTATGAGGCAATAGCTTTCCTATGAGGCTCACCGTAAGCGAGTTCCCTCCCATCTCCAACCATTCGCGGGCCGTCGAGTATTTGATCTCGGAACCGATGCTCAACACCGTCACCAGGAAAATCATCAATTGCAAGACACCAGGCAAAAGCGTGTTGTTCAGATAGACCGAATAGTTAAGCCACGGATTCCCGATCGCGTGCGTGTCGATCACGATCGGCTGGAGTTGCGCGCGCGTCTGGGCTTCGGTATAGCCATGCGCCAACCCCGTTTGAAGACCGACCGAAGCACCAGCCAAGACCGACATGGTTTTCATATCCCGGAAGAGCAGGGATGCGGCAATAAGATAAGTCCCGTTCGTATAGAACGACAACTTAGGCTGCCGGCCTGCCGTCGCATCCACGCCGAAATCCTTCGGGATATAGAAAATGCCGTAGACTTTCCCTTCCTGCATCGCCCGGCGGGCTTCCTCGAACGAGACGGTCGTCAGCACCACCTTCGTCTGTTCGAAAGCATCCAACTGGCGGACCAAGTTGCGAGAGTTGGAAGAGCCGTCCAGATCGACAACCGCAACAGGCATATCGGTCGGCAAGCCCTCCCGCATCAACGAAAGGAAAAAGACCACACAGATAGCCGGAGCCACCAACATGCAAAAGAAGTAGACCGGGTTCTTGCTAATCCTGGATACCTCACGCTTTGCGATTGACAATAGACAATTGGCAATTGATAATTGACTCATTGATTTATTTTTCAATCTTTAATTCTCAATTTTTAATTTCTTAATGACCGACATTCCAGGACGTAAGTCAGCCACTTTTTCCACCGGCCGGGCACGCACCTCGAATGTCTTGGAGTCGAACTGCCCGTTCGTTTTCGTCGCTTTCCAAGCGGCGTATGTCCCCATATCCTTCATATAATAGACTTTCAACCTGACCGGCCGGTTGTCCAACGCCGGAATAAAAGCGTCTATCTCGGAGCCGACCTTAATGTCTTTCAGAAGGTCTTCGCGGATGCTGAAGGTCACCCACATATCGTTGAGGTCAATGATATTCATGATCGGTGCGCCCGTACCGACCAGTTCGCCCACTTCCGGGAAACGTTCGGACACTTCGCCGTCGATCGGTGAGACGAGAGCCGCTTCCTTCAGGTAGGATTCCACTTCGGCAACCGCTCCCCCGGCCTGTTGCACAAGAGCGGAGGCGGCGGCCTTATCTTCCGCACGGGCTCCGTCCACGGCCATGTCATACTGGGACTTGGCGGCTTTCTCGGTAGCGATCATCGCCTTGTAATTGGCTTCCGCCTCATCACGTTTCTGGGCCGACATGACCCCTTTGTCGAACAAGTTTTGCACGCGCGTATATGATTTACGGGCAATATCCAATCCGGCCTTCGCCTTTTGCCACATCTCGTATGCGCCGGCGATCTCCTGAGCGCGGGCTCCCTTGACAGCCTTTGCTTGCTGGGCTTCGGCGGCACGGCGCACGGCCTCCGCCTGCTGGAGCTTGGCAAGGACTTCGGGCGTATCCAGGAAGACAAGCGTGTCACCCGCCTTCACCTTGTCGCCTTCACCGAAACGATAGGCTTCGATCCGTCCGGGCACTTTACCGGAAATCCGGACTTGCGTAGCTTCCGCCTGTCCCATGATGATATCGTCCGGCGGTGTCAGCAAAAAGAAACCGGTTAATGCGACTAATCCGACCACACCTAAGAATGTAATAAATGCCAGCAGCATGTTGTTGATCGAAAACTTCTTATCCTCGTTCATAAGAGTATGTATTATTTTTTAATTTTTAATTCTCAATTTTTAATTTCCCCATCGCTTTTGTCAAGTAGACCTCCGTCAGCCTCACCTCTATCTGCGCATCTATCAGGCTGGAACGCGCCGACACCCAGGCTGTCTGGGCCTGCATCAGGTTTAGGGCCGGGATCACGCCTTCCTCGAATCCGAGGTTGGCATGGCGAAGGTTCTCTTCCGCATTCTCCATATTGCGGGCGGAGGCGGCCAGCTTCTTGTTCGCCTCATTGACCTTGTAGACGGATTGGTTGACCTGCAATTCCACCTTCTCGCGGGCATCCTGCCACTCCAACGATTTGATGCGTGTCTCGGCACGGGCCGAATTGCGTTTATAGCTTCCCTCCCACCAGCCGGAAAGCGGCACTTTCACCATCACCCCGAAATTGAACATCCCGGCAAATTCGTTCTTAAAGCCGTTCATGGAATTAGGATTCGTGACCAAGTAGTTCGCCATAAATGCCACATTCGGCAACATATCCGCCAAGACGATCCGTTCCTTGCGTTTATAAATCTTGGTCGCCAAGTCGAGGCTCCTCAACTCGCTACGGTTCATGAAGGCCTCATTCACATCGGCAGCCGTAACGGAGGGCTCCGTCGGGAAATCTTCCATATCCTCATCGGCCAAAGCAAGCGGCTCTTCCAATGGCAACCCGCATATCTGTGCCAATAGCATACGGGAAAGGGCCAGCCCGTTATCGACCTTCGTCTGCGCCATCTCGGCTTCGTTCAGTTTGACTTTAACGGAGAGCCCGTCGGCTTCGGTCGCCACTCCCTCGCCGATCATCGCCGTCATGTCGTGATCGGTCTTGCGGAGCAAATCGACATAGGCGTCGGCCAGCTTCTTTTTATTTACTAAAGAAATCACCTGCCAATAGGTTTCATCGGTTTTATAGATGACATCCTGCAATTGCCGGTCATTCATCGACTCGGCCAATTGCTTGGCGTACTTGGCGATCTGGTTGTAATTGATAATCTTGCCCCCCATAAACACAGGTTGCACGAGTGAAACGCTTCCGACCCAGATATTCTGGATGTCGAGGTGTTGCAAGTCGTCCACCCCTTCCGCCAACTTCCCGAACACCGGCAATTGGGCGATCGGTCCGAGAGCCCCTCCGATAGAAGAGCCGAGTGCCCCCATATCCAACAGGTTGATATCTTTCTGGTTCCACATATACGCACCGGTCGCCGAGAGCCCGGGAAAGTATTTGGTGAAAGCGGCGTTTTTCTCATAACCGGCCATTTTAATCTTTTCTCCCGAAATCTTCAGCTCTTTGTTGTTCCGGATAGCCATCTGTCGGCATTCCTCCAATGTCAACGTACGCCCGGCACTTGCATAGCCCGACGAAACCAGTAACGCGACTAATACGACGAATCTTTTCATCTCTATCTTGTTTTATTCGGATTCTTCTCTAACGGTGCAAAAGTACGGGTTCGCTTTAAATATAAAATTGAACTAATTCAATAATTCGTTTCCTCCTGATGAAACCTTTGTTTCCCGCCGATGAAAATATAGTTTCCCGCCGGTGAAAACATAGTTCCATGCCTATGAAAACATAGTTCCATGCCTATGAAACTTTTTTTCCCCGCCTATCGGTTCAGGTGAATGAAAGGACTTTCCGCTTCAGCTTGCAGTACCAGGCATTGCTGATCCCCATATAATGGGCGATATACTTATCGGGAACCCGGTTGATCATCCAGGCGTAGTTCGTGTAGAGAAACTGGATGAACTCTTCCGCCGTGGAGGAGAGGCGGACGGCCAACAATACATCCAATTTATAGATGATCATCAACATGATATTCTGATAATAGGAAGCAAACAAGGGGTAACGGAACGAAAGGCTCTCGATATGGTCGCGGGAGAAACAAAGCAACTCGCCGGCTTCAAGCGCCTTGATCTCGAACTCGGAAGGCTGCTTGGTGAAATAGCCGATGGCGGATAGGAACGGAAACATGTTGTCGGCCGCAAAGCCGGTGACACATTCGTTGCCGTTCTCGTTTACATACAGATTGATGAAAAGGCCTTTGTTGATGAAATAGGCGTCCTGGCACAACTCGCCCGTACGCAACAGGTAATCTCCTTTCTTCACGGAGATCACCTTCGCATGGTTCTCCAGTTCGCCGAGAAAAGCTTCATCGCGGGCGAGGGCATCCGGAAGGTCGGCAAGTAGTCGCGCGAAATGGACATCCGTTTCCATCGCTATTTTTCGAGTGTGAAGCTTTTACGGCCGATCAAATTGCCATCCGCAAATATATCGACCCGGTAGGTGCCCGGAGAAAGGAACTCTTCGATATTCCAGTACATCGTAATTGGCAATTCCTCTCCGTCATATTCGACCATCTTCTTCATGGAGTAATTGATTTCTTTGCCTTCGAAGGTAAAGACATCGGCACGGCTCTTCAACAGGATATCATCGTCCGGCTTCATGATGCGCACATAGATCGTCTTCTCTCCGACCGGGGCCGTAATGTTCTTGCCGATCCGGAAGTCAACGACAAATTGTTCCATCTTCTTGATCACTTTCGCCTTCTTTCCGCGGCCATTGACAGGAGTCACATTGATACCCGTCGCATCCAGCCGGCTTGCCAAGGTGACGCGTTCCGTCAGTTTCTCTTTTTCCTTTTTAAGCGTGGTAGCGGTGGAGGAAGCCTGTTTGTATTTCTTTACCGCTTCGTTCTTTTCCACTTTCAACTGTTCGTTGGCACGGTTCAGGGAGTCGATCTGAACTACATAGTTACGCATGATCTTACGCAATGTCTGCAATTCCTTCTTCAGGCGGGCAATCTCTTTCGTATTTGTCGCCTTTACGGTACGAAGTTCTTCCTGTAAGCGTTGTACTTTGGCTTGCTCGGTAGACAATAGATTCAGTAACGAGTCGTTACCTATATTAAATTTATATCCTTCATATTGGAGAGACAATTCGTTAAATTCATCTTCCAATGATTCCTTGTCCAGGACATAGGCCTGTTCCAAGTCTTCCATCTGCCGGTTCTGATGGAAAATATAGTAGGCAGCACCGGCGATAATCAACAATAACACAACCACTGCCATGATCAGCAATGACATCTTATTTATTTCTTTTGTCTCTTTCTTTTCAGCATCCATACGGTTACGATTAAAAATGAACACGCAAAGGTAGTATTTAATAAGTTGCTAAAAAAAGGCGGACGGTTTATTATACTTTTTTTAAGAAAAAAGAAGATCATCCTTTCGTGGCAACCGGCTTCTCCTCTTTAGGGACCGTAGAAGCGTTGCCGTTACGGAAAGCGGTGTAGTGGGGAGATAAGATCTCGACATCGGCAGCCGCAAATTGATCCTGGATATTCTGGAAAAGTTCCGAATACAACTGGTTGAGCTTATCGGCATCCTTGATATAAGCATTGATCTGGTAAACGGGATAAAAGTCGCTCAGGGAAGTTTCCAGGACAAAGGGTTCCGGTTCGCTGCTCACGCCCGGCGTAGCTTTTGCCGCATCGGTCAACAACTGGTGGACTTTCCGCCAGGGCGTATCATAGCCGATCGTCACTTCTGCATGGATAATCAATCCCAAGTCACGCGCCGACTCGCTATAATTGGTGGTATGGGAAGACATGATAAACGAGTTAGGGATTGTCACCAGCTCGTTCTTAGGCGTACGGATACGGGTGACCAACGTTGTTTTCTCTATCACGTTCCCGACCGTATCATTCAACTTTATGCGGTCTCCCAATTTGAACGGGCGCATATAGGTGATCACAAAGCCGGCAATGATATTGCCGATCACCGTACTCGACCCCAACGAAACGATCAGGCCGACAAAGACCGACACTCCCTGGAACACCCCCGAATCGGCTCCCGGCAAATAGGGATAAATCATCGCGATCATAAAGGCGTATAGCAGGAAACGGACGATATGGTAGGTTGGCGACGCCCAGTCGGGATAGAAACCGGATATCTTCAGCTTCCCTTCAGACACCTGGTCCGTCATATATTTAAGGATACGCACGACATACCGGATCACCAACACGATCACGATGATGGTAAAGAGATTGGGCAAATAATTGACAATACTTTTTCCGATGAATTCCAGCGGCTTCCAAACATAAGAGAAGAGCCGGGACGCGAAATTCTTTGTTTCCGGGAAAATAGAGAACAGGATCGGAACCGTAAATAACAATTGTAATACGATCAACAGCCAACGTATCATATTGGCCAGAAAAATCAAGAGCTTCACCTGCTTGTCGGTATCCAGCAGATCGTAGCCGTGAAAGGAGATCGACTTCAGCCGCGTCTCTTTCAGGGAAGCAATCTTCTCCTTGGCCTTCCGGTACACAAACGAGGTCAGACCGATCAGGGCGGACTGGACCAGAAGAATCGCCAGGAAATACAAGACACGCTTTATTTCCGAATCTTCCAACGACAAAGCTTGCATTTTCTTAGCCAAGCCGTCTTCCGCCTGTAGGAAAAAGGGAGATGAGAGCAATGACGCTGATAAAAAGATAATCCGTTTCATTTTTTGTGACCTCTGATTGAATAATACTATAACCTGATGCCTCAAAAATGGTTCAAGTTTCGAATATTATTCCTACCTTTGTGCCACTCAATTAAATAATAATTTGCATGCACGAGAAACTTATTATTCTTGATTTCGGCTCGCAAACAACTCAATTAATCGGGCGTAGAGTCCGTGAGTTGAATATGTATTGCGAGATTGTCCCCTACAACAAATTCCCCCATGATGCTACAGACGTAAAAGGTGTTATTCTTTCCGGAAGTCCCTATTCCGTATATGACGCCAATGCGTTCAAAGCCGACTTGAGTGAAATACGCGGTAAATATCCCGTATTGGGAATCTGTTACGGAGCCCAATTCCTGGCCTACACATCCGGCGGAAATGTCGAACCGGCCAACTCACGCGAATACGGACGTGCCAACCTCTCGTATGTCGCGGGCACAGACGAATTGCTGAAAGGCATCAATGTCGGTTCACAAATCTGGATGTCTCACGGAGACACCATCACGGTCCTCCCCGAGAACTTCAAAGTAATCGCCAGCACGGACGATGTAAAAGCAGCCGCCTATCACGTGGAAGGCGAACCGACCTGGGGCGTACAATTCCATCCTGAAGTGTTCCATTCGACCGATGGTACTAAATTATTAGACAACTTCCTGAATATCTGCGGATGTGCCAAAGACTGGACTCCGGCCTCCTTTATCGAATCGACCGTTGCCGAACTGAAAGAACAGTTGGGAGATGACAAAGTAATCCTGGCACTTTCCGGCGGCGTGGACTCTTCGGTCACGGCCGTCTTGCTACACAAGGCGATCGGCAAGAACCTGACTTGCATCTTCGTCGATCACGGCCTGCTCCGTAAGAATGAATTCGAAAACGTGTTGAAAGATTACGAGCACTTGGGACTGAACGTAATCGGAGTCGACGCCAAAGAGAAATTCTATAAGGAACTGGCAGGTGTCAGCGAACCTGAAAAGAAACGTAAGATCATCGGCAAAGGGTTTATCGATGTGTTCGACGAAGAGGCCCACAAGCTGAAAGACATAAAATGGCTGGGCCAAGGCACTATTTATCCGGACGTAATCGAATCGCTATCCATTACCGGGACCGTTATCAAGAGCCATCATAATGTAGGCGGCTTGCCTGCCAAAATGAACCTGAAGCTGGTCGAACCGTTGCGCCTCCTGTTCAAAGACGAGGTACGCCGTGTCGGTATGGAACTGGGTATGCAACCCCACCTGATCAAACGCCATCCGTTCCCCGGTCCCGGCTTAGGCATTCGTATTTTGGGCGATATCACACCGGAGAAGGTACGGATCTTGCAAGATGCCGACGATATCTATATGTCGCTGATGCGCGAATGGGGCTTGTATGACAAAATCTGGCAAGCCGGAGTGATCCTCCTCCCGATCCAATCCGTAGGTGTCATGGGTGACGAACGTACTTACGAAAACACGGTTGCCTTGCGTGCCGTAACCTCGACGGATGCCATGACGGCCGATTGGGCACAGCTCCCTTACGAATTCCTGGCGAAAGTTTCCAACGAAATCATCAACAAGGTCAAAGGCGTAAACCGCGTTGTCTACGACATCAGCTCCAAACCGCCTGCAACGATCGAGTGGGAATAAGAATCATAAAGGAACGGAACATAAGACTAACTTAATATAATTTAAAGGAGATATATAATGAAGCAGGATATGATCATTATTTTAGATCTGGGTAGCCACGAAAACACGGTGCTGGCCAGGGCGATCCGTGCATTGGGTGTCTATAGCGAAATCTATCCGCACGACATCACGGTTGAAGAACTCAAAGCGCTTCCGAATGTAAAAGGCATCATCATCAACGGCGGTCCTAACAATGTGATCGACGGCGTTGCCATCGACGTGAACCCGGAAATCTATTCGGTTGGAATCCCGGTTATGGCCGCCGGCCACGACAAGGCTCTTTGCGAGGTGAAATTAGACGAGTTCACAAACGACGTTGAAGCCATCAAAAATGCAGTAAAGTCATTCGTGTTCGACACTTGCAAAGCCGAAGCGAACTGGAATATGACGAACTTCGTCAACGACCAGATCGAACTGGTAAGACGCCAGGTAGGCGATCGCAAGGTATTGTTGGCGCTTTCCGGCGGGGTCGATAGCTCGGTCGTTGCCGCATTGCTTCTGAAAGCCATCGGCGACAACCTGGTTTGCGTGCACGTCAACCACGGCCTGATGCGTAAAGGCGAATCGGAAGATGTCGTTGAAGTCTTCAAGAACCAGTTGAACGCAAACCTGATTTATAAAGACGTTACCGACCGTTTCTTAGATAAACTGGCAGGTGTCGCCGATCCGGAAGAAAAACGTAAGATCATCGGTGGCGAGTTCATCCGTGTCTTTGAAGAAGAGGCCCGCAAGTTGGACGGCATCGACTTCTTGGCGCAAGGTACTATCTATCCCGATATCGTGGAAAGCGGCACAAAGACAGCCAAGATGGTAAAATCTCACCATAACGTAGGCGGTCTGCCCGAAGATTTGAAATTCGAACTGGTCGAACCGTTACGCCAATTGTTCAAGGACGAAGTTCGCGCTTGCGGCCTCGAATTGGGTTTACCTTACGAAATGGTCTTCCGCCAGCCGTTCCCCGGCCCGGGCTTAGGAGTGCGTTGCTTAGGCGCTATCACACGCGACCGGTTGGAAGCGGTTCGCGAAGCGGATGCCATCTTGCGTGAAGAATTCCGGAAAGCCGGATTGGACAAGAAGGTTTGGCAATATTTCACCGTTGTGCCCGACTTCAAATCCGTAGGCGTGCGCGACAATGCCCGTTCTTTCGACTGGCCTGTCATCATCCGTGCCGTCAATACGGTAGATGCCATGACGGCTACTATCGAGCCTGTCGATTGGCCTATCCTGATGAAGATTACGGACCGTATCCTGAAGGAAGTCAAAAACGTCAACCGCGTTTGCTACGATATGTCTCCGAAACCCAATGCGACAATCGAATGGGAATAAGATAAAAAAGGCCGTGCCGAACAAAGCATAGCTTTATGACAACAAACCCTATGTATTAGCCTCCGTAACCCTATGGGTTAGGTGACGTAATGCATAGGGTTTTACTTTACAATACGCTTTGTACGGAAAAAGATAGTCAAACGTCCCATTTATCGCTTGATAATCTTGGCTACCCGGTTACTTGTCCGAACGAAATAGCATGCTTATATGCCACATTAATATTTATCCGTTATTTGAATACTTAGGAGATTGGCTTTTATAAACGGATAGATTCATTTCATCAGACTTATAAATAATCGTATCGATAAAATACAGACCGCCATCTATCCCCACAAGCACATTATTGGGAGAGGCATCGAATATGTCGTACTCTCCATTCGTATAATACTCTCCATCCATTTCCGCATGGAATCCGAGTTTCAAAAATTCATTGTGAATTTCATCTTCTGTAGCTTCACGCCCAAAAATAACATACTTTTGAGCTAACAACGCACACACATTTCCTTCTCTATTCGTAGAAAACCCCATGAGCACATAGTTACAATCCGGAAATAACCTCTGTTGGGCTTTCAACCGAAAGAAAAAGGGAGAAAGATTATCATCCGAATAGCGAAAATCATTGAGTTTATATATAAACTGGCTATTCCCTTTTGACAAATAAACTTCATTCTCGGAACCCCGGTCCACAAAAGTTCCCAACTCATCCATTGAATCAACCCAACAGGCATTTTCAATGGCCCACTCTTTCAATCTTGCAATTTGGACTCCCTTGCAAGCCGTTGTTCCCGTAAGTGACTCAAGTGTTTCAAGCACTCCTCGTGCGAAAGTTTCAGCTTTTTCCAAGAGGCCATCGACTTGAGTTTCTCGATAGTTACTTTTTTGTGATATTCGTTGAGATAGACTTCCATTCATTACACATTTATTGGTTTACCCACAAATATAGAGATTTTCTCTTAATTCCAAAGGAAATGGATAAAAATAAAATACCCGATATCAATGCGTCTTGCTTGCAAAGAAGCCTGCTTCTACCCGATCTTCCTGATCACCCGGCAAGGATTCCCTACGGCGAGCGAACAGGCGGGTATGTCTTTTGTCACCACGCTACCGGCTCCGATTACCACGTTATCACCAATTGTAACACCAGGGAGGATGATCACTCCGGCACCGATCCATACATTATCACCGATCGTGATCGGGTAAGCATATTCCAGTCCCTTGTTGCGATCGGATGCGTCCAAAGGATGTCCTGCCGTATAAATGCCGACATTGGGGGCGATAAAAGCATTATCTCCTATACGGACCTTTGCCCCGTCCAGTATAACCAGATTGACATTCGCATAAAAATTCTCCCCTACTTCTATGTTATACCCGTAGTCGCAGGCAAAAGGAGGTTCGATGATCAGGTTCTCCCCGGTCTTCCCCAAAAGTCTCTTCAGGAGTTCCATCCGTCCTGCCTGCTCTGAAGGACGTAAACGGTTATAATCATAAAGCAATTCTTTTGCACGCTCACGATCCGCCAATATTTCCGGATCATAATTGGCATCGTACAACAGGCCGAGACGGCATTTTTCTTTTTCGGTCATTGTGTTTCTTATCATTGATTCAACACATGTATCGTATGGCAAGCGACCAATGCCGCCGTTTCCGTACGCAAACGGCTCTCGCCTAATGAAATGGGTTCGAATCCCTGTTTTAGGGCAAGCGCTATTTCTTCGGGACTGAAATCTCCTTCCGGACCGATCAGGACGAGTGCGTTTTCACCCGGATGATACGTTTGTTTCAAGAGAGGTTTTACCCCTTCTTCGCAATGGGCAATAAACTTACGACCGTCAAAAGGCTGGCTGACGAACGTACGGAAATCGGTCATCCCGTTTAGTTCCGGCAAAGTCGCTTTCTGTGATTGCTTCATTGCACTGACCAAGATCTTTTCCAAACGGGCAGGCTTAATCTCCTTCCGTTCGGAAAAACGGCAGTTCAGGCAAGTGATGGCATCGATGCCGATCTCGGTCGCTTTCTCCGCAAACCATTCCATACGGTCCATATTCTTGGTCGGAGCCACTGCTATATGAAGATTGAAGTTCCATAAAGCAGGCTGTTCCCACTTTTCCAGGATATTCACTTCGCAATGTTTAGGATGGGCACGGCTGATTGCCGCTTTAAAAAAGGAACCTTTGCCATCCGTCAATAAGATCTCGTCGCCTTCAGTTAGCCTGAGTACACGAATACAATGCCCGGCCTCTTCTTCCGGAAGCTCCGGATTCACGGCTATATCCGGCGTATAAAATATCTGCACTTGAATAAATTAAAAGTTGAAAATTAAAAATTAAAAGATTTCCCCATTGTCAATTGACAATCAACATCATTCCTATAATCGTAGCCGAAAGTACCGATACCAACGCACCGCCAATCATAGCCGGAAAACCGAAACGGGTGATCAGTTCCCTCTTTTCGGGAGCCAGCACGCCCATTCCTCCCAGCAAGATGCCGATAGACGAGATATTGGCAAAACCACATAAGATATAGGTAGACATTAAAATAGATTTCTGAGACATGAACAAACCGGCATCTTTCCATTCCTGTAGCTGGAAATAAGCCACAAACTCGTTTAAAATGGTTTTCTGTCCCAACAAGGAACCGACCAGCATCACATCCTGGTAAGGGACACCGATCAGCCACATAAAAGGAGACAGGATCACTCCCAATATAAACTGGAACGTCAATCCCTGGGCCTTCCCGTCCGTAACGGAAACGATCCAGCCATTCAGCCCGGTATAGCGTCCGATCACACCCTCCAGGATATAATTGGCAAGTGCGACCATCGCTATGAACACAAGCAACATCGCCGCGATATTCACCATCAGGCGTACACCGGTCGACGTTCCGGCCGCCAATGCGTCCAAGGCAGTGGAATGCTGTCCGATCTTCTCCATCTTCACCAAGCGGTCGTCGACCTTTTCTGTCTGCGGACAAAGGATTTTAGCCAGGACGATAGAGCCCGGAGCCGCCATCAGCGACGCCGAGAGCAAATGCTTCGCAAACAAAACCCTCGACACGGGATCACCTCCCGCCAACATGCCGATATAAGTTCCCATCACCGTTCCGGCTATCGTCCCCATCCCGGAAACCATCACCAGGAATATTTCCGACCGGTTCATCGCCGGCAGATAATTCTTGATCAAAACAGGCGATTCCGTCATTCCCATAAACACATTGCCGGACGTGACCAGTCCTTCCGCTCCGGAAATATTCATGAACCGCCGCAGCACCCAGGAAAACCCGCCCACTACGCGCTGGATAATCCCCCAGTAATAAAACAGAGAAACCAGGGCAGAGAAGAAAATCACCACAGGAAGCGAGTTCAACAAAAAGATAAACCCTTCACTTTTGGTTACCAGCGGCCCCAAAAGAAAAGCGACCCCGGACTGGGTAAAATCCATCAACTTGATAAAAGCCTTTCCCATCCATTCCAGGACGATCCCGACTACCGGAACATACAACACGGCAAGGGCAAAGACAAACTGCATAAACAATCCGCCCCCCACCAGTTTCCAATCGACCCGTTTCCGGTCGTAGCTCATCAGGTAAGCCACCCCCAAAACAGTAGCAATACCCAGAATACCACGTAAAAAAGATTCAAGACTAAAACCAAGTTGTTGTTCCATCATCTGGCCCCGCCCTCCTCTTCACGGCGTCGTATTTCATCCTTGTACATCTTTGCATACTCGTAATTCTCGTCGGAGATCGCATCGTCCAAACGGTCCGACAATTCATCGGCATCCAAAAGAGAGAGCCACTTCTTCAATTGAGCTTCATCTTGTATTTCTTCCGGCTCCATAGCCAGAATGGAATCATCACTATCCTTATCGACCTCTTCCGCTGCATCTTCAAGCACGACTCCACATCCGCGGACGATCTCGAGTGTCGTATAGATATCGCATTTCACGCGCAAAGCGATAGCGATAGCATCGGAAGTACGTGAATCCAAGCGGATCTGTTTTATTCCATCCTCAAAAAGCAGTTCGGAATAAAACACGCCATCTTCAAACTTATAGATGAAAATCTCACACAAACGAACACCGAATGCCTGTGCAAAGGTCGCAAACAAATCATGCGTCAAAGGGCGAGGAGGCGTGATACGTTCCAAAGCGATCGCGATTGACTGGGCTTCCGACGTTCCGACAATGATAGGTATGCGGCGAACGCCATCTTCTTCCGCCAGGATCAAGGCATAAGCGCCAGACTGTATCTGACTGTTCGTTAAACCCTGCACCCGTAGTTTTATTCTTGTATCCACACTATTTAGTTTTTTAGTCAATACACAAAAGTAATATTATTTCGGAATCTTAAAAACTTTCGAAAGGAAAGAAAAGTACAAAGGGACTAAAAAAAGAAAAGGTTGTCATCACGACAACCAATCTTCATTGCTAACCTTAAATCTAATACCATGAAAAACACAGTGCAAATATACGAGTTTTATGTTATTCAGCATAGTTTTACGGCAGAATATTTAAGTTTTTAGCATTATTTTAACCTGCAAATCTCCTGTTTAAAGGTGGTTAACAGTTTATTGCTGATTCTTTGTGTACTCATCCGCTTTTTCTTTCATCCTTTCGACGCGTTTCTGTGTTTCGGGATGGCTCGAAAACAACTGGCGGAACTTGGATGACTTGGGAGTTTCCGCACTTAGTTCCAAGAGCTTGTTAAGCGAATTATACATACTATAAGGATCGATACCGTTCGCGATGCTGAACTCAAAGCCGTAATCGTCCGCCGCATTCTCCTGCTTTTGCGAATACTGTGCACCGGCAAGCGTTTCGGCCAGGCTCCCCAATTGCGAATCGGTCAGCTTGGCAGCCGTATTGTTGGCAGCCCCGACAGCATTCTTGGCGGCCGAAGTCAGATAAGCCTGCTTCATGGCGTCTTTCGAATCCGTATGTAAAACATGACCGATCTCATGACCGATAACGGCCAGCACTTCATTATCATCCATAATCTTCATCAAACCTCCACAAACACGAACACTCCCGTCGCCGCAAGCAAACGCGTTCACGTCGATCACATTATACACCTTAAAATTCAGATCGAGACCTTCGACCTTGATATCTTTCGTCAGATTTGCCAAACGCTGTCCCATCTCCGTTTCCGGTCCGGCAACCTCATTATGCGTATCCATCCACTGGATATACTCGCGAGCCATGGCAGCCACGTCCTCGTCCGACAAAGTCACCGCTTTTACCGCATCGGATGCTGCATTCACTAATTTTTTAGTATTGATGGATTTACCTCCGATTTTAAACTGAGCCGAAGCATTCAGGCTGACTCCGGCAACCAAAGCCATTGATAATAAAATAGTCCTTACTTTCATATCATTTGTTATTGTTTTAAATAATTCTCTACCTGATTGAATGTCACATCCTTCAACACCACTCTCTTATCCTTGTCAAGCAGATAAAGGGTCGGTATTGCCTTCAGATCATAAACCTCGTCATTTTTCAGACTCACCGTACTGTCATAAGAATTGATCCAGCTTGCAGGCATATAAGAAATATGGTTTTTCCAGGCCTCCAGGTCCTCGTCCGGATAAACGGCCAGGATCTTAAGCTTGTTATTCTTGATCCGCTCCGCCACAAGCGGCGAAGCAGCGAGCCGGTCCGTAATTTCCTTACAGGCATGACAATCCGGATTATAGAAAAACAAGAGCAGATAATCGGCTTTCGTATGATACAAAGTTCCTTTCTTACCGTCCGCCAGCGTGTACGTGAAATCGGTTGCCGGTTCTCCCACCCTGTTTTTAAGAGCCAATTCGAGCAAATGAGCCGGACGTATCTTGCCGACCTCATCCAGGACCGGAGCTTCCAAAACAGCTTCCAGCACATAAATATACAAAGACTCATCCCTCATGGGAGAATTCGGATCATAGAGATACTTTTCATACAAACCGGCAAAATAGGCAAACATAGTACTGTCTGCCGACGCTTTATGCATCATATCCTTAATAGAAGAAGCAGCCGCCTCTGCCGGGACATATTTCATCATATCGATATAGTTGGAAGTCGCCTGCTCCGTTATTTCCGGGAGATGGATCAAAGTCGTATCCGTAAAATCGAACTTATCCCAATAATGTTTTACCAGGTAAGCGGCGCGTTCCTCCGGTTCCGTAATGACACTGGGGACAGAAACCATTTGAAAAACACGTTCTTTCGTGTTTCCTGCTTCCGTTTTCTTCGTCTGTTGGCCGTTGCAGGCGCTAAAGATCAATGTAAAAAATAATAGGCAAAGCATTCTTATTCTCATAGTATCTTGTTTTTATTCGTTACAAAGATATGATTTATCAACAATTAAAAAACCGGAGGAACAAATAATTAACGATCTCATCCATAAAAGTAAGAGGTTATCCGAAAACCGGCGGGCTCATTCAGAAAAAAATGCCGGTGCTCTATAGATAACCTCTTACAGGCTACAGGTTGAAATTCGAGGTCCTTATATCTTTTTACCTTAATTGATAAATCAAAATAAATTATAGTTCGTCCGCAAGACTTTAAATTCCGTCCGACGGTTTATCTGGTCTGCAATCTCCTGCTGTTCAGGAGTCAGTTTTTCTATGAATTCTTCGGTCAGGACATCTCCTTCATTCAGGAAATCATAACTCTTGGCCATCTTCTTATTGATTGTTTTAGGAACGCTTTCGCCATACCCTTTGGCCTCAAGCCGGTCTTGGGCGATCCCTCCGGCAATCAGATAGTCGACAACCGACTGTGCCCGCCGTTGCGCCAACCGTTCGTTGTACTGTTCCGAACCTTTCCGGTCGGTATGCGCTCCCAACTCGATCGTGACGTTCGGATTGTCGTTCAGCATCTTGATCATTTCGTCCAACGCCTTCTTCGATTCCGGACGCAAAGTCGCCTTGTCGAAATCATAGAAAATATTTTCGATCACGACAGGTTTACTGATCGGGGAAAGGAAAAAGTCCACGATATATGTTTCGTTCTTCTCCTCCGGCCCTGTTTTCAACTCAAAATTCTGATTCAAGTATCCGCGTGCGCTTGCCATCATCACATAGCGGATATCACGTTCCAGTTCAACCCTGTACTTACCGTCTTTCTTGGCCAATACTTTTTCGTTCAGACCGTCCTTGCCGACAATACGGACCGTTGCGTCTTCTATCGGGTTCTCGTCCACATCCGACACGATGCCTTCGATAAAGATAGTGATAACCGGCAATTCGAAGGAATACAAATGGTCATACCCACGCGCGTCATTGCGGTTGGAGCTGAAAAAGCCGCTTTCCTTATTTCCGGCAAACGTAATGCCGAAATCATCGCCGGCAGAGTTGATCGGCGCTTTCATATTCTCGACGTTCCACTTGCCCGTGCTGTCCAAGGTGGCTTTGAAAAGATCCAACCCGCCCATTCCCGGATGTCCGTCGGAAGCAAAATAGAGCGTCACGGAATCCCGCACATACGGAAACATCTCATCGCCCGGTGTATTGATGTCCGGCCCCAGATTCTCCATCGGGCCGAAGTCGCTCCCCATGACACGCGCCCGAAACAGGTCTTTGCCTCCATAGCCGCCAACGGCATCCGACACAAAATACAGATACTTGCCGTCCGGCGATATCGAAGGGTGGCCGAGAGCCGTCACCGAATCTTTTACGATATTCGCCCTGGTTCCTTTTCCCCATTTGGCACTGCTGCGGGAAGATATATAGATTTCAGAAGTACGCGGCCCTTCCGGATCCTGTGCGCAATAGGTGTAATACATCGTATTCCCGTCTTTGGAAAAAGAAGGCGTTCCCTCGTCAAACTCGGTGTTCACCTCGTCTTCGAGTTCGACCGGAGCCAGCCAAGCTCCATTCTCGTCCTGCTTTACCAGAAATAAATCGTTGTTACGCTGTCCGGTGATGGCACTATTCGTTTCTTCCTTATCTTTCCCGGCTCCTTTCGGGGTACGGGTAGAAGCAAAATACAGCTGATCGTACTTTTCACCGTACAACATCGGACTGAATTCGGAACGGCGGGAATTAAACTTGTCCATCCGCTTCACCGTATAGCGGGTCGGCGACTGTTTCCATTTCACGGCCTCCTCGCAACCGGTCACGCCGTTAAAGGCCAATACGCTGCCCGGTTCCGCCAGCAGGTAGTCGTTGTAATATTTGACTGCTTCCCCATAACGTCCGCTCTTCTGGTACATCTGCCCCAGGCGAAGATTCACGATACTGTCCGGATATTTGTACCTGAGCGCGTTCATATAAGCGCTGGTCGCACGCGGCGTATTGTTGATCAAACGGTTACATTCCGCCATCCTGAAAGCGATATATCCACGCAAGTCCCGCTTGGCAGGAGGAGTCTTCGTATATACTTTCCGGTAAATGGCCGCCGCTTCAAAATATTCGCCGATACGCTGCTTCTCTTCCGCATCGCTCAACTTCGCTGATTTACAGGAATACAGAAAAGACACTGCCAAGAACAGGAACAAATATGGGGTAAATTGTCTCATTTGCTATAATCTATGTTTTATATAAACAGGATTATGTACTATTTATTGTATGATCATTACAACAACAGCGAGCTGTCCCCGTAACTCAAAAAACGGAAATCATGCCCCAAGGCATAATCATAAATATTTTTCCAATCCCCTTTCACAAAGGCGGATATCAGCAACAGCAACGTGCTTTTCGGTTGATGAAAATTGGTCACAATACCGCGCACGATTTTAAATTCATAGCCCGGAGCGATAATGATCCGGGTAGCCGTCACTAACTTGTCCGCTTGGTGCCGATCCAGATAATCCAGGATATTTTGCAACGCTTCATCAGCCGTCAACCTATTATTCGCCTCTTCATAAGGCATCCACTGTTTGACGATCAGTTCTTCGGCAGTGGCATCCGGATTCGAAGCCAACGTGACACCCATATAATAAAGGCTTTCGAGCGTACGGACCGAAGTCGTGCCGACTGCTATAACCTTACCGAGGTTATTCTTGATCCGTTCGATCGAACTCCGGCGTACCGAGATAAATTCGGTATGCATCTCATGTCCTTCGATCGTCTCGCTTTTCACGGGTTTGAACGTCCCCGCCCCGACGTGGAGCGTCAGTTCTTCCCTTCCGATACCACGTGCATCGATATCTGCCAGGACCTCCGGCGTAAAGTGCAAACCGGCTGTCGGCGCAGCAACCGAACCTTTTATCTTGGAATAGACAGTCTGATAAGTCTGCAAATCGCTTTTCTCGGTTTCGCGGTTCAAATAAGGAGGAATCGGCAAAACGCCGGCAGCATCCAACAGGTCGGCAAACGTACAAGTCGGATGATCCCATGTGAATTCAATCAGATGGCTATCCCCGCAGGTTTGCAATTTTTCGGCTTTCAGCACAACTGTCTCGCCATCCAACAGCACTTCCTTACGCAGAACCCCTTCTTTCCACTTCTTAAGGTTGCCGACCAGACAAGTCCAACGGCAACGTTCGGTCTGCTGGAAAACCAAAGCATAATCATGCGGCTCGACCGGTTCCAGGCAGAAAACCTCGATCTTCGCACCAGTCTCTTTCTGAAACAGAAGACGCGCCTGGATCACCCGCGTATTATTGAATACCATCAGGGAACCTTCCGGCAGGTAATCCGTAATATGCTTGAATATACTTTCGCTGACTTTTCCTTCTTTATATAATAAGAGTTTCGACTCATCCCGTTTAGGTAACGGGAATTTGGCGATCCGCTCGTCAGGCAGCGGATAATCAAAATCTTCAATGCGTATCTGTTGCGTCTTTGTTGTCATGACTTCTTAATCTCTATATATGCCTGCAAAAGTACAAATTAATATTTTCCACCATCATAATCAGAAGCTGTTTTTCGCCCTGTACCACAAACTCTCATCGGCATGAGAAAAAAGTTTCTCCCGTATGAAAATAAAGTTTCCCGCAAGTGAAAATTTATTTTCATGCTCAAGAAACTTCTGAAACTTTTGTTTCAATCTGAAATTTTCTTTGAAACAAAAATAGTTGACAAGCATATCCCCCCAAAATATCAAACCAGAAAATATCAACAAGAACCGGGATTACTCTTCAGGATTTACTATTTTTGTGGCAAATAACAAAAGTAAATCGCATTATGAGTAACATAAAAGTAGGAGACAAAGTGCGTTTCCTGAACAGCACCGGTGGAGGTGTCGTTCGCAGTTTCAAAGGGAAAGACCAGGTTTTGGTGGAAGATGAAGACGGGTTCGAAGTGCCGGCGCTGATCCGCGAATGTGTAGTCGTAGGAGACAGCGAGATGCAGGTACACAGCTCCCGGCGTTCACCGCTGCCTTCCGTGGCACAGGCACCTGTCACGCAACCCAAGAAACCGGAACCCCAACCCGAAATGGAAAAGGTAACAGAGACCGCGGAAGGCGAACGGCTGAATATCTACCTGGCTTACCTCCCGATAGAGCCTGCCAAGGTGATGCAGGGAAGCGGCTATGAAACCTATTTCATCAACGACAGCAATTACTATCTGTTCTTCAATTATATGAATCGCCAAAACAACAGCTGGATCAGCCGATATAACGGCATCGTGGAACCGAACACACAGATTTTCCTGGAAGAATTCGGCAAAGAAGGACTGAACGACTTGGAACGTATCTGCGTGCAACTGATCGCTTTCAAAAAAGACAAACCTTATTCATTGAAGAATGCCATTTCGGTAGAACTCCATCTCGATACGGTCAAATTCTATAAGCAACACTGCTTCATGGAAAACGATTTCTTCGATGAAGATGCGATGGTCTACCCGATCGTGCGCCAGGACATCCCCGAAAAAGAATTGCTGATCTCTGCTGCCGAACTCCAGCAAGCCATGCAGCAGAAGGTGCACGAAGACCGCCGTGCTCCCCAAACGATCGTCAAGAAGAAAGCGACCGACAGCTCGATTCTGGAAGTGGACCTGCATATCACCGAGCTGCTGGACAACACCAACGGGCTGAGCAATGCGGACATGCTGAACTACCAATTGGAGAAATTCCATGAAGTGCTCGCCAAATATGCCGCCAACAAAGGACAGAAAATCGTCTTTATCCACGGTAAAGGCGACGGGGTACTGCGCAAGGCAATCGAGAAAGAGCTGAAAACAAGATACAAACAATATTATTACCAGGATGCCTCTTTCCGTGAATACGGCTTCGGGGCGACGATGGTAACAATCAAATGATCATGGCGACTGAAATTGAAAGGAAATTTCTGGTAAAAGGGGATTTCAGCAAACAAGTTTCCAAATCCGAACGTATCGTGCAAGGATATATTTGCTCGCAACCCGGACGGACGGTACGGGTACGCATCCGGGGGAAAGAAGGATTCCTCACGATCAAGGGCGCATCGGACGAGAAAGGGTTGAGCCGCTACGAGTTCGAGCAGAAGATACCGCCCGCGGATGCGGAAGAACTGTTGAAACTCTGCGAACCCGGTGCCATCGACAAAGTGCGCAATCTGGTTCCTGTCGGAAAACACACTTGGGAAGTCGACGTCTTCCACGGCGACAACGAAGGGCTGATCTTAGCGGAAATCGAACTGGAATCCGAGGACGAGCCTTTTGAACGGCCTGACTGGGTCGGACAAGAGGTCAGCGGAGATCGTCGTTACTACAACTCGATGTTGACAAAACATCCGTATAAACAATGGTAAGATGTATGATTTCAGATTTATGATTTATGAAAACGATAAAGTCATAAACCTGAAATCATAATTCATAATTCATAAATCATCAATCAATGAACAGACTCATCATCTCCCTCGCGGCAGCCATCCTGTCGCTACCGGCAGTAGCCGATGAAGGCATGTGGTTGCTGCCTTTGCTGAAAGGACAAAAATTCCCGGAAATGCAAGCACTGGGACTTAAATTGCAGGACTACGATATCTATAGCCCCGACTCGGCTTCCCTGAAAGATGCCGTCGTCATATTCGGAGGCGGTTGTACGGGCGAGATCGTTTCGCCGGAAGGATTGCTCCTGACCAACCATCATTGCGGCTACGGCTGCATCCAACGCCACAGCACGCTGGAACACGATTACCTGACAGACGGCTTCTGGGCCATGTCGCGCGAACAGGAACTTCCGAACCCCGGCATGACCGTCACGTTTATCGACAAAATCGAGGATGTGACCGACTATGTGAAAAAGGAACTGGAAAAAGACACCGATCCCAACAGCATGAACTTCCTCTCTCCCAAATTCCTGAACGGACTGGCCAAAGCGAAAGCCGGAGAAAAGTTCCTGCAGGACAATCCGGGCACGGAAGTCGAGATAAAGGCGTTCTACGGCGGCAACCAGTATTTCATGTTCACAAAGAAAATCTATTCCGACATCCGTCTGGTCGGGGCTCCTCCCTCATCGATCGGGAAGTTCGGCGCAGACACCGACAACTGGATGTGGCCGCGCCATACGGGCGACTTCTCCGTCTTCCGCGTCTATGCCGATGCGAACGGCAATCCCGCTCCCTACTCCGACAAAAATGTGCCGCTTCGCCCGAAACGCTGGTTCAAGATTTCATTGAAGGGCGTCCAGGAAAACGACTATGCCATGATGATGGGATTTCCCGGCCGTACCAATAAATACTATACTTCCTGGGAAGTGGCGGAACGCCGCGACATCGACAACACGGTCCGCATCCACATCCGCGACTTGCGTCAGAAAGTCATGTTGGACGAAATGTTGAAAGACCCCGCTGTCCGGATCCAGTATGCCAGCAAATATGCAGGCTCGACGAATGCCTACAAAAACGCGATCGGCAGCAACTGGGCCATCAAAAAGCGCAATTTCGAACAAGTGAAAAAGGAGGAACAGGACAAGCTGATCGCCTGGTCCAACAAAATGTGCGAACCGAACTATCCCGACGCCCTGATGGCGCTCGAACAGATCGTATCGGATCGCAAAGACCTGCGTTTCCGCAGTTGGATGTTAGATGAAGCCATCCTGCGAGGCATTGAATTCACAAGTGTGCCGACTCAAACGGATGCTGTCATAGAAGCCTTGAAAGGAAAAGATAAAAACGCGCGGCAGGAACAGCTCCGGTTGTTGGAACGGGCTTATCACGGATTCGCCAACAACAATTACTCGGCCGATGTAGACCGGAAAATCGCCAAAGTGATGCTGAAAGAATACCGCAGCCAGGTCGATCCGAAAGTGCAACCGGCCTATTTCGAACAGATCGACAAGAAGTTCAAGGGAGACACGGACCGGTTCGTCGACTATCTGTTCGAGGAATCCATCTTCGGCAGTGAAGATAACTTCAACAAATTCCTCTCCCGCCCGTCTGTCAAAGCGTTGGAAAACGACCCGATGATTCTTTTCGCCAAATCAGTCCGTACGGAGGAAGCCCATCTGAAGAATGCGTTAAAAGAGTTTGAGGATGGATATGCAATGGCTCACCGTAGTTATGTAAAAGGTTTGCTGGCCATGTACGGCGATCGTGCCAATTTCCCCGACGCCAACTTTACCCTTCGCCTCACCTACGGACAGGTAAAAGGGTACAGCCCGCGTGATTGCGACTACTATGGCCACCAGACAACCCTCGACGGCGTGATGGAAAAAGAAGATTCCACCAATTGGGAATTCGTAGTGCCCGCCCGCCTGAAAGAACTGTATGCCGCCAAAGATTTCGGACGTTACAAAGCTCCCGGCGGAAAAATGCCGGTTGCCTTCAGCGCGACCACCCATTCGACCGGAGGGAACTCCGGTAGCCCCGTGATGAACGCGAACGGCGAACTGATCGGCATCAATTTCGACCGCAACTGGGAAGGAGTCGGCGGTGACATCCAGTATCTCCCCGACTACCAGCGCAGCATCATCGTCGACATCCGTTACGTCCTTTTCATCATGGACAAATATGCCGGAGCGGGATATTTGCTGGATGAGATGGAGATTGAAGAGTAACTGATATATATGCCGATTGATCCGGCGGAGGGTACACGCAAGGCACGGCGCCATCGCCCCTATTACGGGTGACAGGCTTTCACCTGTCACCTATCACCATAAACAACTGATAATCAATAATAGCTTTTTCCCCACTGCTTTTTTATTTTTCCCGGATGCAAAAGAAACGGCTTGTTTTCACACGACTCGATCCGGAAAAACATAAAGCTATGCTTTACGAGGGCTAATGCTATGGGTTACGCCACCTAATGCATAGCTTTAGAGAGGCTGATGCGTTTTCGACCGCAACCGGGAATAACTTCAAACACACATGAAAAAGAGATTTCTTTCAACAATATTTTTAACGATATTGCATTTATTAAACTTGCAAGCAGAAACATTCAACAATAGTACATTTTCTATAATAGGTGCAATTTCAAATAAATTCAATGGGCAAGAAGTGACACTATCAGTTATTCATAGTGACTCTTTATTACTATTATCCGTCGACACGATACAAAACGCAACTTTTTCTTTCAAAGGCTGCAAGTATTTAGAACAAGTCGCAATAGTTCGATTGAATGACTCGGAACATAATTATTCAGCCGAAGTTTTTTTGGAGGCTGGGGACATTCAAGTTAGCTTGGACAGCATAAGCCATGTAAAAGGTACTTTTCTTAATGATTTATATGCAGCCTATCTATCCGAATATCAAAACCGCATAGCTACTGCCGAAAAAGAGTATAAAGCAAATATTGAAAACAAAGAAGATCCGCAAACAGAACGATTCGAATCACTTCAAAAAGAACTTTTTGCTTATATGTCTAAATTTCAGATAGAGAACATTAGCAATGCTGTAGGGAAATACCTTTACATAAAAGAAATCGGACGTTTTTGGGATCCGTCATTTTGGGAGAATTACGAGCAATTGCCTTTGGATATCAAATCTCATCCTAATGTCCAACGCTATTGTGCACGAAGACAAGAAATGGACCAAACGCAAAAAGCAATGGAGCAACAAATCGGACAAAAAATAAAAGACATACAGCTTCACACGATGGACAGCTGCAAAGTAGAATTGTCGGATTATCTAAACAACAGCTACCTATATGTGGATATATGGGCTTCCTGGTGCGGTCCTTGCATCCAAGAACTTCCTAAATTAAAGTTGATTCGCGAAAAATACAAGGATAAAGGATTGAAAATAATACTTATTTCCATTGATACAAAATTCAGTTCCTGGATGCATGCCATAAATGAACACGCATCAGGTTTTGACCATTTAATAGACTTGACCGGAGGAGAATCATTGAAACATACATTCAATTTTTCAATAATACCACATGGCGTACTATTGAACCATGAAGGAACCATCATTGCCAATAATCTATGGAATGTTTCATTAAAGAAAAAACTGATAGAACTATATGGAGAATAAAAGTAAAATAGCAAAACAGGCAGTCGTTGTATAAGTCAAAAATCATAAATCTTCTTACCTTTGCGGAGGAAAAGTAAGAAGATTTATGATCGATCAACCTACCATAGACCGGATATTGGATGCCGCAAACATTGTGGACGTTGTTTCCGAATTCGTTACCCTTCGGAAACGAGGCATAAACTATGTAGGGTTGTGTCCTTTCCATAGCGACAAGTCGCCCTCTTTCTATGTGTCGCCGGCAAAGAATATCTGTAAATGCTTTGCCTGCGGCGAAGGGGGTACGGCTGTTCACTTCATTATGAAGCATGAGCAGCTTTCTTATTATGATGCGCTTCGCTTCCTTGCCAAGAAATACAACATCGAAATACAGGAACGGGAACTGTCGGAACGCGAAAAGCAGGTGCGCAGCGACCGCGAAAGCATGCTGATCGTCAATAGCTGGGCGCAGAAATACTTCACGACCCAACTCTACGAACACCAGGAAGGCAAAGCCGCCGGCCTGCGCTACTTTGCCGAACGTGGTTTCCGGGAAGATACCATTCGCAAATTCCAGTTAGGCTACAGCCTCGACCAACGAGACGCCCTGTACAAAGCCGCAACAAAGAGCGGTTACAAAAAAGAATTTCTCGAAAAGACAGGTTTGGTGATCGCCTACGACAACGGCGGGGTAAACGACCGTTTTCGCGGGCGTGTCATTTTCCCGGTCCATACGCTCAGTGGAAAAGTCGTCGCTTTCGGAGGACGCGTCCTGAAGAAAGACGAAAAGACAGCCAAATATGTCAACTCGCCCGAAAGTGAGATTTACCATAAGAGTAACGAGCTTTACGGGATCTATTTCGCCAAACAGGCGATCGTAAAGGCTGACCGCTGCTTCTTGGTGGAAGGCTACACGGATGTGATTTCCATGCATCAGGCAGGGGTCGAGAACGTGGTCGCCTCGTCGGGTACGGCCCTCACGCAGGGACAGATCCGCCTGATACACCGCTTCACCAGTAACATCACGGTCTTGTATGACGGCGATGCAGCCGGTATCAAGGCGGCCTTGCGCGGTATCGACCTGCTGTTGGAAGACGGCATGAACGTGAAAGTGGTGCTCCTTCCGGACGGAGAAGACCCCGACTCCTTTGCCCGCAAGCACAACGCGAGCCAGTTTGCCGAGTTTATCCGGCAGAACGAGACCGATTTCATCCGTTTCAAAACGCGCCTGCTATTGGACGATGCAGGAACGGACCCGATCAAACGGTCGGCGCTGATCTCCGACATTATCCGGACGGTGGCCATCATCCCCGACAATATCGCCCGCTCCCTTTATATCCGGGAATGCAGTACGATGATGGAAATAGACGAGATGCTCCTGTTGAACGAAGTGAACAAAATCCGCCTCAACAAGGAAGAAAGGCAAACGAACACTCCGTCCTCCCCCATTCCGGCTGCCCCCGTCAATATCCCCGAATACCCGGATATTCCCGGTTACCAGCCCTACCCGGAAGAGACGCTGGCGGAACAACCGCAGGAAAGTCCCCTGCCTCCTGACAATACGATTCCGCCCCCCCCACCGGAAGAATACAGTCCCGATGACGGAGGAGGCAGCATGCCGCCGCCAGCGCCTTTCACGCCGCCGGCAAACATTCCGGTAGGGCCGAAGCGTTCGCCTTACGAAGCATACGAAGTCGCCCTGCTGCGCTACATCGTGCGTTATGGCGAACGTATCCTGTTCCAATATACGGACGAAGAGACGAACGAGGATGTCGTGATCCGCGTTTCCGAATATATCCGTTCCGAGCTGGAACGCGACGACCTGACCTTTTATACTCCGCTCTTCAAGAGTATGATGGATGAAGCGGCCGATCGCTGCCGGTCCGAAGGGTTCATCGCGAACCGGTATTTCCTCGCCCATCCCGACCCGAACGTGAGCCGCCTTGCCGCCAACCTGATCAGCGAAAAATATCAGCTCAGCAAGTATCACACCAAATATCGGGAACTGGAACAGGAAGAAGACAAACTCGACCAACTGGTAATCCGGGAACTGTATGCTTTCAAAGACGCCTATATCCTCTCGCAAATCAAAGAGATACAGGCACAGATCAAAAGCATGCAAAACAACGGAGACATGGAACAGGTTTTCGAGCTGATGAAAAAGCTCACGCGCCTGAACGAAATAAAGAATGTATTAAGTAAAGAATTGGGAGAAAGAATCATATTAAAAATGTAATGCCTATGAACTTTTTAGAAACGGAAGACGTGGTAAAGCAATACGCCAACCACCTCGCCCTCAACAAGGTCAGCATCCAGGTTCCCGAAGGGAAAGTCTTCGGGTTATTAGGGCCGAACGGAGCCGGCAAGACCACACTGATCCGTATCATCAACCGCATCACGGCCCCCGACAGCGGCCTTGTCCGTTTTAACGGACGCGAGTTCCAGCCGGAAGATATCTACCAGATCGGTTACCTGCCGGAAGAACGCGGACTGTATAAAAAAATGAAAGTCGGCGAACAAGCCATCTACCTGGCGCAGCTCAAAGGACTCTCCTACCAGGAAGCCCGCACACGGTTGATGCGCTGGTTCGAAAAATTCGATATCATGCCCTGGTGGAACAAGAAACTCGAAGAGTTGTCCAAAGGAATGCAGCAGAAAGTACAGTTCATCATCACCATCATCCACGAACCGAAGCTGCTGATCTTCGACGAACCGTTCAGCGGATTCGACCCCGTAAATGCCGAATTGCTGAAAAAAGAAATCCTCGAACTGAAAGATGCCGGACACACGATTATCTTTTCCACGCACAACATGTCGTCCGTTGAAGAAATTTGTGACAATATCGCTTTGATCAACCGTTCGCAAGTTGTGCTCTCCGGCAATGTG
Organism: Parabacteroides sp.; assembly: GCF_977054455.1. NCBI lineage: Bacteria > Pseudomonadati > Bacteroidota > Bacteroidia > Bacteroidales > Tannerellaceae > Parabacteroides > Parabacteroides sp. The sequence goes on along the minus strand of NZ_CDRTCT010000012.1, from coordinate 60,408 downwards.
ACAGAAGTGAAAAGTCGTTTCCGGACAAACAATTTCACCATCCGTTTCCATACCGAATCAGGGAAGTTGCAGCCTATCCCGGAAATGTTCAGCCTGCTGACGGAGAAAGACCTGGCCGGAACAAGCGAAGTGCGCATCCATAAAGAGCCGGGGATTACCAACTCCGCACTTCTTTCCGCATTGGCGGGACAGACTGAGATCATCTCCTTCACGGAAGAGATCCCTTCGATGAACGACATATTTATTAACACCGTCTCCGGTACAAATACCACGCAAGCATGAATAAGATAGGACTTATAATAAAAAGAGAATACCTCCGCCGTGTCAGCAAAAAATCGTTTCTGTTGCTGACATTCCTGACGCCGTTCCTGTTTGCCGCCCTCGTGTTCGTCCCGCTTTGGTTATCCACTATCAAAGGAGATGATGCCAAGCAGGTGGCAATCATCGATACGACAGGCAAATACGCCCCGCTGTTCAAAGATACGGAAGAATACACTTTCATCACCGAAAAAGGTTCCAGCCTGGAAGAATATCGTAAAAATCCGGATAAGGAAATATTCGCTTTCCTGAATATCACAGACGATTTGCTGCAAAATCCGACCGCCGCAACGCTCTATTCGCAGAAACAGATTCCGATGGGATTGAAAAACACGATCGACAAAACGCTGTCCGAATACCTGAAAGACGAGAAACTCGCCTCTTACAATATCGACAACCTGAAACAGATCATCGAGGACAGTAAGATCGATTTCAACATCAAGACCATCAAATGGGACGAAGACGGAAGCGAGAAAAGCACTTCGGCCGAAGTCGCCTCTATCTTGGGTATGATATTGACATTCATCATCTATATGTTTATTATCATGTACGGAGCGATGGTTATGCAGGGAGTGATGGAAGAAAAGACGAACCGCATCATCGAAGTGATGATTTCGTCCGTCAAGCCGTTTGACCTGATGATGGGAAAAATCATCGGCATCGGTTTCGTCGGCCTGACACAGGTATTCCTGTGGGGAATCCTGACAACCGTTTTGGTATCGGGAAGCCTTTTCTTTTTCGGTGGCAGCACGTCGCCTGAAGACATGATGACAGCACAGATGGCGGCACAAGGTGTGGGCGATGTGGCTGCCGGTTCATCCAATATCAGCATCCAGGTGCAGGAAATCATCAATTCGATCAACTTCGGGATGATCGGCATCTGCTTCGTTCTTTATTTTATCGGAGGTTATTTGCTGTATGCAGCTCTATTCGCCGCTATCGGAAGTGCCCTGGAACAGCAGGAAGACACCCAGCAGTTCATGACTCCGATCATGCTTTTGATGGCGTTCAGCTTGTATGCCGGAATCTACAGCATGAATAATCCCGACGGCCCGCTGGCCTTCTGGTGTTCGATGATTCCGTTTACCTCCCCTATCGTGATGATGGTCCGCTTGCCGTTCGACATTCCGGTATGGGAATTGGCGCTTTCGTTTGCCTTGCTGTTTGCCACATCCATACTTATCGTCTGGTTCTCGGCCAAAATCTACCGTGTAGGTATCCTGATGTACGGTAAGAAACCGAGCATCAAGGAGATGATTAAATGGGTAAAATATAAATAACCGGATATAAAAAAGGTTCGTCACTCAAAAGAATGACGAACCTTTTTTGTTGTTCAACCAGGACTCGAACCTGGACTAACAGGACCAGAATCTGTTGTGCTGCCATTACACCATTGAACAATGTGTTTCTGACTAAAGGAATTATTTATTTTTTGTTGTTCAACCAAGACTCGAACTTGGACTAACAGGACCAGAATCTGTTGTGCTGCCATTACACCATTGAACAATTTCAAACAACTAACTCCCTTGTTTGCGAGTGCAAAAGTACATACTTTTTCAAAACAAACAAACGATACGGTAATTTTTTTTCATTAATAAACTTTTTTCTTTTCCTGCTTGTTTTGATTTTGCAAGTATATACATATATTAATAGGAGGAAATCACCCACATAATAAATATAAGAAGTATATTTGCGACTTCGAATATTACTCAATAAAAAATAGATGGATCAAACAGAAGCATTAGTTAAAACGATTGTAGAAGGCCTACAGGAAAAAAAAGGTAAAAACATTGTAACCGTAGACTTAACCCAATTATCCGGCTCGATCTGCCAATATATGATAATCTGCGAAGGAAGCACTCCTACCCAGGTTTCCGCATTGTCTGATTCGGCTTGGGATTTTGCTCATCGCCGGGCAGGTGAAAAACCGCTTTCGATAGATGGAGCACAGCGTGCCGAATGGATAGGGATGGACTATGGCACGGTTCTTGTACACATATTTTTACCGGAACTTCGCGAGTTTTACAATCTGGAAAATCTTTGGTCGGATGCCAAAGTGACTCAGATTGCCGATCTCGACTGATGACCGATCTTACATAGTATAGAGATAATCATATATGGAAAATAAAAACGACATGTTCAACAAAGCACCGAAGAATAATAAGCAAAAGATGTTCAAGTTTAATCTTTATTGGATGTACGGGCTCATCTTTATCATGCTTTTTGCTTTGTATCTGACAAACGACTCTTCGGCATCTAAAGAATTAGGCTGGACCGAGTTCCAGAAATTAGCTCAGGAAAACGTATTCGACCGGATGGTCGTCTACAACAAAAAGAATCTGGTTGAAGCAACCGTAAAAGATGGACGGAAAGGTCTGGTGTTCAGGAAAGACAGTGTGGCATTGGGCACAAACCCGAAAGTGTATGTCAAAATACCGTCGGCCGATAAATTCTCGGACTTCTATGACAAAGCCGTTGCCGATAATCATATCACTACGCAGGTCAGTTTTGAAGAAGGCGATGATGCGATCTGGAATTTCCTTGTTTCGTTCGGTCCGATCCTGTTGATCATCGTCGTGTGGATCTTCCTGATGCGGCGCATGTCAGGCGGCACAAGCGGCGGTCCCGGCGGAGTATTCAGTGTGGGAAAGGCAAAAGCACAGCTTTTCGATAAAGACAACGACCGGAAAGTGACATTCAAGGATGTCGCCGGCCTTGCAGAAGCAAAACAGGAGGTGGAAGAGATCGTTTCCTTCTTGAAAAGTCCCGAAAAATATACGGAATTAGGAGGTAAAATACCTAAAGGCGCCTTACTCGTAGGCCCTCCCGGAACCGGTAAGACTTTATTGGCCAAGGCTGTAGCCGGAGAAGCCGACGTTCCGTTCTTCTCCCTGTCCGGTTCGGACTTCGTTGAAATGTTCGTCGGCGTAGGTGCTTCCCGCGTACGTGACCTGTTCCGCCAGGCAAAAGAGAAAGCTCCTTGTATCGTATTCATCGACGAGATCGATGCCGTCGGCCGTGCCCGTGGCAAAAATGTAAACATGAACAGCAACGATGAACGTGAAAACACGTTGAACCAGTTGCTTACGGAAATGGACGGTTTCGGCTCCAACAGCGGTGTTATCATCCTGGCCGCCACGAACCGTGCCGACATCCTGGATAAGGCGTTGCTTCGTGCCGGACGTTTCGACCGTCAGATTCACGTGGAACTGCCCGACCTGAACGAGCGTAAGGAGATATTCGGAGTCCATCTGCGTCCGATCAAAATCGACGAAAGCGTCGATGCCGAATTCCTGGCACGCCAGACTCCCGGTTTCTCCGGTGCCGATATTGCCAATGTCTGCAACGAAGCCGCTTTGATTGCCGCCCGCAGCGGTAAAAAGTTTGTCCAGAAAGAAGACTTCATGAATGCGGTCGACCGTATCGTCGGAGGTCTGGAGAAACGCACTAAAATAACGACTGCGGATGAGCGCCAATGCATAGCCAACCATGAGGCGGGCCATGCCACCTTGAGCTGGCTGCTGGAACATGCCAATCCGTTGGTTAAAGTCACGATCGTTCCGCGAGGCAAGGCATTAGGCGCCGCCTGGTATCTGCCGGAAGAACGTCAGATTACCACCCGCGAACAATTGCTGGACGAAATGTGCGCTACCCTCGGCGGCCGTGCTGCCGAAGAACTTTTCTTGGGAAAAATCTCTACCGGAGCATCCAATGACCTCGAACGGGTGACCAAACAGGCTTACGCGATGGTCGTCTATTTCGGTATGAGCGACCGTCTGCCGAACTTGAACTACTACGATTCAAGCGGACAGGACTGGGGCTTCACCAAACCGTACAGCGAAGAAACAGCCCGGATGATCGACCAGGAAGTACAGGCCATTATCAACGAACAATACGAACGGGCCAAAAGCATCCTGAAAGAATACGCGTCGGGCCACAACATGCTGGCCCAGGTATTGCTGGAACGGGAAGTAATCTATACGGAAGATGTCGAACATATCTTCGGTAAGCGTGCTTGGGTTTCCCGTTCGGAAGAGATCCTGGAATTGCAAGAAAAAGCAAACGGTAAAAAAGCCGAAGAAGCGAATGTTGCCGAAGCCGACAAGCAGTAACATGACGCGAACAAATACTAATTCCATGCCCACGAAATTTGAAACAGATGGGCATGGAATTTATTTTTTACGTATATTTGTACCTGAATAAATCAATAAAAAAACACTATCATCTTGAAAAATTTGATTATACGGGCGTTAACCGGCATTATATTCGTCGTGGTACTGGTCAGTGCCATTTGTATCCATCCGATTTTTTTCCTCATTCTTTTTTGTATCATAACGGGATTGACCCTTTGGGAATTCGGTGGTCTGGTCAAGCATTACGAAAATGCGAATCTGCAACGGGCCGTGAATGTGCTCGGAGGAGTATATCTGTTTATCGCCACCTTCGTTTATGCAAACGGGTTGACGGACGGAAAGATCTTCCTCCCCTATCTGCTATTTATCATGTTGACAATGATAGCCGAACTCTACTATAAGGCTCCGAATCCGATCAACAACTGGGCATTTACGCTCTTTGCCCAGGTTTATTGTGCCGGCTCCTTCTCCATGCTGAACTTCATCGGTGCAGAGCCGGGAACACCCGGTGTCATGAGCTACACGCCGCTCTTCATCATGGCGATCTTTATTTTTGTCTGGTTGGACGATACCGGAGCCTATCTGGTCGGCTCCCTGATCGGAAAAAGGAAATTATTTGAACGGATTTCTCCCAAGAAATCATGGGAAGGTTTTTTGGGCGGATTGATCCTCGTTTTGGCTTCCTCGCAGGCATTCGCCTGGTTCGCCCCGGAAATAAGCCGGCTTAATTGGTTGGGGCTGGCAGCTACGGTCGTCCTGTTCGGTACCTGGGGAGACTTGATCGAATCCCTGCTGAAACGTACGCTCGGAGTAAAAGACTCCGGCAATGTATTGCCGGGCCACGGAGGAATGCTGGACCGCTTCGACAGCGTTATGCTGGCTGTTCCCGCCAGCTACATCTATATCGAATTATTCATTCGAAATTAAAGGTGAGCGTCACCATCCGGGAAGTCGCTTTGGACAGGGAGTTCGGATATTTGATCAAATCCTGGTCTGTCAGGTCGCCCCGGTCTTTCTCCAGCAAGTCTACCAGACCGAAACTGAACTTAAGTTCCGGACATAATTTGAAAAACGGAAGATAAATATCACATCCGATACCGAACTCGACACCGAAATCCGTTCCTTTCAACAGGATCGGATTTCCTTTTTTACGCCCCAGGTCGAAAGCGCCGTAAATACCTCCGATCAGATAAGGACGATAGTTATTCACGCGAAAAGCGCTATACTTCACATCGAGCGGAAACGTCAGGTAGTTGGAACGGACGGAAGTGGAATACATGCTTACCACCGGATTTTCATCTGTTCCCTCCACCCCTTCCATTTCAGGACGACGGAACACAAATTTCTTGTCACCGAAGTGGATCGTCGGCGTAAAACGCAGGTTGAAATATGGATTCAGGTACATATCCCCGATAACCCCGACACTAAAACCCGGCGAATAGCTCGGAATCTCGGCATACCAGGTTTCACCGTTTGTCGCCACACCGGTATTAGTCAATATCAAATCCTGCGCATGCAAACCTACATGAAACCCCAGATGGAACCATTTCAAATCCGCATAGGGCTGATTCTTCACCTTTTCTTTCTGCGCCATTACAGCAGTTAAAGACAGAAAGAACACACATATGATAAATAGTAGACGTCTCAATTCTTTTCGTAATTTTGAATTTATAACGGGAAAGAGCCCGACTTATTGCAAAAGAGCATTTATTTGTAAAAAAAACGAGGAGTTCTTTTTTTAATTCAAAGAAAGCTCTATTTTTGCACGAACTAATAGTTATCAATTTAAACGTTTAAAAAAATGGCTTACGTAATTAGTGACGATTGTATCGCTTGCGGTACTTGTATTGACGAATGTCCGGTAGGAGCAATTTCAGAAGGCGACAAATACAGCATCGACCCTGAAATGTGTACAGATTGTGGAACTTGCGCAGATGCTTGTCCTACTGAAGCAATTCATCCGGCAGAATAAACCGCAACATCAATAGGTTTCCTTCAACAGGACCTATAAAGATAAGGGGCTGTTTCCTTTCGGAACAGCCCCTTATTATTTCCTCATTCTTTGCGCCGGCTCCGTCAAAATTCGATATTCAGTTTGATCTCATCCGAGTCGTCTTCCTGCCGATCTTCATCCGACGCCGTCTCCGCCGGCCTTTCACCGGCTCTACATTGCTTAATGTAACTGATTACATCATTCATTCCATCCATGAACTTGTCAAAGTCCTCTTTGTACAGGAAAATCTTATGTTTTTCAAAAGAGACCTGCGTACCATTCTTCGGCTGCACCTTTTTACTTTCCGTCACAGCCAGAAACAAATCGTCCTTCAGATTCTTCTTTACATCCAGATAATAAATTCTTTTTCCTGCTTTAATGGTTTTAGAGTATAAAATCTCTTTGTCACCACCTTCAACCTGCATTTTCTTCACCGAGTCTTCCATTATAGCAAACTTTCGTTAAACACCCACCCTTTTATCATAACTTGCTTCAAATATGTGCATTTTTTTTTAAACAACAACTATTTTAACGCATGAAAATGCATATAAAGAATCGGAATATTATGAAATAATAAATAACGCACATAAAATTAAGCGAAGCGGCGAACTTTTATCAAAAGAATGACTAACTTTGCAGCCAAATTTATAACAAGTAGTTCCTTCAAACGATGATCAACAGAATTTTAATCCGCATTAAAGTTTTACAGATAGTATATTCTTACTATCAAAACGGCAACAACGACCTCAAAGTAGCGGAAAACGAATTGCTTTTCAGTCTTAGAAAGTCTTATGACTTATATCATTATTTTCTTCTCCTAATTGTCGACGTCACAAACTTGCAAAGACGCATCCTGGATGCCCGTAAGAACAAGTATATGCCGACAGAAGCCGAATTGAATCCAAACACTCGCCTGATAAACAATCGTTTTGCTGCACAAATAGCAGAGAACGAAGTGCTTCGGAAATATGTAACCGAGCAAGGCCTTTCATGGGATAACGATGAAGATTTCATCAAGATGGTACTCGACCTGATCTTATCGTCCGAACAGTACGCCGAATATCTGAAGAACGAAAACGATTCATACGAAACGGACAAGGAATTCTGGCGCACCGTATTCAAAAAACTGATATGCGGCAACGAAGCGATCGACGACTACCTGCAAGACAAAAGCATTTACTGGAACGACGACATCTCCATCATCGAAACATTTACGCTGAAAACGATCAAACAATTCGAAGAAGCAGCCGGAAGCAAACAAAAATTGTTGCCGATGTTTAAAGATCTCGAAGACCAGTCTTTCGCCATCAAATTATTCCGCCAATCCTTGATGAAAGGAAGCGAATTCCGTGAACGTATCAACAAGCACATGAAGAACTGGGAGACCGAACGCATAGCCAATATGGACCTCATTATCATGCAGGTTGCGCTGGCTGAAATCATGACGTTCCCGACAATTCCCATCAACGTGACGCTGAACGAATATATCGACACGGCCAAGTACTACAGTACTCCGAAAAGCGGAACGTTCATCAACGGTATTTTAGATTCTGTAGTCAGCGAGTTAAAAAAAGAAAAGTTATTGCTCAAAGATTAATTATTATCCTTACATTTGTGTCAGTATCGAATTGATATTAACTTATTAATGTTTATAGTTATATGAGCTTACTTACTATTTTACTTCAGGCCGCAGGCGGAAGCCAGCAATGGTCTGGTATTTTGATGATGGTTGTCATTGTTGCGATCTTCTATTTCTTTATGATCCGTCCGCAACAAAAGAAACAAAAAGAAATTCAGAAAGCCCGTGAAGCCTTGAAAGCGGGAGACAAAGTGATCACTGCCGGAGGTATCTACGGAAAGATTAAAGAAATCGGTGACACATATATGTTGATTGAAATTTCTGATGGCGTACGCATCCGTGTAGACAAAACATCCGTGTTTGCATCTGCAGAGGACGCGCAGCAAAAATAAACAACGGAACATATGTCACGACTTGGACAAACCAAACAAACATTCAAGTCTGTCCGGATAGAGATTAAGGCTTTTCTTCGCCGTCAACAGTGGAAAGAAGCCTTGATCTTTTTCTGTTTTATCCTGTTGGCTTTCGGCTTCTGGCTTCTCCAAAGCCTGCAACAGGAATATGAAATAGATATCAAGATTCCGGTCAAATACAAGAATGTACCGCCGGATATATCTTTCACGGAAACGCCGCCCGAAGCCATTACGGTCAAAGTGAAAGACAAAGGGAGCGTGTTACTGAACTACTCTTTCGGCCGTTCGTTTGCCCCGATTGAGGCCAACATGAAGACACAGCCGGAAAAAGCCGGTAAACTGGTCATCAGCCGGAAAGATATCGAAAGCGATATAAAGAAACAGTTGATTGCGACTACTTCCCTGCTCAGCTTCGAGCCCCAGCTTATCGATGCGGCTTACAGCAAACGCATCAAGAAAGAAATTCCGGCCGTGTTCGAGGGAACCGTCCGGACGAATGCCGGTTTCAAAGTCTCAGGCGACATATCCATTACTCCCCGTAACATCAGCGTTTACGCCAGCGATGTCGTACTGGATACCTTGAAAGAGATAAAAACGGTCTATACCGAGATCAAGAAAGGAAACAAGAGCGTCACGCGTACCGTCCAACTGGAAAAGATAGACGGAGCCACTCTCGAACCGACAAGTGTGACCGTTACGATCCCGATAGAAGAATATACGGAAAAGACGCTGGAAATACCGGTTATCTGCACCAACCTCCCCCGCCATTACACCTTGCGCACATTCCCGTCTGTCGTAAAGGTGAGTTGCAGCGTCCCCCTTTCACGCTTCAAGGACGTCTCGGCGGATGATTTCGAGATACGGATCTCTTTTGCCGACCTGGAGCAAAACGCTTCGGGGACATTGCCTTTGCAACTGGACAAGAAACCAAGTTGGGTGGATGTCGCGACAATTTCACCGGACCGGATCGAATTTATATTGGAACAAACAAAATCAAATGATTAAGGTAGGAATCACCGGAGGAATCGGAAGCGGCAAATCAGTGGTAGCCGCTCTGCTGGAGTTGTCGGGCATTCCCGTGTATATCGCCGATACGGAAAGCAAACTTCTGACAACCACGTCGCCCGTTATCCGGGAAAAACTGATGGCCTTGTTCGGCGAGGAACTTTATACGGCCGACGGTTTGGATAAAAAACGTCTCGCCTCCCATATTTTCGGTAATCCGAAACGGCTTGAGCAGGTAAATGCCATCATTCACCCCGAAGTGAACCGCCATTTTCTTGCCTGGGCGGACAAGCAGGATGCTCCGGCATGCGCCATCGAATCAGCCATCCTTTTCGAATCGGGCTTTAACCGGATCGTCGATACGACGCTGATGGTCTATGCCCCGATGGAAGTACGTATCGCGCGGGCACTCGAACGCGATGCCGTTCCGCGCGAAGAGATCATGCGTCGCATCGAAAGCCAGTTGCCGGACGAAGTGAAGAAAGAGAAATCGGACTACGTGATCTTCAATGGCGTAGAACAGGCTTTACTTCCGCAAATAACCGCTTTCCTTGCCTGGCTAAAGATATGAAAACATTGACTTTCAATTTTATAGCAAACATAAGAACGAAGATGTCCGGTTGGAAGGAACTTTTACGCTTAGTGAATAATCATTAGAAACAAGAAAATATGTTCAAAACTGCCGGAAATTTCCGGCAGTTATACTACATTTGCAACACAAAAGTTAAACACTATTAGAAAAACAAAGTATTATGTTGAAGACGATTTTGTCTATCTCGGGCAAACCGGGATTGTTTAAATTGGTTTCCCACGGGAAAAACATGCTGATTGTTGAGTCGTTAGCAGATCAGAAAAGAGTTCCTGCATACGCAAAAGATAAAGTAATTTCTCTGGGTGATATCGCTATCTACACAGATGAAGCAGAAGTTCCCTTACACGAAGTTCTGACCAGCGTCAAAAATAAAGAAAACGGACAGCAAGCATCTGTTTCCACTTCCGCCAAACCGGACGAACTGCGTGCTTATTTCGCAGAGATCCTGCCTAATTTCGATCGCGAACGCGTATATCCGAGCGACATCAAGAAATTGATTTCGTGGTATAACATCCTGATCGGGGCCGGCATCACGGAATTCACCCCGGAAGAACCGGCAGCGGAAGAGGCTCCGGCAGAAGAAACAAAAGAAGAAGCGTAATAGATCCCTACCAGCTGGCGCGTAAGGGTACTTATTGTAGAAAACGCATTTTTCAGGCTCAAAAGAGATCTGAGACCAAACAGAGGTTAATTCGCTTTTTCGACGTCAAAAAGGGACTTTTACCCGTTTTCCGGCACTTCTTCGTCACGAAGACGGTCGTCATTTCATTTATAAGGGACTTCATCGCCATGAGAACGGTCGTCATATATAAAGACAAGGGACCTCATGATGATGAAGTCCCTTGTCTTTGTAAAAAACCGCGCACCTCACGGCAGCAAGCCCCTAAAATACCGATGGAATATTTGGAACGCCACCCGATTTGTCTGAAAATATTCGATTCTCCGGGAGTTAAGGTTTATCACTTTGCACGCGTTTCCCGCTTCCGGCAACCCAATTGCCTGCTTTTCCAAACGACCTCAGCACCTCATTTCTCCTGTTGTCAAAAAAGGCAGCTGAAACCTTGAAAAGAGTCAATCCAAAACAGGCCAAGATTTCGGATGAAATAGAAAAACAGCCAGAAAAGGGGTTATTGTACAAAATATAATCTTTAGAACAACGGATTAGCCACCTTTTCCTTCAACAAGGCCAGATCGACCACCTGGCGGATATCATCCACATAGTGGAAAGTCAACCCTTTCAGATAGTCGGGCTTGATCTCTTCGATATCTTTCCTATTCTCCTGACAAAGGATCAGTTCCTTGATGCCGGCACGTTTGGCCGCCAATATCTTTTCCTTGATGCCACCCACCGGAAGGACTTTGCCGCGCAGCGTGATCTCGCCGGTCATGGCCAGGTTGCTGCGCACCTTGCGCTGCGTAAAGGCAGACACCAATGAAGTGACCATCGTGATACCGGCACTCGGACCGTCTTTCGGAATCGCTCCCTCAGGCACATGGACATGGACATTCCAGTTTTCAAACATCTCTTCGTCGATACCGAACAGTCCGGCATGCGAATGGATATATTCGAGTGCCAACATGGCAGATTCTTTCATCACGTCGCCTAAGTTACCTGTCAAAGTGAGCTTTGAACCTTTTCCTTTGCTCAGACTGGATTCCACAAACAGGATCTCACCGCCGACAGCCGTCCAGGCAAGCCCGGTCACGACACCCGCATAGTCATTTCCCTGATATTTATCACGGGTATATTCGACAGCTCCCAGGTAATCGTGCAGGTCTTCGGGGCGTATCTGTGCAGGAAGCACCTCATCGGAAGCCAGCTTGCGGGCCAGCTTACGCATAATCTTGGCAATCTTCTTATCCAGCTCACGGACACCGCTCTCACGGGTGTAAGATTCGATGATCGCCTGTAACGTCTTTTTCGGGAACTTCACTTTTCCTTTCGACAGGCCGTGAATCTCCAACTGTTTCGGGACCAAATGACGGGCAGCGATTTCCACCTTCTCTTCCATGATATAACCGCTCACCTCGATCAATTCCATACGATCCAGCAACGGTTGGGAAATCGTGTTCAGGTTATTGGCGGTAGCGATAAACATAACCTTGCTCAAGTCATAATCTATATCCAGATAATTATCATGGAAGGCATTGTTCTGCTCCGGGTCCAACACCTCAAGCAAGGCGGAAGCGGGATCGCCCTTGAAATCATTCGTCACCTTGTCGATCTCGTCAAGGATAAACACAGGGTTTGAAGTTCCGGCCTTCTGGAGGTTCTGGATGATACGTCCGGACATCGCACCGATGTAGGTACGGCGATGGCCGCGTATCTCCGCCTCGTCATGCAGGCCACCCAACGAAACCCGGACATACTTGCGGTGCAAGGCTTCTGCCACCGATTTACCCAGCGAAGTCTTACCGACCCCCGGAGGTCCGTATAGGCAGACGATGGGCGACTTCATGTCCCCTTTCAGTTTCAACACAGCCAAATGTTCGATGATACGCTCTTTCACCTTCTCCAGTCCGTAGTGATCGCGATCCAGGACCTTCTGGGCATGGGCAAGATTGAAATTGTCCTTGCTGTATTCGTTCCAAGGCAGATTGATGATCGTCTGCACATATTGCGTCTGGATGGAGAAATCCGGAGATTGCGGATGCAGGCGTTCCAACTTGCGCACCTCCTTCTCAAACGTTTCGGCCACAGCCGGCGACCATTTTTTCTTGGCAGCCTTCTCGCGCAGTTCCTTTATCTCCAACTCATTGATATTGCCCCCCAATTCTTCCTGGATCGTCTTGATCTGCTGCTGGAGGAAGTATTCCTTCTGCTGCTGGTTAATATCCTCGTGCGTCTTCATCTGGATGGACGTTTTCAGTTCCACCAACTGATACTCCCGGTTCAGGATGAACAAAAGACGGTACGCACGATCTTTCAGGTTACCGATCAGCAACAAATCCTGTTTTTCAGACGATCCGTTGGGGACATTGCAACAAGAGAAATTGATCAGGTAAAGGATATTTTTATTATTCCTTATTGAAAATATCAAGTCGCGGGGCGGTTCGGAAGCAGCTCCGAGCATCTTGATCGTCAAATCCTTGATAGTCGAGACAAGTGCTTCGAACTCACGGTCGGACTTGTCCGGCATGACATCTTCGAGCAATCTGATCTTTCCGTTCAGGTAAGGATCATAAGCTGAGAGTTCTTCCAGTTGGAAACGTTTCTTGCCTTGCAGGATCACAGTCGTCGTTCCGTCCGGCATTTCAAGCACGCGGACAATATCGGCCACAACTCCCGTCGTATACAGATCTTCCATCTTCGGATCTTCCGTATTCATATCCTTCTGGCAAACCACTCCGATCAAACTTTTCTTATGGGCGGCCTCCTTGATCAGGCGCATGGATTTAGGACGCCCTATCATGACCGGCATGGCTACACCCGGAAACAACACCATGTTCCGGAGCGGAAGAATGGGCAATTCCTCTCCCACCTTCTCCATTCCCTCAGTAAAGTCTTCATCAACATCACAATCTGTGAGGATAGGCATTACGATACCAATATTATCATCCAGGTCGTTGTACGACTCCTCGGCAAACATCGTTACTTTATCTTTCTTCATATATTCTTTATCATAGTTGCGGAATATTCCTTTATCGCCCGCAATTCTATTTCATACAATAAACGTGCCAAAGTTACTATTTTTAACTCAATTCCGATTACTTTTGCACAAAACAATTGTCAATTACTATGTCAAATCCTTTTTTCCAATTCAAACAATTTACCATACGTCATGATAAATGTGCAATGAAAGTAGGAACCGACGGTGTTCTGCTCGGTGCATGGGCCGGAACGGAATCGTGCAACCGCATACTGGACATCGGGACAGGGACCGGACTGATCGCCCTGATGCTGGCTCAACGCAGCAAGGCGGCTATCGACGCTATCGACATAGATGCCGATGCCTGTCTTCAGGCACAGGAAAATGCAGAATCCTCCCCTTTTGCCGGACGGATAAAGATCCGGCATTCCGCCCTGTCCGATTTCGCACAAGCCGGCACGAACTTATATGACCTGATTGTATCCAATCCTCCTTATTTCGCCGATTCATTGAAATGTCCCGACCGGAAACGGAACACGGCTCGGCACACCGATACGCTGACATTGGAAGATTTGTTGCAGGACAGCCGCAGGCTGCTTGCCCCGCAGGGACGCATCGCCCTCATCCTGCCCTACGACCAGAAAGAACGTCTTGCGGATTGCATCCGGACACAAAACCTGTTCCTTTTGAAAGAAACTTCCGTCATACCCGTGCCCGGTGCCGAACCGAAACGGCTGTTGGCCGAGCTGACGGCAGAACCACCCGCATCTCCCGTTCGTTCCGACCGGTTGGCCATCGAGATTGCAAGACATCAGTACACCGATGAATATGTCAACCTGACCAAAGATTTTTATCTAAAGATGTAAGGGAGTTTCTTATCGAAGAAACGAGTTACTTCACCAAACAGGTTCTGCACCTCTTCCGTAAAAGAAACAGTTTCCGGCGTCAATACGTTCAATGATTTAGGAAGAACGGAGATTTCGATCCGGCTGTCCGCCATGACCGGCTCGCCGTCCAGGTGCATGACTCCCGGTTTCTGGCGGATGATCGTCACCTCTTTTCCTTTGAATGTCTTGATCTTGCTGTTACGGTCGATCTGCTTCGTGAATAGCTGGATAGCCAACGGTGCTATGTCCAGCGGACCGAAAGGGGAAAGGATCGTAATATCCATTTTACCATCCTGGATATTGGCATGGGGAGCGATAAACGCATTGTTACCATACTGCGAAGCATTCCCGCAGGCCACCAAAAACGCCTTCTCCTTGACCGTCTGGTTGTCGATCAAGAGTTCATAAGGTTCGGGTTGATAGCTCAGATATTCCTCCACCGTGTTTTTTATATAAGTAAGCGACCCGCGACGTTTCTCCCCGGCAAACTTCTGGCTGACCGCCGCATCGAAACCGACTCCGCAGGTACAGAAAAAGATACGTCCGTTCGCCTTGCAACAATCGATTGTCGAGACGTGCCCCTTTACGATCAGGTCGATCGCCCGGCGTACATCCATCGGAATATGCAATTCACGCGCCAGGCCGTTGCCGGAACCTTTCGGGATAATCCCCAGCACGGCATCCGAACGGAGCATGGCGCGGGCAATCTCGTTCACAGTCCCGTCTCCCCCGACGGCAATCACACAATTGGCTCCTTTATCGAGGGCTTGCCGCGTCAGTTCGCTGGCATGTCCGGGATATTCCGTAAAAGAAATTTCAACACAACAATTTTCGCCCGCAAAAGCGGTTTCAATCATTTTCGGAATCTTTCTTTTCGAACCGACACCCGAAATCGGATTTATAATGGCCTGTATATTGATTGTTTGTCCCTCCATTCTCACTGCTACTTACTTTGAGAGGACAAAAATAATGCTTTTGTAAAACTTTTAAAGCATTTCGGCTACTATAAGTTATTTTTTTACTACTTTTGCGGCTGGATTTGCCGAAACATAGATATTATGTAGTAAGCAGACCTGGGTTCTTTTAGAATAACAACGTAGCGAGAAAATCATTCTCTGTTAATTATAATATGAAACTTTTACAAGAGAAACTATCAAAGTACGATGCACCTCAGCGGGCTATGGCCGCAGGAATTTATCCATACTTCAGAATGATTGAAAGTGATCAGGATACGGAAGTAATGATCAGCGGTAAAAAAGTCCTGATGTTTGGTTCTAACGCCTATTTGGGCCTGACAAACCATCCGAAAGTAAAAGAGGCGGCTATTGATGCCATTAAGAAATATGGTACGGGTTGTGCCGGTTCGCGTTTCCTGAACGGAACGCTGGATTTGCACATTCAGTTGGAAAAACGTCTGGCCGAATTTGTCGGAAAAGAAGATGCCATCGTTTATTCTACGGGATTTCAGGTGAACTTAGGTGTCGTTTCCTGCCTGACAGGACGTGAAGACTATATCATCTGGGACGAGCTGGACCATGCATCCATCATCGAAGGACACCGTCTTTCCTTCTCTACCAAACTGAAATACAAGCATAACGATATGGAGTCCTTAGAAAAGCAACTCCAGAAATGCGAACCCGACAAGGTGAAGCTGATCGTTATCGACGGCGTGTTCAGTATGGAAGGCGACATTGCCAAATTACCGGAAATCGTTGCGTTAGCCAAGAAATATAATGCAAGCGTAATGGTAGACGAAGCACACGGCCTGGGTGTTCTGGGCGATCACGGTCGCGGGACCTGCAACCATTTCGGCGTAACCGACGATGTAGACCTGATCATGGGCACATTCAGCAAGTCGCTTGCTTCTATCGGCGGTTTTATCGCTTCTGACAAGGAGACGATCAACTATCTCCGCCATAACTCCCGCTCTTACATATTCAGTGCAAGTAATACTCCAGCCGCTACAGCAGCCGCCGGCGCAGCACTCGACATCATGCTGAGCGAACCGGAACGCATCGAGCACCTGTGGAAACTGACTCACTATGCATTGGACGGATTCCGTAACATGGGGTGCGAAATCGGCCATACCTCAACCCCGATCATTCCGTTGTTTATCCGCAACAATGATCTGACATTCCTGATTGTAAAAGAATTGTTCGAAGCCGGTATTTTCGTAAACCCGGTAGTCTCTCCGGCTGTTGCGCCTGAAGATACGCTGATCCGCTTCTCACTGATGGCGACTCACACGATCGAACAGCTTGACTACGCATTGGAAGCAATCCACAAAGTATTTAAAAGTCACGGTCTGGTTAAGTAAATCAGCACGGACAACGATATCGAAAAGGGCAAAACGGAGCATTCTGTTTTGCCCTTTCTCTTTATAATTCATTCTTCATTTGCTACGAACCAAATATTTTGACTATTTTTGCGTAATTGTACGCACTATAAATACATTATATATACCAGACAAATGGATTTTAAATTAAATACAGGAAGTTGCTGCATGGGTAAAAAAGGATGCAGCAAGATACAAAATAATAAACTGAACACCTACGACTGGCTTTGCGACGTGCCCGATGCGGCAAACGCTACCGATTACGTGGAAGTGCAGTTTAAAAATACCCGCAAAGGGTATTACCTCAACAGTTCCAAGATACCTCTGGAAAAAGGAGATTTAGTCGCAGTGGAAGCCAGCCCCGGACATGATATCGGGACCGTGACACTGACCGGCAAGCTCGTCCTTCTCCAGATGAAAAAGAACAATGTCCGCATCGGCGAAGGCAATGAACCCAAAAAGGTGTATCGTAAAGCCAAACCGACCGATATCGAGAAATACGAAGAGGCGAAGGCCAAGGAACACGCCACAATGATCCGTTCGCGCCAGATCGCTGCCGACTTGGGACTGAATATGAAGATCGGGGACGTGGAATACCAGGGTGACGGCAATAAGGCGATCTTTTATTACATCGCCGACGAGCGTGTCGACTTCCGCCAGTTGATCAAGGTACTCGCCGAAGCCTTCCGTGTCCGCATCGAAATGAAGCAGATCGGTGCCCGCCAGGAAGCCGGACGCATCGGAGGTATCGGTCCTTGCGGACGAGAATTGTGTTGTTCAAGTTGGATGACGAGTTTCGTATCGGTAGCCACCGGAGCCGCCCGCTATCAGGATATATCCATGAATCCCCAGAAGTTGGCCGGCCAATGCGCCAAGCTGAAATGTTGCATCAACTATGAAGTGGACGCCTATGTGGAAGCGCAAAAACGCTTACCGTCCCGTGAAGTGGTGCTGGAAACAAAGGACAATACCTATTATCACTTTAAAACGGATATCTTCAAACGGGAAATCACCTACTCTACCGATAAATCGTTCGCGGCCAACCTGATTACGATCTCAGCCAACCGCGCCTTCGATGTGATCAACATGAACAAGAAAGGCATGAAGCCCGTCACGCTCGAAGCCGATACCAAACCGCAGCCGCCCAAACGCGATGCGCAGGATATCCTGGGCCAGGACAGTGTTACCCGTTTCGATGCTTCCCTGAAAAAGAAGAAAAAGAAACGCAACGGAAACGGCAACAAGGAAAATAACGGCAACAAGGAAAACCTGCCGAAAGAAGCCGCCGCCAACACCGGCAACGAAGGGAACAGCAAACCTTCCAACGGAGAAAAAGCGAACGGCAACAACGGCAACGAAAATAAAAACGGCAAAGGGAACGGCAACAGAAACGGAAACCGCAACCGTAACAACGGAAACCGGGAGAACAACAACCGGGAAAACAATCGCGAACGGGAGAACCGCGAAAACAACCGTAACAGACCGCGTCCGAGCCGAGTAAATAACGATAAGCAACCGAATAATGACAAACCTCAGCAACAAGCTAAGCCTGCTGCCAAACCGGAAAGCAAGCCGGACACAAAGCCGGAAGCTTAAAGGAGTCATTGCCGCACTGACTTGTTCTCTGTTCTTTTCCTGCGAAAACCCAGCCTTGTACGACCAATACCAGGCGATCAACAATATCACGTGGGAAAAGGACAAGGAATACTATTTCACCTTCGAGGTGAAGGATATATCTGTTCCTTACGACCTGACACTGGAAGTAAGGAACAATAACTTGTACCCCTATCAGAACTTATGGCTTTTCTGCAGTGAAGAGCAGCCGATCGGCCCGCTCCGCCGGGACACCATCGAATGCATGCTTGCCGACGAATTCGGCAAATGGCACGGACATGGCATTTCCTTATACCAAAGCAGTTTTCCCATTCATTCGCAATATAAGTTTCCGCATGCCGGACAATATACGTTCAGTTTCCGCCAGGGGATGCGCGACGATGCTTTGAAAGGAATACAGGAAATCGGTTTCTCGGTTCGCCCGGCCAAGTGAGCAGCCCTTAGCCCTACCGTTCCCTCCTGGAAGCATCCAGGCGAAGGAAGATAAAGAGCAGGATCGTGAACCCCCAAAGGGAGGAACCGCCGTAACTAAAGAAAGGCAGCGGAATGCCGATCACAGGCGTAAGCCCCGTCACCATCCCGATATTAATGGCCAAATGGAAGAAAAAGATAGAAGCGACACTATAGCCGTACACCCGGTTGAAAGTGGAGCTTTGCCGCTCCGCCAGCACGATCAGGCGCAGGATCAGGAATCCGAACAACAACAAGACAGCCGAGGCCCCGATGAACCCCTGTTCTTCACCTACCGTACAAAAGATAAAGTCGGTATCCTGCTCTGGTACATACTTCAACTTGGTCTGCGTACCGTTCAGAAAGCCTTTTCCGGTAAACCCACCCGAACCGATCGCGATCTTCGACTGGTTCACATTATAGCCGGCACCGCTCGGATCGTCTTCCAACCCCAATGACACCTTGATGCGTATCTGCTGATGCGGTTCCAGGATATCGGTAAACACATAATCCACCGAATACATAAAAGCCAGCGATCCCAATGCAAAGACAGCGATTAGCACATAATGCCACACCCAGTTGCGGACAGAAAGGAAAATCAGATAGCAGGCAGCCAGCAAGACCAGTCCGATCGATATCAAGGAATAATCGACCGGCATAAAGAAAGAAGCGGCATACCCCCCTAAACAGGCTACTCCCGCAGCGCCCAATATCACCTGTATCGCACGGGTGTCTTTTCTTTCAATCTGTATCAGGATAACCGTGATCAACAGGATCAAAGAAGAGACCAGCAACTCTCCCACCGCCGTAGCCCCCGCCGTTACATCCGAGAACTTCATGCTGGTGACAAAAAAGACGACCGCGCAGACTCCCGACAAAAGAATATATCCCGACATCCCCTCCCGGTATAACATCAGGAAGAAAGCCAGGTAAACCAGCGCCGAACCAGTCTCCTGCTGTAACAGGATGCAAACCATCGGCAGGAATATCAGCGACAAGACGAGTATGAAGTTTTTAGGAACAGTCAACTTGAAACCATACGTATTCATCAGCTTCGCGACAGCAAGTGCCGTCGCAAACTTGGCAAACTCCGCCGGCTGCAACCTGACAGGCCCCAAAACGAGCCACGAATGGGAACCTTTTATATTCGGCGCCAGAAAGATCGTAGCTATCAGCAACACGATGACACCGGCATATATCAGATAAGCGAAAACATCAAAAAACTCACTCTCCAGCATCAGGATCACAAAGATCAACCCAACCGACAACCCCATCCATATCAACTGCGAACCGGGACGACCCGACGGATCGAACAACCCCACGTTATCGAATTCATAACTGGCACCGCAGATGCTGAACCACCCGGCTACGATCAACACCACATAAAGGATGATCGTCAACCAGTCAACCGTCTTCCATATTTCTGTCTTCCTATAACTCACGATTCGGTAAAGATAAAACGTTTGGCGATACAACCGCATTCGACATCGTCTCTTCCAGCAACTTGTTCTCTTCCGAGATCTCGCCTTTCAGATACTTCTCCATCATCAGCTTGCCGATCGGCACGCCGTAGGTCGCACCGAAACCGCCATTCTCCACATACACGCAGATGGCGACCTTCGGATTCCGATAAGGAGCAAAACCGATAAAGGCCGAGTGGTCTTTTCCATGCGGATTCTCGGCCGTACCGGTCTTGCCGCAGACTTCGATATCCGGAATAGCCGCCCCCCGGCAAGTCCCGCCTATAACGGCATTCCGCATACCTTCGGCTACGATTTCATAATTCTTGCGTTCCACCATCGTGTACCGTTTATCCGTGTAAAGGGAATCCAACGGGGTGTCCTGCACCTCCTTCACGACATGAGGAGTAATAAAATACCCCCGGTTAGCGATGGTTGCCGCCAGATTACAAATCTGCAATGGCGTAGCCAACACTTCACCCTGCCCGATCGCAATGGAGATGACAGTACTGGAACTCCAACGTTTACCATGATATTTGTCATAATACTCGCTGTTTGGCAAAAAACCTCTATTTTCCCCAGGCAGGTCAATACCCAGCTTATAACCGTATCCCATAGATACCAAGTAGTTTTTCCAGACCTCAAACGCCTCTCCCACGCTCGGATAACGCCGGCGGCTATCGATCATATCACGCAACCCCCAACAAAAAAAGGAGTTGCAGGAAGTAGCCAGCGCATAGGTCACATTCAGAGGAGAAGGATGGCCGTGGCAGGCCGGTTTGCCGTTCCGGGCCCCTGTATATCCATGTGCACAGGTGTACAGGGTCTCTGTCGTAATCACCCCCTCCTGAAGGAAAGTCAACGCCTGTGTCGGCTTGAATGTCGATCCCGGCGGATAACGGCCCATGATGGCACGGTCCAGCAAAGGCTTATCCGAATTTTTCGACAGCATGATATGGTTCTTCCCCCGCTGGCGGCCGACCAACAAGTTCGGATCGTAAGAAGGCGAAGAAACCATGCACAGGACCTCCCCGGTTTCCGGCTCGATCATGACAATGCTGCCCCTCTTGTTCTGCATCAGCTTCTCACCCAAAGCCTGCAAATCCATATCGATCGAAAGCGTCAGGTTCTTGCCGGACACGGGAGCCACATCGTGACGGCCTTCTTCATATCGCCCTTTTATACGTCCATGCGCATCCCGCAGCAGGATCTCCACACCTTTCACACCGCGTAGAGCCTCTTCGTAAGACAATTCCACGCCCGAACGTCCGGCATTATCTCCCTGCACATAGTAGGGATCTTTTTCGATATCCCCCCGGTTGACCTCCCCGATATTGCCCAACAGATGGGCGCCATAGGGATATTCATATTCCCGGATCGTACGGTTCTGGATATAAAAACCGGGGAATTTATATAGCTTTTCCTGCAAGACGCCGCATTCCTGTGCGGAGAGGTGATTCATAAACACCTGCGGGACATAAGAAGAATAACCGGGATTCAGCCGCCTGTTCTTGATTTCGGCTATACGTTTTACAAACAGTTCTTTTGTAATACCGAGGATATTGCAGAAGTCGAGCGTATCGAACGGTTGGATCTCACGCATGATCAGCATGACCTCATAAGAAGGCTGGTTATAGACCAGCAATTTCCCGTTGCGGTCATAAATGATACCCCTGGAAGGGATCAGTGTCTTTTTCTGAAACGCATTGCTGTCAGCCCACGCTTTATAATCGCTGTCCACCACTTGCAGGAAGAACAGACGAATGATAAAGATGAGA
This sequence comes from Parabacteroides sp., assembly GCF_977054455.1. NCBI lineage: Bacteria > Pseudomonadati > Bacteroidota > Bacteroidia > Bacteroidales > Tannerellaceae > Parabacteroides > Parabacteroides sp. Next base: position 38,261 of record NZ_CDRTCT010000012.1, on the reverse strand, counting down.
ACCAGCAGAACAACGGCGCCGCCAATCACGTAACGCCTGTTCTCAAGAGTATACTTCGTATTAATCTCCACTTTTCTGGGACTCTATATTGAATGCTTCTATTGTACAAATTAACAAGGTCGTTGTCACCACACTCGCTGCGACGCGAATCGCCAGGAACAGCGGATCGAATAAAGTCAACGACTCGATCAAAAACAACGCCACATGATGAATCACGACAAAAAACAGCGTGTAGCGGAAGAAACCGCCATATCCGAACGTTTTGTAGGAAGGATTAATTCCTTCCGGCAGGTCTTTTCCCATCAACAACTGAATCAACGGGGGGCGGATAAAACCGGCCAGCGTACAGGCAAACGCATGCATTCCGGGCGTATTTGAAAAGATATCGATCACCAATCCGATCAGAAAAGAGAAAAACACCACATTCGTCCGTGAACTCCCCACAGGCATTTTCAATATGAAATAAAGATACAAGAACGGCGTGGCCACACGCAGGAAATGGATATTGTTCAGGATCAAGACCTGGACCAACACCAACACCACAAAATAGATGAAGCCCCGCAGTATATTGTTAATCATTCTTTTTCGCCTCCCGCTCTGTATTTTTTTGCTCCGCCTGACGGTAGTTCTTTATGATACGCACATTGTTCAAGGCCTGGAAATCAGTAGCCAGTTCCACTTCAAGCGAATAGAAGTTATCATCATGCTGTTTCTCGAAATTCACAACTTTGCCCACTATAATCCCGGACGGGAAAATGGCGGAATAACCGCTCGTCACGATCGTATCTCCTTTCTCGAACTCCACGTGGCGCGGCAATTCATCCAGATTAGCAAAACGCGCGTTACGCCCGTTCCAACTCAACGTCCCGAAATAACTGCTCCCCAACACCTTGCAGCTCAGTTTGAACTTCGGGTTCAACAACGGGATTACAACGGAAAAATAATCGGAAACCGTCGACACGATTCCCACGACACCCCGTTCGGACACGACCCCCATGTCCGGCTCCACTCCATCCTTACGGCCTTTGTTCACCGTGATATAATTGGATAAATGCGTAACACTGTTGTTCACGACATCCGCCGTCACAAAACTATACGGAAACTGTTCGGTCGAGTCGGATGCAAAACCGGCAAACAGAGCCGTATCGGCCCGCATCATCTCCAACTGGTCCTGCAATTCGAGCAACTCCATTTCAAGTTGCCCGTTCCGCTCCAGAAGCTCCCGGTTTATGTCACGCAGGTTCAGGTAGGAAGTCACGAAGCCGGAGACAGAGGCAATATGCCCGGTTATCACATTTGCCGAACTGAACATGATGTTCCGTTGATACGCATTATTACGATACACCAGCGTCAACGATATGATCTCAAGCAAAATGAATAAGAACCAATGCCTCTTTCTGACTAAAAAATCCAGAAGTTTACGCATAATCTGTTGAAAATTGAAAGTTGAAAGTCGAAAGTTGAATATTCAGCAAGTGTACCACCCGCTTATTCTCAACCTTCAACCCCCAACTTTCAACTTATATTTACCGGATAAGGAAATTAAACTTGTCGATATTCTTCAACGCAATCCCCGTACCTCTGGCAACAGCATGCAGCGGATCGTCCGCCACATGGAATTCGATACCCATCTTGTCACGCAAACGTTTATCGATACCACGCAGCAAAGCGCCGCCACCGGCCAGATAGATACCGTTCTTCACGATATCGGCATACAATTCGGGAGGCGTCTGTTCCAACGCGCTCAAAACGGCAGCTTCAATCTTGGAGATCGATTTGTCCAGACAATGCGCGATCTCCTGATAGGAAACAGGCACCTTCATCGGCAGAGCCGTCATCTGGTTAGGTCCGCAGACTTCGAAGTCTTCCGGCGCATCTTCGAGGATACTCAAAGCGGAGCCGACATTGATCTTGATACGTTCCGCCATACGTTCGCTGACACGTATATTATGCTGGCGACGCATATATTCCACGATATCGTTCGTCAGGTCGTCACCTGCCATCTTGATCGATTTATTAGAAACAATACCACCCAGCGAAATCACCGCGATCTCGGTCGTACCACCGCCTATGTCGACAATCATATTCCCTTCGGGAGCAAGCACATCCATGCCGACCCCGATAGCGGCAGCCATCGGTTCGAAAACCATATATACTTCACGGCCACCGGCATGTTCGGCAGAGTCGCGTACGGCACGGATTTCCACTTCCGTACTACCCGACGGGATACCGATCACCATACGGAGCGAAGGAGCGAACCAGCGTTTGCGTCCGCTGGCCATTTTGATCAATCCCCGCATCATCTGCTCGGCAGCGTAAAAGTCAGCAATGACACCTTCACGGAGCGGACGGATCGTACGAATATTCGGATTGGTCTTTTCGTACATCTCACGTGCCTGACGTCCTACCGCCAACACCTTTTCCGAACGAGCATCCAGAGCGATTACGGAAGGCTCATCCACTACCATCTTATCATTGCAGGTAATAATGGTATTGGCAGTCCCCAGGTCCATTGCCAATTCTTGTGTGAAAGAAAATAATCCCATTTTAATTAGTGTTTAAAGTGACGAATACCCGTCTTGACCATAGCCAAGCCATGTTCGTTGCAATAATCAACGGACAGCTTGTCGTTAATAGAACCTCCCGGCTGGATAACGGCTGTGATACCCGCCTTGTCGGCAATTTCCACACAGTCGGCAAACGGGAAAAACGCATCCGAAGCCATAACGGCGCCATTCAGGTCGAAATTGAATGAAGCGGCCTTTTCAATGGCTTGTTTCAGAGAGTCTACACGCGAAGTCTGTCCGATACCGCTTGCACAAAGCTGCTTGTTCTTCACCAGTGTGATCGCGTTGGACTTGCTGTTCTTCACGATCTTGTTGGCGAACAACAGGTCTTCTACTTCCGGAGCCGTCGGTTTCTTTTCCGTCATCGGTTCCAGATCGGCTTCCCCCTGAATGCTAAGGTCTTTTTCCTGCATCAGCACGCCGTTCAGCAACGAACGGAACTGCATCGGACAAGTCTTGCATTCCTTGCGGACCAATATGATACGGTTTTTCTTTTGTTTCAATACTTCAAGAGCGTCGGCATCATAAGCCGGAGCGATGATCACTTCGAAGAAGATCTTATTGATTTCTTCCGCCACTTCCTTGTTTACAGTCGTATTCGTGATCAGGATGCCTCCGAAAGCAGACACCGGGTCGCCGGCCAAAGCATCTTTCCAGGCTTCCACCACGCTACCGCGGGATGCGATACCACAAGCATTGTTATGTTTCAGAATGGCGAAAGTCAGTTCGTCGAACTCGTCGATCAGATTGACAGCCGAGTCGATATCAAGCAGGTTGTTGTAGGAAATCTCCTTACCATGCAACTGGTCGAACATATTGTTGAACTTGCCATAGAACTTGGCAGCCTGGTGCGGGTTTTCACCGTAGCGCAGGTGCATCGGATCGTCTACGGCAGCACGGAAATGCGAACCCTGGCGATCGTCGAAGTAGTTGAAGATTGCAGAATCGTAGCCTGAAGAAACGGCAAACGCCTCTTTGGCAAACCATTTTCGGTCTTCGATAGAAGTTTCCGCACCTTTTTCGTTCAGCAACTGCATCAACGGCTGATACTGGGCTTTGGATGCTACGATCACTACATCTTTGAAGTTCTTTGCGGCGGCACGGATAAGAGAAATACCGCCTATATCTATCTTTTCGATAATTGCCTGTTCTTCCGCGCCGGAAGCGACTGTTTCCTCGAACGGATACAGGTCGACAATCACCAAGTCTATTTCAGGAATTTCATATTGGGCAATCTGATCCTGATCGCCTTCGTTGTCACGACGGTTCAGAATGCCGCCGAACACTTTCGGGTGAAGCGTCTTCACACGTCCGCCCAAGATAGAGGGATAACCGGTAAGGTCCTCTACGGCATCGCAAGGAAGTCCCAAGTCTTCTATAAACTTCTGAGTACCACCTGTTGACACAAAACTAACACCTTCGCGGTGGAGCTTCTTTAAAATTTCATCTAATCCATCTTTATGGTATACCGATACCAATGCACGTTTAATACGTTTTGTTGCAGCCATCTTCGTTGGGTTTATTTTAATGTTTTAGAGCACAAAAGTAGGGATTTATTTTCAATATGTATATAAGGTATGAAAATAATTTCCCGTCACCAACTATTAAAGAGTGCTACATAAAGCGAAACCCGGCTGTCCGCAAACAAGCGAAACAGCCGGGAACAAATCACTTATCCTGAGACGTTTTCAACGATTCTTCGATAATCTTCTCGTTTTCATCCGCTTTTTCAATCGTTTCGTCCAATTCGGTTACATCATGAGCGGTGTAATCATCGGACAAGATCGGATGCGGGGTAAGCGTTTCATCTTCCAGTTCGGAACTTTCGTCCCACAAAGTGTTCATTATTCCAGCCATAACTATTTGTGTTTTATTTGTTAATACGAGAATAGAACAAACCGGAAGGCTAAATTGTTGAACCCGTACATTACAGATCCGTCTGCCGGGAGATTACTTTGATTTGCCTCCATGATTCACACTCAATATTGGCAATATCCGAAACATTTTTCCCGTTTCATCCTCCTGTTCATAAATAATGCATATATTTGTGGATTACATAACAAATAAAAAACAGTAACTATGAAAAAGGAAGAGTCAGATCTGAAAATCATGGAAGAGATGGAAAGAAAAGAGTTGCAGGACAGGTATATCCGTTTTGATTGGGCCATCAAGCGTCTGTTGCGCCAGAAGGCCAACTTCGACGTGCTCGACGGTTTCCTGACCGTCATGCTGAACGAAGAGATCAAGATCGTCGAGATCCTCGAAAGCGAGGGCAACCAGGAACGCGCCGACGACAAGTTCAACCGCGTCGACATCAAGGCGCTCAACAGCAAAGGCGAGATCATCATCGTCGAGATCCAGAACACCCGCGAGATAAACTACCTCGAACGCATCCTCTACGGCGTGGCCAAAGCCATCACCGAACACATCTCCTTGGGTGAAGACTACGACAAGATCAAGAAAGTCTACTCCATCAGCGTCCTCTATTTCGACATCGGTATCGGGACGGACTATATCTACCACGGCCAGAACCATTTCGTCGGCGTGCATACGGGCGACCAGTTGCGTGTCAACGAGCGCGAACGCAATGTCCTCGTCTCGCGCCTTCCCGCCGAAATCTTCCCCGAATATATCCTGATCCGCGTGAACGAGTTCGACAAAGTGGCTCTCACGCCCTTGGACGAATGGATGGAATACCTGAAAGACGGCACGATCCGCCCGGACACGACCGTCCCCGGCCTGAAGGAAGCCCGCGAAAAGTTGAAATTCTATTCCATGTCGCCCGCCGAACGCCTCGTCTACATCCGTCACCTCGAAGACATCAACATCCAGAACAACGCGATCTACACCTCCCGACTGGAAGGAATCGCAGAAGGGAAAGCGGAAGGGCTTGCCGAAGGTGAGGCGAAAGGGAAAGCCGAAGGGCTCGCTGAAGGTGAGGCAAAAGGAAAAGCCGAAGGAATTGCCGAAGGTATGCGCCAAGTCGCTTCCAAAATGAAAGAGACGGGCGTGGATATAGCTACCATCGCAAAGTGCACCGGCTTAAGCGAAGAAACGATCCGGTCTTTATAAGGGAGGCTTATTACCGTAATGAAAAGGTTCGTTTATAAGAATGGAACCCATCCGATCCCCTCTATATGACAAAATTGAAAACAGGGTTCACAGCAGCATACTGATCTATAGGGCTTTCAAACGCCGTGAACCCTAATTGCATAAAATAACCAAGTGGCATTTAGAGGATAATCCAAGATGATTTGAACCGAAAATGATTAATCCTCATTCCAAAGAACGACGCCAAGCAAGATTAAATATGCAACTGCAATCCCAACGAAACAGGATGGACTTTCGGGCCTTTGTCCTTTTCAAACAGGCCGAAAGGAGAATATTTGGCATAGAAACCGATGCAACCGACACCCGCCTGGAAAAAGAAATCCATCGTTACCGGACGAAGGTTCATGCCCCGATCCATCTTCTTCTTTTGTTTGTCGCCATCCGCATCATGATAGACAATTTTGGAAGAAGAAATAGTTTTGACCACGCCAACGACACCCCCGGAGACAAAGAAACGCGGAGACTTGCGGCGATGTTTCGGCGACTGCCATTCCAGCAGGACCGGAATCGTCAGGCTGGTGATGTTCAACTTGCTGGCATTATAGACGACACCTTCGGGAGCGGGAATCAATTGCGTCACACCGTCCACTTCCTGAAAATGGGCATTCATATCCAGACGGTAACGGCTCCAACGCATACCGGCTCCCGTCACAACCGCCCATCTATGACGGGAGAAGGGGAAACTGAACTCCATAAAATTCAAATTATATTCCAACGAATTCCCGCTACGAAGCGAAACACCGTCCACATCGTTGATCCCGTCGCTACCGGAAAAGTTGGCGAAGCCCATGCCGAAGCCCGCCCAGTGCGGATCGAAATCCTTGTCCCAGGAAGGGATCGGGATATTGATCGATTTGATATGCTTGCGCCGTTCGTAACTCTGTCCGTCCCGATAATGCCCTTCGAAGACCATTTCGCTGTCTATCGAATCGCCTTCTTCGGTCAGCTCGAACACCTTCACTTTCATCCGTTCGCCGTTGTCCTTCACTACGATACGTTTGTTTTCCAACCGGATGACCGTATCGGCCGGCATCGGTTCAACATCTGCAGCCAGCAATCCGATGGCAGGAAAGCATGCGGCTATGATCAGTAGAAATCTTTTCATATCTTTTCTTGTTTATCAGTTTATAAATCTTTTTTGGTAAATAAAAGGGTGATCAGGTCGTCGCTGTCCAGTTCGCCTTCGATATAGACCAGCGTAATCGTCCCTTTGGAATTGACTTTGAACAGGACAAAGCGGTTCACGTCGGGTTCCTTGCCCGGAAGCTGGTAATAAGCGGAAACCACTCCCCCGTCGTCCGTCACCTCCTTGATCTTGCGTGCTCCCCGTTGGTCGGCTTCGAGACATTGGCGGGTAAAGCGAAGAGCGTCCGGATCGTTCTTGATCGTAATGCTCTTGTAACGCGTCATGCCGTATGTTTCCAGCATTTCGTTGGAAAGTTCCACCATCGTGACATTCTTCTTTTTCCCGTAGCGGGTAAAGACATCCTGTATCTTCAGGTCTTTCTGCATTTCGGCAGCTTCCACACCGGTCGGCACCAACATCAAGGCCGCCAACATTATTAATAATGTATATCCCAACTGTTTCATCTTGATATTCTTTTATTCGTCCTCACTAAAAAGACTACCTAATTCTTTTAATTGATTGTCTATTATTTGTCGGTCCGCCTCATCCTTATCCATTTCCGGGAAGTAGTCATCGGCAGGAGTGGCCACCTCCTGCAACGCTTCGATCGCCAGTGAACGAACCTTATGGATGTCGGTATAGCAACGGCCGTTTATCACGACATAGTTATCGGAGCAGAAACAAGGATCGGCAGGATACAGCAGACGGGTAAGGCTCAACAGAGCCAGCACGCAGGCAGCCACGCCGGAAAAGATGTAAAGGATTGCACGCTTCCGGTTCGCAGGGCGGAGCGGAACGAATACCGGTTCGGGTTTCGAATCCGGTTCGCCAACTTGCGCTTCCTCATAACGTTCTATTTCTTCGTCAAAATAGGCGAACAGAGGAGCATAGGCGGACAGATGCTCCGGCACCTCTCCCGAAGCGAAAAAGGCACGGATCAGCTTTTCTTCCGCGGCAGAAGTCTCACCTTCGAAATACCGTTCCAGCAACTCCTCCATCATATGTAGATTCCTCTTTCCCATAAATCATAAATTATAAATCATAACTCCTTCATTAACTGTTCCCGTATCTTTTTCCGGGCTCTCGAAAGATTCACCCGGACCGCTTCGACCTGAGTGCCTGTTATCTCGGCTATCTCCGCCAACTCATATCCTTCGACGTCTTTCATCCGGATAATGGTTTGCTGAAGCGAAGGCAGCTTGCTTATCAACCAACGGATACGGGCAACCGTATCGTGCTGTTCCAGCTCTTCCGCCGGGTTCCTGGTTCCCGAATCGAGCGAAAGCAAGGCGACATCCGTCCCTTCCGGCCGGTGCTGTTTCAGTTTGTCCAGCGCCAGGTTCTTAGCCACCTGTACAGCCAGCGCCTCGACACTGTCATAGCTGTCCAGCTTCCCGCGGATCTGCCACAATTTCAGAAAAGTCTCCTGCACGATATCCTCTGCATCCGACCTGTCCTCCATCATCCGCCACGAAATATTGATCAACTTCTCCCGCAGCGGCAGCACGGTTATTTTAAACGTTTCGAGTTCCATTTCTGCTATTATGACGACAAAGAAACGAAAACATAACATGGAAAACCCGGAAAAAACAAAAAAGGCCGGAAAAAACTTCCGACCCTTCCTGTTTCTCAGAATGTGCACCCGGCCTTTATCGCCTTTCGCTGCATCTGTTCCAAAGATTTCGCGTATGTGTCATTCAAGCGATCCGAACTATGGATGACCCGATAATCGCTTGCACTCGCCCCGTCCGCCATATCCGGTGCAATCGAGTGGGCTTTGTTCATACCTTCCGCCCTTCCTTTTCGTCCGGCATTCGCCTTTGTCCCGTTTGCCAGGCGGGAAGAGAGCCGTTTGATTTCGGAACGATAGAAAGCGCAGTTGTTTCCGCCTCCCCCGGAACTTCCGCCACTGCCATAATCGGCTCCGCCATAGCCTCCACCGTCATTTGCATGGGCAGCCAACGACATATTGCTCGTTGCCGACACATACCCGGCGACATCGCCTTCAACAAGGCTGCCCACAGCCTGCCCGACCGAACCGATATCACCACCTCCATTCGCAACAGCGTCCACAGCCAATGCTGTTCCGGCAGCAACTCCGATAATGTTTGCGGCAGTCATGAATCCTTGTTCCACCCGGTTCCACCGTCGTTCACGCCTGTCTTTCTTGGCTTGTTTCAGGTTGGCTTCTATCTCTTTGTTATCAGGGTCCAGTTTATTGGCGATCTTCAAGCGGTTCATTCCTTCTTTAAAGCTTTCACCTTCGATATCCATAATACCCAGGTTGTTATGTACCATTGCATAAGTCGGATCAATACATAATATTTTCTTATATTGCACGCGTGCCTCCGCATGTAAACCGGCTTCATCGTAGACAACAGCCTTGGCAAACGCCCGGTCCAAGAGATCATCCATCACAAGTCCGTCCGCCCCAATCTGTCCATGCTCGAAATTGATCCAACCCACAGAAGTTCCGGCCACAAAGGGTTCGATCCGGTCGTAACTCGGCGGGACAACCAATGCCCCGATCCGACTATACAGTCCGACCGATTCATTTTCATAGACCGCAAACATTTCCCCTTCGGCCATATATTCGATCATTTCAAATGCACAAGGTATCACCAACCGTCCATAATGGTCAACCACTCCCCATTTATCGTCCTGGGCGACCAAAGCAAAACCATCGCCTACACGTGCGATCTCTTCATAGCGCATAGGTACGGTCCAAAGCGAATCTGCCGGAACAGGCGTACGATAAAGGCTATCCAAAATCAAGGCATCGATAGTCTTCCCTGCTTCCTCTATCTTAGCCAGGGGCTCGTCATACAACCCATTGTCACGGTCGGACTTCACCTTTTTAGCGGCTTCCTTATAGAGCTTATTCGATGTCGGCAACTTGGTCATCATCTCTTTCAACTTATATTTACAGGGAACGACAATTTCGCCTTTCAGATCGATCGCTCCGATCTTCCCATCCATCTTAACGGCCGCCAGATCATTTTCCTCAAAATTCTCCGCCCACTCGAATTTCGGGGGGATCACAAACTTGCCTGACTTGTCGATAAATCCGAACATCCCGTCTTTCTTCACCGCAGCCAATCCCCGGCTGAACCCCTCCAGCCTGTCGATCGATTCAAACTGCGGTTCGATAATGAAACGGTTATAACGGTCTACAAAACCGACTCTCCCGTTCAGCTGCACGCCTGCCAAGTTTTCCTCAAACCGTTTGGCGACCTTCTCATACTGGGCGGGAATCGCCCATTCCGTCTCATAACCGACATGCAAGATATCATCCAACTGATTTCCAAACGAAATCCCTGTCCCCAAAATTCCGTTATTGGAAAGTGTAGCGGCTTTCTGCCACCAACCGCTTTTCTCCCCCTTGTTCTCATATCCCCATCTCTTGTTCTCACCCGCCTTAGCAGACAGGCCGGAACCGTCGGCTTGGGCAAAACCCAAAACCGGAATTGCCCAAGCTAAAATGATAGCCCATTTAACCCTATTTGTCCAATACCTTTTCATATGCATTATATTTATTATTTGTACACCACCGTACCCAACTCTGCTTGCAATCTCTTTTCCACAAACAAACCTAAATATAGTTTTCAAATATATAAAAACACATTCTTTCAGGCAAGCAGTTTTTTTCAAAAATCAGACAAGTTGCAGATTTTGCCGTTATGCGGAAGAAAACGGCCAATAAGTGGAAACAAAAAAGCGCCTCGGCTTCTCTTGTCGAAGAGTTCATTATAAAAAATTTTTACCCGCCGGATAATACTTTCACATCTATATGCCGGGATGCTTTTTCATGCATGCGGACAACCTTGACGGCAAAAGAATTGTTTCTTTCGAGGCGGAGTTCGATCGGGAACCCGCCACGAATAGTAACAATAAAAAAACAACGAGTCATGAAAACTAAATTATCCGTCTTGCTCTTGTGCCTATGCAGCCTCACCCTGTTCGCCACATGCAGCAACAGCCCGCAAAAACAAAAGGCAGCTGCCGAGAATGTCGCAGCCCCTATCCAGAACTTCCTGAAACATAAGTATCCGGCCGCAACGATCCTGAAATCCGAAAAGGAGACTAACGGGACGGAAGTGGATATACAAGAAAAGAATCTGCACAAAGAAGTATGGTTCGACACGAAGGACCAATGGGTTTCCACGCACTGGGAAATCAGCGCCCGCGACGTGCCTGTCGCCGTCATGGACGCGTTGCAAAGCTCCGCCTACAACCAATATAAAGTAGAAGATATCACGGCGATCGAACGGCCGGACGGCCTGTTCTACGATTTCGAACTGAAACAGGACAACAACGAGATACACGTCGTACTCAATTCCAACGCGCAGATCGTAACACAAGGGACGACCCGCGCACCGGGATATGACTGGTAAAGAATACGGCAAACGGATCGGTCAACAGAAAACCGCTTTCCATTCGCCGATGTTGCGTTCTTCTTTGTCGAAGGAGGCGCCGACTTTGACCGGTTGCCTGCCGTCGACGGCGTAAGGGATCAGGTAGCCTTTGTCGTCGATCTGGCGGAGGGCCTCGTCTACCGAACCGTTCAGCTTGAACTCGAATACGTAGATGTAATCCGTTGTCTTTACCACGGCATCGGCACGCCCGCGGGCGCTCCGCACTTCGGCATCGACATATTGTCCCAGCAGCTTAAAGACAATATAGAAGACCACCTGATAATGACGTTCCGTCTTGTTGTTCAACTCGTAAGGCATACCGGCGAAGAAGGCGCGAAGGCGTTCCATAAAACCGTCGACATCCCCCTTACGCAACTCATCCCAGAACTTCCCTATATAAAAAGGGGCATTCACTTCCGACATCGACGTGTAATAAGGGGTAATGAAATTCAACCATCCGTATTCCACTTCCGCATTCGGATAGCCGAGCACATAGAAGTCCTTCAGGGGGTCGTACTCCTTTATCGTCAGGTAGCCGCTCTGGTAAATGACCGGCACCGGGTTATGGAAATCCATCCGGTAATCGGTAAGGGCGGCGGCAGGCACTTCTATGCCATCCAGTTCCCGAAGGTCGTAGTCCGTCTTTTTCAGCATATCGACCAACATGGTGGGCGTGCCGGTCGCAAACCAATAGCTGCTGAAACGACGCTGGATCAATGCATTCAGCACGCTGAACGGATTAAAGACCCCTTCCGTCTGGAACTCCGAGAAATGATAACCGTCGTAACGTTTCGCCAGTTCGTTTACCGCCTGTTCGTAAGTCAGCCTGTTCATGGCGGCAAGCGCAGCCAGTTCGGGTTGGAAATCACGTTCGATCTCGTCCTTCGTCATGCCGCAAACGGTCGCATAGTCGGGATTCATGCTGATATCCATCAACTGGTTCAAGTTGCTGAAGACACCCAACTGCGAGAACTTCGTCACACCGGTGATAAACACAAAACGAAGATAGCGGTCGGCATCTTTCAGCACCGTGTAGAAGCCGGTCAGCATTTCGCGGTAAAGATCGTGCAAACCGTCGTTGAACAAGGAGCGAAGCAGCGGTTTGTCGTATTCGTCGATCAGGACCACCACCTTCTCACCTGTTTTCTCGCAGGCCTGCCGGATGATCTGCATGAAACGGCCTTCGTATCCCAATTCACGGTCAGTCCCGCCATATTGCTTTTCCCATTGGATAAAGTGAGATTCCAATATCTGCTCCAGACTCTCCTTTGTTTCGTAAAACTTGGCATTCAGACTCAGATGGAGCACCGGATACACTTTCCAATCCTTTTCCAACTGCTCGATGGCCAACCCCTTGAAGACCTCTTTACGCCCCAGGAAATAGGCTTCGAGCGTCGAAAGCAGCAGGCTTTTGCCGAAACGGCGCGGGCGGCTCAGGAATATAGGATTGCCGGAAACAGCCATTCGATAGACCAAAGCCGTTTTATCAACATACAAAAAATTCTCTTCACGCAATTTCGTAAAGTCCTGTATCCCCACCGGGAGTTTTCTGATCGGTCTCGTTTCCATATATCCGTTGTTTTAAGTATGCACACAAAGATAAGGATAATGCGGCAATATGCCCCCTAAAACCGTTTCGAATTTACGGGGCGGGGCTGTCCGGAAACTCGGTCATAGCTTACGTTGTGTTATGATTTCAGGAAGGTGTGTCAAAATATAAAATAGAACACAGATGACACAGATTCAACAGATAACCGCAGGTTTTTATTTTATTGATTTACTATAATCAATCTGCGTGAATCCGTCTCATCTGTGTTATCTGTGTTCTAATATACAGATTAATAACACCCCCTGAAACTTACCTTACCGCGACCTTGAACACCCCTTTTTCACCGAGGCGTACCAGATAAAGGCCGGGACGTAGCGGTCGCGTCGTTTCGCCGGCAGGCGCGTCGAAGAGCAGGCAGACACGGCCGCCCATGTCCACGATGCAGACACGCGCCGGGCTGTCGAGCGAAAGATGCAGCCGGCCCTCAGCCGCCCATACCCGTGTGTCGGAGGCAATGGCGGCATTGGCTGTCGGCTGGTCATCGTTGCGGACAATCCCCTCGACCGCGACCGTGATGTCTTCCTCGACAAAGCGAACGACATATTTGCCGTCCGAGGCACGCGGTTCGAGTATTTCTCCCCGGCTGGTCCTGACGACCGGCTTCGAATGCAGCTCGTAGCCCTCCTGCAACACGAGGGCGAACGAGAAGCTGTAGCCCTCCTCGACCGTATAGGCTCCGGCCTTTTTACTGAACGTGACGCCCTCCACGTCGGGAAGGGTGACGGTGTAGTAGTTCGTGACAGGCGGGACATAAGGCGGCGGCGTGTAGGTTTTTATCCAGGCGATGCCGAAGGGGCTGAAGCTGTCGACGTCGAATTCGAGGCCGCGAGCGGTCTTCTTCAACTCTTTTTCGCCCTTGCCTGTGTCGGGTGCATCCCGGTAGACTTCCGTCGTGCCGTCCGTCTTCAAGTGGACGATGACGAAACTGTCGTTACTGTTCGTGCCGGAAGGATAAGGATAGACCACACGGACCGTGTGCCCTTCTGCGGGCTGGATGGGGGTCATGGTGGTCTCACTGCTACCGCTACTGGTGGTAGTCGTGATTTCCACCAGGGCGATTTCGGCAAAGATGATATTGCTTTCACCTATACCGGCGGCAACCTTTTCGAGGGTGTCTTTCACGCTCACCTTATGTTCGGTTTCGAGTGTTCCGGTGATCAGCTTGACTTCGGAATCGGCGCTACTGCTTGCGGTAGTATTGCTTTTATCGATCACGGCAGTCGGCTTTTCGACCGGCGTTTTCGGGAGTTTGTCTACATCAGCGACAACAACCGTCTGGGTGGTGTCGGCAGGCTCGACAGTCTTTGCCTTGAAAGCGGCTGTGATGGTAACGGCCGTAGCATCGGTCGGGACAGTATATTCGGTTGGCGGATTAGTATTGGTATTGTTTTCACCCGGCGTTGGTGATATTGTCACATCCTTCAGCTCGTAGCCCGGCAAGGGGTAGTATTTGAGTGCCAGCTTAACTCCGTTCGGGATGGTGTCCTCCTTTGCCAACAGGCTGTCGCCGGAGAAGACGGAGATCGTGCCGCCTCCCTGTGCCGGTTGGGTGACGGCCACCGGGATAGCGGCTTTCACGCCGGTGAAGGCTGCGACCCCGTTATCGGCAGGCGCCTGGAAATAGACGACCGGTTCGGCAGGGGTGGCCGCTGTCAGGCCTTGCTGGCGGGTACGGACTTCAGTGCCATTATCAGCACCGCCATTCGTCACCGTCCAGAGCCGGTAGGTCTTGCCTGCCGTAACGGTCGTGGCAAAGGTTTTGCCCTGGCGCAGTCGGGCGGCCGGGAATGGGTCGGCGGCATCGGTGGCGGCGAAGGCGATTTGGGCATCGTTCGTGCCGTTTCCATCGTTTTGTTCCGTTGTTGCAGCGAACTGCCATTCCATCCACGCGTTGCCGAGGGTCCCGGTGTTATGGATGGCGGCGTTGGCGCAATGGAAGGTGACGGAGGTCGACGACGGATCGGCCACGGTGAAGGAGCCGGAGTTATCGAGGCCGTAATGCGTATCGGTCGTGCCGGTATTCCCGATGTACAGGCCCTTGCCCGTCAGCGTCACAGAGCCTTTGTTCACGAAGGTAGAGGCGCCGGATGCGCTAAGGGTGGAAGTGACCTCTCCCGTCGTGTTGAGGGTCAGGACGCAATCGGACCCGATGGTCAGGGCGGCAGCGCCGGTCGGTTTGATTTCCACTTTGTCGAACATCAGCGTCGGGTTGCCGGTGGCAGCGGAGATGCGGAGTTTGTTGGTGGACGAAGATACGTCTTCGGCCATCTTGACCGTGCCGTCGAAACGGGTCGAAACTTCACTTTCTCCCTTTTTGTAACTCCATTTGCCATTGGAGCAAGAGAGGGTGATGAGATCTGTGTTGTCGGAAGACAAAGACAGCGGATCAGGGTAAGGCAGATAGGTGGAAGAGGTCAAGTTGTCGGGCTGGCCGGGGATGAAAGAATCTTCCTTGTAAGCGGCCGGCAGTCCGTCGGCATTATAGCCGGTGATGACTTTCAGTCGCGGAAGCTTGCCGTTTTCGGTGGTATCGATGGCGGTGAAGGCTTTGCCCTCGCCTGTCCAACCGGCGATAACGGCAGCGACCTCATCGAGGTAGACGTTGGCCCCGTTGATCGCATCGACGGCGATGCCGGTGGTCGGGGCGGCAGTATTATCTCCTACCGTCAGTTTAATATTGACGCTGGCGTAGTTGCTGGAAAGGGTAACAGTACCATTACCACTCTCATTGTTCTTTCCGACGATACGACCGGCCAGTTTCGTAGAGACGTTTCCGGTAGCTTTAATGCCGCCGGTATTTAAGGCGAGGCAATCCTCTACGGTAACGCTACTAGGGTTCCAAATCCACCCGAGAATACCGCCTGCATAAGCAGCGTCGCTGCTGCTGCCTGAAGATTCCGCGGAAACAGTACCCGTGGCAAAACAAGATTTAATAACCACATATTGAGCACCTCCGACAATACCGCCGGAAGTACTGGCCGAGCTTGCTTTAGCGGTTATATTCCCTGTTGAATAGCAGTGCGATATATGACCTGGATTACTGCTACTACCATTAGTATCACTGTCGCCCACGATACCGCCCGCATAGGCGGAACTTTCACCGGCGTTAACATCAACGTTACCCGTGTTGAAGCAGGAAACAATAGAAGATTTGGCACTTTCCCCTACGATTCCACCACCATAACCAAACGATCCTTGCATCTTGATAGTTCCACTGTTTGAACAAGCGCTAACCACCGAGTTTTCATTTATTACACCGACAATTCCACCGACACTCCCTTTCTTGTCAGACACAGAGAAACTGACCGCGCATCGGTTATGGCAATTGATGATTTTTCCTTTCGCCACAGCCCCCGCAATGCTGCCAAGATAGTAGTTGGCGTCACCAGAGCTATTCGGAATAGTCTTCCAATCAATTGTTTGGGTGTTTTCCTCATCTGCCATCGTCAGATCCTTCACGGTCGCTCCATACAGATAGCCGAAAAGGCCGACATAGTTTACCGAGGCCGAGGAGATCGTCATTCCGGTAATGGTCTTGCCATTCCCGTCGAAGGTGCCTTGAAAGCATTTAGTGTAGTCGGTGCCTGAAAGGTAGCTATAAGTCCCTATCGGCATCCAATTATTCTTGAAATCAGCGGCGACACCCTTAGGCGTAGCCAGCGAGATATCGTTGGCAAGCTTAACCGTGCAGTCCTTAAAGCCTGCATTGGCAGGATAGTAAGCATCACCGGTATTGGTGATATTGGTAGTAGTATTGGCGGTCTTCCCATTATTCGTCACCCAAGCGATCCACGCGAGGCCGCGGGGGGTCTTGACGGTGTAGGTTGCGTCGGAGACGGAGACATCGGTGCCATCCGGGCCGACATGGGCTGTCTGACCGTAGACGGACCAGTCGCCAGGAAATTGCATTCCTTCGATGATGAATAATTTTTTGTCCGTCGCCGTAAAGACGGTTGTTTTATCCTTAATCATGAATATATCATCGTCCAACCAAAGGGTGTAGCCGGTGTCCTTCTGTACGTTGATGGCGAAACTCTTCATTGTGCCATCGGTTTTGAATTGGATAGCCGGACTAAACGAGTTACCGTTGGCATCTTTTATTTCCAGCGTCTTGTTGCTCTCCGGGGCGGTGTCAAACTCCCATCTGAGGAAGGGGGATTTTACATTATTGTCAAGAATTGCTTTTGATTCCGCAGAAACCGTTATTTTCGCATTTTCGGCCGCAGATAAAGAAGCGCTATTCCCTATCGACACAGCATATTCGCCACCCGCTACGATATTTATTTTGCCTTTGAGGATGGCGTCTACTGAATGATTACTGGCGAACAAATATATTCCATTTGACTTCCCTTCCCCAAGGATATTCAATCCGGCAGCCCCACCATCCAGAAGCAGGTCGCACCCTTTGTAGTTGCTGATTACTACTCCTTGGCATTTCAAGGTACTGGCAGAGCTGCCTGTCGCTTGGATATAGAGCGGTCCACCCTCCTCTACCATATAAAGCAATGAGTCGTTGGCATTGTAGGTCAGGTTTAGCTCATCCAGTTTTAGGATCGGGTAGCTGTCAAGCATATTATGATCAGGATCGTTTATCGCTTTCTCGCTTTTGATATCGATCGACCCATGCGACCAGTTTTCATTTGTTCCCTTCAACGTACCGGTAAATTCGGTTTCGTCAGCCTCACCGATCTTGTAATACCAGGCATATTCTTGCGAACCGGATTTCAGCTTATAAGTCAGAGTTAGTTTTCCATTAATGTTACTCACATCGAGATCAGAAAGGCCTCCTTCTGTTTGCGCCCCTCCCCTCGCCGGCCATAAAAAAGCCAGTATCATGATACTGATTATCCGCGCAGCGAGCCGGAGGGGCGCTGCGCGGTGGTTTCTTTTTATAAGTAAAAAGTCGTTCATAAATAGATGTATATTATTAAATGATGATGATTTATCCGTTGTTTTCGGCTTGACCCGAAAGCAACCAAAAGATCAAGGCTTCTCCGTCAGTCATATAGGTGTCAGCATCGGCCATCCCAAAAGAGCCGTCAGGCTCTATCTCCGGCCTAAGCTGGTGAGCGTCAAGCGCAGAGACCGCAGTGAGCGTCCGGAGCGTCTGCTGTTTGAGCGAAGCGAGTTTCAGACGCGACAGCGAACGAAGGGAACGGAGTAGCGAGGCAGCTTAAGCCTTGAACTTTTGGTTACTTTTCTTTCAAGAGAAAAGTAACAACCTCCTACAATTCACCGGGACGCTCCTCTTCGCCCCCGCCCCCGCCGCTGTCAGGCCCGCTGCCGCCGGAGGTGCTGCTGCCGGCGATGGAGGCGTAGAGGGTGACGAGGCCGTTGACGTCGTCGATGAATTTTTCGATCACATCGCTGGTGCTGACAATGGCATAGGCATTGACAATGGTGATGATCTGCCCGTAAAGCTCGTTAGCCGTCCCGACGGCCTGGTCGGAGCTGACATCCGTCTGTGCCAAGCGGGTCGACGCCTCGCCTGCCTTGCTGAGGAAAGCCGTTTCGAAGGCGGTGTTCGCCTTGGCAAGCTCCGCCACTTCGTCTTCCAGGCCCAACGCCTTGACCGCCGCCACATTGGCTTCGAGCGCCAGGACAGCCAACATGCCCTTTACCTCGGCGGTCTGCTTGCTGTATTCGTCACCGCCGATCCCTTTGTAAGGGGCCAGGTCGGCATCCAACCGGATGGCGTAGGCCTGCTTGGCGGCGATCGGGTTCGTCTTGTGGGCACGCACGACGTTGCTGACGACGCCCACCAGGTTGTCGCGTCTCTTGTCTTCCGCTTTCATCTCCGACGTAGCCACGAAGGTGGTCGAGCGGTTGACGATCGAAGCCAGCAGCGCACATGCCTCGGCATAGAGCGCCGCCTGGTCCACGATATAGAGCGCGGAGGGCGTAGCCTTCACGATCAGTTCGTTCACCTTGCTGTGGAAATCGCTTGTCGACCCCACGGTGAGTCGCGAGATGCTGAAAGTCTTAATTTGTTTTACCATATTTCTTATTTTAAAATGTCAATATCAATAAAATCGTATCGTTTTCAGGCGATTTGGCCCTCCGAACAGCTTCGGGAACCCGAATGGCGGGCCGTTCGCCTCTCCGAACAGGTTCGAAACCCCGAACCGCGGGCCGTTCGCCCTTCCGAAGAACTTCGGAACCTCGAACCGCAGGCCGTTCACTTCTCCGAAGAACTTCGGAACCTCGAACCGCAGGCCATTTGCCTCTCCGAAGAACTTCGGAACCTCGAACCGCCCGCCATTTGCCTTCCCGAACAGGTTCGGAGCCTCGAACCGCCTGCCATTCAGTTGTCCAATAGCTGTCGAACAGTATCTTCAGCCCGTCGAGGTTCTTTATTCGATCTGTCGTATCCAATCGTCCATCGTGACGCCCTCCGGCAACGGCAACTTCCGCTTGAAGCGGTAGCGCGTGGTGTGGAGGCTGCCGGGCGAGATGGACATGCGGTCGGCGATTTCCCGGCTGTTCAGGTTCATCTTGATCAGCATGCAGAGCAGTTCTTCGACCGGCGTGATGCCCGGGACCAGTTCGCGCAGGCGGAACAGGAAAGCGGGATAGATGGCGGTGAAGGTGCGGCGGAACGCGTCTCCCTTCTTTCCCGTCTCATCCACCGCCAGGCATCCGGCAAGCAGCTGCTCCTTCTTCACCGGACACTCGCGCGAGTGGCGGTCGAGGAGGTCCTGCAACTTTTCAAGGCGGTCGTCGATCTTGCGCACCAAGAACTGCCAGAACAGATAATCGGTGACCAGGACAAACGCGACACAGAAAAAGGAAGCCACCGCAACGGCCGCCAGCCATCTTCCGCGGTCCTCCGTCGCTGCCCCTTCCATCCCGATGCCTACGAAGGCGAAGAAGACGAAAAGCAAGACCATTGTCGCTATTTGCTTTCTATTCATCATACTGTTCTTTCCGTGCTTTCAAAGTAACGCAATCCATTTCGTACCTCCGCTTTACTTTTATGGGCAATAGTCTGTACAACGGCTGAACAATAGCATTTTTCTATTGGAAACAACGCTTGATAATCATCTATTACTCGCCACGGTCCCCATGCCCTTTCAGAGAAACAAATATAGAGGGGTTCGAGCTGCCGGCAAGGGGAAACCGATAGACGATTCAATAGATTTCGTCCGATTTCCGACCGTTTTTGCAAACGTTCGACTACTTTTGTCGAAAAAAAAGATGATGAAGAAACAAATGCTCGTTTTCGCCCTCGCAGGGGCATTTATCGCCTTCACGGCCTGCCGCCGCACGGCGGAAGATCCCTCGTCGCCGACGGCCGGATGGGAAAACCGGGGGACGGACAAAGCGCTGAAAGCACTGAACCGGGAATGCCGGACGCTCTATGAAGCCGACCGTACGGACTCGGCTTTCACCGTCTACAGCCGGATCTTCCGGAATTTCCCGGCTTCTCCGGCGGGCAACCGGGACAGCCTGCGGGCCGAAACCGGCATCGCGCTGCAATATTTCTACAACTCTTCCTATTACGAAAACAAAGAGGAGGTGTTCAAACAGATCACGGATAGCCTGGCGCACACGCGCCACCCCTACCTGACCGGGCCTTGCCTCCATTACCTGACGGCCTACCGGTGCCTGGCGACCCGCTTTACCGGCGACGGGGATTCGGAAGCCCTGCTGCGCGAAGCCGCCTCGCTGCCGCCTGCCGGCGACGCGACGCAGGAGATGATATTCGCCCACCTCGTCGCCCGTACCTTGCAACGCTACAGCCGGCCCGCCGAACAATACATCCCGATGCAGCAACGGGCCGTCCGGGCTTTCCGGGCAGGCGGACAATTCGAGGACCCGACCGACATCCTCTCGCAGATGGGATATTTCTACAACCGCACCGGCCAGTATGAAAAGGGCGCGGAATGCCTGCAAGAGGGCGTCGACTACCTGCGCAGCCATCCCGGCTACAAAAAGATAGGGGCCATCTACCTCTATGGAGACCTGTCCAACCTCTACGCCCGCCTGGGCATGTCGGACAAGGCGCTCGAAGCAAACGCCTCCGCCATACAGGCCAGCCGCGAACGGAACGGGCTGCTGCTGACCGACCTGTTCCGGATGAGAGGCAACCTGTTTGACGAGTCGGGGCAGACGGATTCCGCCTTGGTCTGCTTCGAAGAGGCATTGCGGGCGGCCGCCGCCATCGCAGACAAGGCAAGGGCGGAGAGCCTGGCGGACGGGATCAGGTCGGACCGGGCCATCTTCATGGTCGACCACTCCGAACGCTTTCCCGGCGCCTTGCCCGAAGCGATCGCGCTACTGCAAAAGAGCTGCGCCGACACGCTCAGGGATACGACAACCGAACAGTTCATGTTAGGGCTGGCATTCGCCAAGAACGGGGACCCCGGCAAAGGAATCCCGATAATGGAAGAGGCGGCACGCGAATTTGCCGCCCAACAGTTCGACGAAAACCTCGACCACGCGTACGGGGAGTTGATGAAGATGTATGCCTCGCAAGGCCTGAACGACAAACTGGCGACGCTGTTCCCGCATTTCATCGCCTTGCGCGACTCTGTCCGCAAGGAAGACAAAATCCGCGCGACCATCGCCGCCAACATCCGGTACGAGACCGGCCGCAAGGAACAGGAAAACCGCGTGCTGACGGCCGAGGTGGCCTTGAAGGAACGTTCGCTGGTCTACATGCACATCATCCTGATACTGGCGGGATGCCTGCTGGCGGGCGCCGTCGCCTATCTTTTCCAACGCCGCCGGATGCACCGCGAAGAGCAGGAGATGCACCGCCGCCAACTGAACGGATTGCTCTCGGCCCAGCAGGAACTGAACCGGCGGAACGAACAACTGAGCTTCGAACTGGAACAGGCGGTGCACAACGAGACCATCGACCACGTGCGCCAAAAGCTCGATCCCACTTTGCTCAGCGGGGAGGACGAGAAGCGTTTCCGGCAATCCTTCGCCGCGCTCTATCCGCGCTACCTACCGGGACTGCGGGCCCGTTGTGCCGAACTGACCAAATCGGACGAGCTCCTTTGCATGCTCATCCACCTGAACCAGAACACGGACGAGATCGCACTGGCACTGGGGATATCGCGTGCCAGCGTCAATTCGGGCAGAAGCCGCATCCGCAAAAAGTTCGGACTCAGGAAAGAGGAATCGCTGGAAGCCTATCTGGAGAATGTGGACTGAGACGGGATCGTTTTACTTGAAATGCGACTTTTCCCAGGTGTAGACCTTCGGTTCGGTCTTCAGGAAAGGTTCCACCTGCCGGCGTTCGGCTTTCGTCAGGTACAGGGGGGTCGTGTATTCGACCGTCAACGTCCGGTTGTCGGGGCTGAGCGAATATTTCCGCAGGTCCATGTCCAGGCGGGCGGCCGCTTCGATGAAGGCGGTACGGTCCTTGTCGGTATCGTCTTTGACAAACCATTCTGCCGGGACCGGAGTGTACAGGTCGGCGGCCTCCAACGGTTTCCAGTCTGTCGTGAAAAACTCGACCCGGCTGTCGGGAACGGGGCCGCATACGGTCGTGACCATACAAACGACATAGGTATCGTTGACGAGCGGAAGGAGTTTCATCTCCACCGTGCTGCGATCCGTCACCTGCAACAACAGGTAATCGTCCGTCAGCTTCTTCAGGGTGGAAAAGCCGTTCATGGTGTTTTTCAGCTTCGCCTCCTTCCCCGATTTATACAAATCTATCAAATCCTTACGCCAGGCGTTTTCGAGTTGGGGCACGTATTGGTCGGGCATGGCGACAAAGACCGCATCCATCTCCTGCGCCTTCATCCCCCACGCAAATGCACAAAGCAGTATAGAAAGAAATAATCGTTTCATATCTTAAATTGAATTTATAGGGAGACAAAGATAAAAATAAAATATCTACCTTTGCCATAAGTAATCGTAAAAGGTAACGTATATGAAAACAGTAGGAGATAAAATATTAATTTCCCCAGACCTTACCCACTTGCCAAATTGGATAGAAGGGACAATTATCGAAGTGGAAAACAACCCATTCGTGGGTGTCGTCATCTCTGCTGAGACCGAAGACGGAAATGTCTTCTTCGGAAAAGAAGACTTGTTCAAACCTCAAAACCGGAGACCTTTAGCGAGTACCGAGATACAGGAATATCATTCCTAATAATACTAAAAACAGGTCGATCGCCTTGCTTTTCAGGTTCTTTTCGTGGAAGAACAAAGCACCGGCGATGAAGGTGACCAGCACGTTGCTGCGACGGACCATCGAGACGATGGAGATCATCGAACCGGGGAAAGTCAGGGCATAAAAGTAAATCCAGTCCGCCACGCAGAGGAAGACGGAGATAAAGATAATGTTCCAGTGCCACACAAAAGGCGTCGTGCTTTTGCGGCGCGGATACCAGAGAAACAGGAGGATCGGCAACATCATCAGGCACTGGTAGACATTGAACCAGACCTGCACCGTCATCACATCCAGACTTCCCATCAGATATTTGTCATACAAGCCGCTCGCCGCTCCGGTGAGGATGGACAAGACGGTAAAGAAGATCCATTTATTATGCGTGAAACGGATGCCCTCTTTTCTGCCGGATGAGGAAAGAAGATAGAAGGAGGCAATGGAAAGGACCACCCCGACCCATTGGTACAGGTTCAGCCGTTCGCCAAAGACAAGCATGGCTCCCACCAGCGTCACGACGGGCTGCGTAGCCTTGATCGGCCCGGTAATGGTCAGCGGCAAATGTTTCAAGGCAAAGTAGCCGAATATCCACGACGACAAGACGATCACGGCTTTTACGAACACGGCCGCATGCGTCTCAAAGGAGACACGCGGCACATACAACATCGTCCCGTCGAGCACATCCGTAAAGAACGAAAGAAAAATGAAAGGGACGAAGATAAGACTGCTTATCAATGTATTGAAAAACAGAACCGGGATAACGGCATTGCCATCCAACGAAATTTTTTTGTTTACTTCATAACAGCCTAACAGGAAGGCTGACATAAAAGCTAATCCAATCCACATGGGAATTAAAAATTAAGAATTAAAAAATTAAAGGAAAATAGTTTCGGGGTAGGTGACGTCGAACAGATAAAGGGCGTGTCCGGGGGCGGAGGTTCCGGCGCGGCCACGGTCTTTGGCTTCGATTACTTGGCGGAAACCGTCGACGGAGAGCTTGCCTCGTCCCACTTCTAAAAGTGTCCCGACAATGGCACGCACCATATTGCGCAGGAAACGGTCCGCCTGTATGGTGAAAACCCAGACATCGCCTTCCTGCTCCCAACCGGCTTTATAGATGCGGCAGTTGTTCGTCTTCACGTCCGTGTGCAGCTTGCTGAAGCTGGTGAAATCGATATAGTCGAACAGAACCGGACAAGCCTTGTTCATCGCGTCGAAATCGAGTTTGCCCGGAATCCGATAGACCTGTTCGTAATTGAACGGGTCTTTCCGGGTCGTGATATAATATTTATAGGTACGCGAAGTGGCATCGAACCGGGCATGCGCATCGGGGCGCACAGGCACGATACGGTAGACCGCGATATCTTTGGGAAGCAGGCGGTTCAGCTTCTCCGCCAAGAAAGCGAGGTCGGCGATCGGTTCCTGCCAGTCGAAATGAGCCACCATCAGGCGGGCATGCACGCCGGCATCCGTCCGCCCGGCTCCCACGACCGGGACCGGCCGTCGCAACAACGTAGCCAATGCCTCTTCGACGGATTGCTGCACTGTGATTCCATTCGGCTGTATCTGCCAGCCACAAAACTTCTTGCCGTTATAACCTAAATATATAAAGTATCTGTTCACGTCCGGATATCCTTGCTTCTGTTTGATTTCGGATGCAAAGGTAACAGAAATCTCGCCAGGGGATTGCCTATGCAGACAGAAAAGTGTAATTTTGCAAACATAAATCTTCACAACAAAACTATTTGACATGTTTGAAACATTGCTTCAATCGTCTTATTTTGCCTTGTTCCTGATTATCGCCTTAGGGTTCGTGTTGGGCAGAATACAGATCAAAGGCCTCTCGCTCGATGTATCAGCCGTTATCTTTATCGCTCTCCTGTTCGGGCATTTCGGGGTAATCATTCCTAAGGAACTGGGAAATTTCGGTTTGGTATTGTTCATCTTCACCATCGGCATACAAGCGGGTCCCGGTTTCTTCGACTCCTTCCGTTCGAAAGGGAAAACGCTGATCATACTGACGCTTCTGATTGTCGGTTCCGCCAGCCTTACCGGTTTGATACTTAAATATGTGGTCGGAATCGATACGCCGAGCCTCGTCGGACTGATCGCCGGAGCGCTGACCAGTACGCCGGGTCTTGCCGTCGCGATCGACAGCACGCATTCCTCCTCCGCCTCGATCGCCTACGGTATCGCCTATCCGTTCGGAGTGATCGGGGTGATACTTTTCATAAAATTACTGCCGAAGCTGCTGCACAAGGACCTTGTCGCCGAAGCGAAAGCGCTCGAAGCACAGCGGAAAGGGAAATATCCTCCGTTGCACACGGCGACTTACCGCATCACCCATGCCAATATATTCGGGAAAACGCTGGCCCAGTTGCAACTCCGTTCCATGACAGGCGCCGTCATTTCCCGTGTGAAACATAACAACCTGACCAGCATACCGGTAGCGCAAACCATCCTGCATGAAGGAGACCTGATCAAGGCTGTCGGCAACGACAAGTCCTTGGAACAACTGGCACTCCTCGTCGGCGAACGTGTGGAGAACGACCTTCCTTTCGGCAGCACGCAGGAATTGCAATCGCTGTTGGTGACGAACAAGAACGTTATCAACAAGAGTTTAGGGTATCTGAACCTGCAAAGCACGTTCAACTGCACCGTCACCCGCGTACGCCGAAGCGGGATCGACCTCTCGCCCGAACCGGACCTGTTGCTGAAATTCGGTGACAAGCTGATGGTCGCCGGAGAAAAAGAAGACATCAAGGAACTGGGACAGGTGTTCGGAAACGACGAGAAGAAACTTTCCGACACGGACTTCTTCCCGATTGCCGCCGGTATCGTGCTCGGAGTGTTGTTCGGAAAACTGAATATTTCGTTTTCGGACTCTTTCTCCTTCTCGCCCGGCCTGACAGGCGGTATCCTGATCGTCGCGCTTGTCCTGAGCGCAATCGGCAAGACGGGGCCGATCGTCTGGTCCATGTCCGGTTCCGCCAACCAGTTGCTTCGCCAGATCGGCCTGTTGCTGTTCCTCGCCGAGGTCGGGACATCCGCCGGCGTCAACCTGGTATCGACCTTCCAGGAAAGCGGGTGGACATTGTTCGGAGTCGGTATGGCGATCACGATAGTACCGATGGTCGTGGCTGTCCTGTTCGGCTATTTCGTATTCAAGATCCATATCCTGGACCTGATCGGGACGATCGCCGGCGGCATGACCAGTACGCCGGGGCTTGCCGCCGCCGACTCGATGAGCGACAGTTCCGCTCCCAGCATCGCCTATGCGACGGTCTATCCGATCGCGATGGTGTTCCTGATCCTCTTCATCCAGTTCATTGCGGCATTGGTTGTATAAGAGGCATGTTTTCCCTCTTATATATTGGCGATTCTAATATTTTTCCTAATTTTGTGAGAACTAACAATATTACAAATTCGCCATGCAAACAAACCAACAGTTTGACCTCGCCTTCAACTTACTGCAGAACACTGGGACCAATCTTTTTCTGACAGGAAAAGCCGGAACGGGCAAAACGACCTTTTTAAAAAGGTTGAAAGAGGTTTCTCCCAAACGAATGATCGTTGTAGCGCCAACCGGGGTAGCTGCCATTAATGCCGGGGGTGTCACGATCCACTCCTTCTTTCAATTGCCATTCGGTCCCTATATTCCCTCTTCACCGGAATATCAGGGCGGTAAAAAAGATTTCAAGAACCAATTCCGCAAGGACAAGATCAATATCATCCGCAGCATGGACCTGCTGGTGATCGACGAAGTCAGTATGGTGCGTGCGGACTTGCTGGATGCGATCAGCGATGTCTTGCGACGTTACAAAGACCGCAGCAAACCTTTCGGCGGTGTCCAGCTACTGCTTATCGGAGATTTGCAGCAGTTGGCTCCTGTCGCCAAAGACGAGGAATGGAATCTGCTGAAAGAGCACTATCCGTCCACTTTCTTTTTCGACAGCAAAGCCCTATCGGAAAGTAATTATTACTGCATAGAGCTGACACATGTCTACCGCCAGAGCGACACGAATTTCATCCACTTGTTGAATAATATCCGTGAAAACCGTTTCGACGATGAGACTCTGCAACAGCTGAACCAACGCTATATTCCCAACTTCCTGCCGGCTGAACAGTCGGGCTACATCACGCTTACGACACATAACTATCAGGCGCAGCAGATCAACAACCGCAAACTGGCGGAACTTCCCGGTCAGACTTATACTTTTACGGCTGAAATCAATCATGATTTCCCTGAATATTCTTATCCGACCGACGACAAGCTGACTCTGAAATGCGGTGCACAGGTCATGTTCGTCAAGAACGACTCTTCTTCTGAAAAACGTTATTATAACGGGAAGATCGGGAAGATCGTTTTTATCAATCCCAGCAAAATAACAGTGGTTGACCAAGAAGGAAACGAAATCATAGTCGAAAAGGAAACCTGGAACAATGTGAAATACACGATCGACCCCGAAACACAGGAAATCACCGAAACCATTTCCGGGACCTTCAACCAGTATCCGCTGAAAACCGCTTGGGCGATCACCATACACAAGAGCCAGGGATTGACCTTCGAACATGCCATCATCGACGCCTCGGCCGCATTCTCGCATGGGCAAGTGTATGTCGCACTGAGCCGTTGCAAGACATTGGAAGGGCTTGTGCTGAGCAGCCCGATTACCCGCAATGCCATGATCAACGATTACCGGATTCAGGAATTCACCTCTTCGGTCGGCAACCGCCAACCGGGCGAAGAACAAATGCAGGCCGCACAGCAACAGTATTTCACGGAACTGATCTGCGAACTTTTCGATTTCAACAACCTGCAACAGCGTATCCAATATGCCGCTTTTGTCGTGTATGGCAACCTGCAGAAACTTTATCCGGAACTAAGCGTCCAATATTCTAACACCCGCGACACATTCCGGTCTACAGTCACGGATGTCGGAGAACGTTTCATCCAGCAACTGAAACGGATGATAAGCGGAAATCCGGACTATCTCAAAGACGGAATGATACAGGATCGCGTCCGGAAAGGCGTTTCCTATTTTTTGGAACAGATAGACCGTCTTTGCACGCCTTTGCAGGAAGCGTCGGAGGTGGAAATAGATAATAAGGAGATCCGTAAAACGGTCAAGAGCGCATTGGACAAATGGGACGAAGACCTTCGCGTCAAACTGGCCGTCCTGGAAGGATGCAAAGAGCGATTCACGATATCCGGTTATTTGTCGGCAAAAGCGAAGGCGAGCATCGAACAGACGCAAGCCCCGACCCGCAGAAAGACCGAAAAATCTGCCAAACAGGAGAAAGAAGCGATTTCGACCGACATCAAATATCCGGAATTATATGCCAACCTGAAACACTGGCGCTATGAACTGGCAACCGAAAAAGGTCTTCCTCCTTACACCATCCTGCAACAGAAAGCACTGATCGGCGTAGTCAACACGTTGCCCGTCAGTGGACGCGATCTTCTCAGAATCCCCGGAATCGGGAAAAAGATCGTTGAAAACTATGGTGCAAAGCTATTGGAAATAGTAGACGAATACAAAAGAAGCAAGCCATAAAAAAAGACCCGGCACCGGCCATAGCAAGAGAGCCGCTTTGCGGCTCTACTTCCGGCCTCCCTACTTTTTCAACTCGAACCCCATCATCATCCCGTCATACTGGCTTGCCAGCTTATTAAGCGTCTGCAAAGTCGTATTCTTGGAAACGGCGGAGAGTTTCGTCAGGAAATCCAGCAACTTATCCGCATTGAAAAGCAAGGATAATTGGTCGTTCGTAACAACGACATGAGCCGTCATCGTCGTCAGTTTGGACTTTCCGATCTTGCCGTAATGCAGTTCCATCGTCTTATCGTCCGCATTGAAAGAATAAGTGCCTTTCAAAGTACGGCCTTTCAAAACGCTTGTGAACGTACTGTCGGTATTAAAAGTATATTTGAATGCTCCTTCGATGATCCCGACTTTCGCACAATATTCTTTCAGCTTCTTTTCCATCTCCGAAGAGGCTACGCTTGCCGCCACATTTTTCAAAGCATTATCGCCTTCCAGCTGAATGGCCGGATTCACATATGTCCACGTACCGGCCAGATTTTCCGCCGTCAGCTTTTTGCCTCCGGTCACGGCGGTTACGGCATCCTTCACGGCAGCAGAATTCAAGATATCTTTAATCGATTGTCCATACGCTGCATCCGATATGGACAAAATGCCACAAACGGCAACTCCCAAAATCCAATTTTTTTTCATTTTCATCTATTCTTACTCATGTTTACAGTAGGCAAAGATACGAATATTATCCCTACATTTGTATCCGGGCAATCATCCCGACACTTGGATATTCTAATATACATTAATATGACAACTATGGTGAAACTAACTAAACACATCTGCCTTATGCTGGTTTGTACACTCGCTTGTTTAAACGGTCGCGCAGAGATCAGTCCGACTGTCGTCCAATCGACAATCCGGTCACTTGTCGCAAAAGACAGCCGGAACAAGGCTGCCATCGAGAAAGGAGTCTGCCAGGCCGCCCGCCTCTGGCAGGAATCCGACGGAAACGCTGAAGAATTCAAAACATTCTGCGAAAAGAACTACATCTCCGATCCTGCCGAAAAAGAACAGGTATTCCTTAAAATCAGCGATTATATGGAAGGCATCAGCGGACACTTCAACGAGATGTCCCTGCGCCTGATGAAGAACCTGCACCAACCGACCGGCCCTCTCCACGCCATCGACGAGAAGTTCGGTTCCTACAGTCCGGGCACGCACCTGCAAGACGACTTCTATAAAAACAAGATTGCTTTCATCGTCATGCTGAACTTTCCGCATTATACCTTGGAAGAAAAAGGCAGGTTAGGAGCAGACCGGAAAGCATGGGCATATGCCCGCCTCGGCGACCTGTTCACCGAGCGCATCCCGGCAACAGCCTTGCAAGCCGCCGGAAACGCAGAGAGCGATGCCGACATCTACATCTCCGACTACAACATTTATATGGGACACGTCGAGAACAAAAAAGGGGAATACTTGTTTCCTAAAGACATGATCTTGCTTTCACACTGGAACCTGCGCGACGAGATCAAAGCCAACTACAACAAAGGGAAAGAGGGCCTCGACAAACAGCGCACGGTCTACGAAGTGATGAAACGGATCATTGCACAGGACATTCCGGTCGAAGTCATCAACTCCGGCAAATACGAATGGAACCCATACAAAAACGAGATCAGCCTCGACAGCAAGCAGGTGTCCGGAACACCCGAATCGACCACCCGCTACCAAAAGATGTTGAACAATTTCAAAGCGATGCAGGAAATAGACACATACACGGGGAATACTTACATTGACCGGAAGTTCTCGGAAGATATGGAAGTCTCGCTGGACGACGTGGAAAAACTTTTCGACGAATTCCTTTCCGCTCCGGAACTGAAATCCGTCGGCAAGATGATTGCCAAACGCCTCGGCCGCAAGCTGGAAGCCTACGACATCTGGTATGACGGCTTCAAGGCACGCAGCAACCTGGACGAAAAAAAGCTGGACGAAAAGACACGGACGCTCTATCCGAACGCGGAAGCGTTGGACGAAGACCTGCCGAACATCCTTGTCAAAGCCGGCTTCTCCCCGGAACGCGCCAAGTACCTGGCCGACAAGATCACAGTCGATGCCGCCCGCGGTTCGGGCCATGCCTGGGGAGCGGCCATGAAGGGACAGCAATCGCACCTGCGCACCCGCATACCGGAAACCGGCATGGATTATAAGGGCTACAACATTGCCATCCATGAGTTCGGACACAATGTGGAACAGACCTTGTCCATGTACGATGTGGATTATTATATGCTGAGCGGCGTCCCCAACACGGCTTTTACCGAAGCGCTGGCTTTCGTCTTCCAGAAACGAGACTTGGAACTGTTGGGAATCGAAGACAACAATCCCGACAAAAAAGCGATGGAAGTCCTGGACAAGATATGGACGATGTACGAAATATGCGGCGTCTCCATGTTGGACATCTCTGTCTGGAAATGGATGTATGCACATCCCGATGCTACGGCCGGACAGCTGAAAGAGGCAACGATCTACCTGTCCAAAGAGATCTGGAATAAATACTATGCTCCCGTTTTCGGCGTGAAAGACGAAACGGTTCTGGCAGTTTACTCACATATGATCAGCTACCCGCTATACTTGTCGGCCTATGCCTTCGGACAGATCATCGAGTTCCAGCTTGACCAATACTTGGAAGGAAAAGATTTCGCCACCGAAGTCGAACGCATTTTCCGCCAGGGACGCCTGACACCCAACGAGTGGATGCTGGAAGCAACCGGCAACCCGCTGACTGTCGAACCGATGCTGGAAGCCGTACGGGAAGTGATCCATTAAAGAGACAAAAGAAATGATATCAGCCAATCGTGCTACAACTGTAAACGAAACAGACGGACTGCCGCTACCCAAACGCTACTGGGCTATACTTGCCACCGCATTGGGTGTCGGTATGTCCGTCATAGACGGAACTATCGCCAATGTCGCCCTGCCGACGATCGCACGCGATTTAGGGACAGAGCCCTCTGTTACCATCTGGGTAGTGAACGCTTACCAGTTGGCCATCACGATCTCGCTCCTCTCCTTCTCCTCCTTAGGAGATATTTATGGCTATAGGCGCATCTACTTGTCGGGGATCGCCGTGTTCAGCGTCACCTCCCTGATCTGCGCCCTGTCCGGCTCCTTCTGGACCCTGACGGTGGCCCGTATCTTACAAGGTTTCGGGGCAGCGGCCATTACCAGTGTGAACACGGCTCTGCTGCGCATCATCTATCCGAAAAAATTCTTGGGAAGAGGAATGGGGATAAACGCCCTTGTCGTGGCAGTCTCGATCGCTGCCGGACCGACCATCGCGTCGGCTATCCTGTCGCTCGGCTCGTGGCACTGGCTGTTTGCCATCAATGTCCCGTTCGGCATCGCCGCTCTGGTGATCGGCATCTCCCACCTGCCCGGCAACCCGGTGAAAGTCTATGGCAGACGTTTCGACAAAGTCAGTTGCCTGATGAACGCGTTGACCTTCGGACTGCTGATCTTCTCGTTGGAAGGGATCGCCCATAAGAAAAGCGCCGCCCTGGTCATCATCGGGATCGTGGCACTGGGCATAATCGGGTATTTCTTTGTCCGCCGGCAGCTACACCAGCGTTTCCCGTTACTTCCTGTCGACCTGATGAGGATACCGATCTTCTCGCTCTCCATCGGAACCTCGATCAGCTCCTTCACGGCCCAGATGTTGGCAATGATCTCCCTTCCCTTCTTCCTCCAAAACACACTTGGACGAAGCGACGTCGCCACCGGACTGCTGTTGACTCCCTGGCCTCTGGCAACCATGATCATGGCTCCGACAGCCGGTCGCCTGGTCGAAAAGATCCATCCGGGGATATTAGGCGGAATCGGCATGAGCATATTCGCAACCGGGCTGTTCCTGCTCGCTACCCTGCCGGCCCATCCTGCCGATATGGACATTATCTGGCGTTTGTTTATCTGCGGGGCAGGCTTCGGCTTGTTTCAAACACCCAACAACAGCACGATCATCTCGTCCGCTCCCACCAATCGTAGCGGCGGCGCAAGCGGTATGCTCGGCACGGCCCGCCTTTTGGGACAGACGTTAGGAGCGACACTGGTCGCCATGCTGTTCAACCTCGTTCCCAACCACAGCACACAGGCTTGCCTGTACCTGGCGGGGACGTTTGCCGTCATTGCCGGAATCGTCAGTTGCCTGCGCATCTCCCAACCGGCTCCCCTGAAAAGGAAATAAAAAAGGGACACCTTTCGGGCATCCCTTTCTTTTATCTCGTCCCGTAAACAGGGATTAGAGTTTATCGTTAGAACCGAGTACGTTGATAATTTTGTGCTTGTACAGCTTTTCCATGTTATCACGAGCCGGACCCAGATATTTACGCGGGTCGAATTCAGCCGGTTTTTCTGCGAAAGTCTTGCGGATAGCAGCAGTCATGGCCAGACGAGAGTCCGAGTCGATGTTGATTTTGCAAACAGCCGATTTAGCAGCCTTGCGCAATTCTTCTTCAGGAATACCGATAGCAGCCTTCAAAGCGCCACCGTATTTGTTGATTGTTTCAACTTCTTCTTCAGGAACAGATGAAGATCCGTGAAGAACGATAGGGAATCCCGGAAGTTTTTCCATTACAGCATCCAATACGTTGAAAGCCAATGGAGGAGGAACCATCTTGCCTGTCTTCGGATCGATATGGCACTGTTCCGGAGTAAACTTGTATGCACCGTGAGAAGTACCGATAGAGATAGCCAAAGAATCGCAACCTGTACGGTGAGCGAAATCGATCACTTCTTCCGGATCGGTATAAGTGTGGTGGTCAGAAGAAACTTCGTCTTCAACACCTGCCAATACACCTAATTCACCTTCTACGGTTACATCAAATTGATGAGCATAATCAACAACTTTCTTTGTCAGAGCTACGTTTTCTTCATAAGGAAGATGAGAACCGTCGATCATGACAGAAGAGAAGCCAGAGTCGATACAGCTTTTGCAAGTTTCGAACGTATCGCCGTGATCCAGGTGCAAAACGATCTGAGGATTCGGACAGCCTAATTCCTTAGCATATTCAACAGCTCCCTGAGCCATGTAACGCAACAGAGTAGCATTTGCATATTGGCGAGCACCTTTAGATACCTGCAGGATTACCGGAGACTTTGTTTCAACAGCAGCCTTGATGATAGCCTGCATCTGTTCCATGTTGTTAAAGTTGAAAGCCGGAATTGCGTATCCGCCTTTGATGGCTTTTGCGAACATTTCTCTTGTGTTCACCAAACCTAAATCTTTGTAATTTACCATTGTTGTATATGTTATTACGTTAATGATTAGAAATCTCCCACAAAGATAACAACTATCCGGTAACATTATGCTTTTAAGCATATAAAATAACACAAAAGTAGACCTGATTGAAAAAATAGTTCGAATTTCTTTGTTTGTTCAACTCTAATCCATACCTTTGCAACCCAAAATACCGGTTACCAGACTTAAGTACAAGAGTATAAATTAAAAATAAGATAACAAAGCAATGAAAAAAGGAATTCATCCTGACAACTATCGTCCTGTAGTATTCAAGGACATGTCAAACGAGGACGTATTTATCACTCGTTCTACTATCAATGCAAAAGAAACGATCGAAATTGACGGCGTTACTTATCCGTTAGTAAAGGTCGAAATCTCAAGCACTTCTCACCCGTTCTACACTGGTAAGGCTAAATTGGTCGATACTGCCGGACGTGTTGATAAGTTCATGAGCCGCTACGGTAACCGCAATAAGAAGTAATTGGAAATGGAAAATTGAGAATCGTAATTGCCGGTTCTCAATTACGATTATATCGAATAAGAAAGGCTGTCCATATTGGATAGCCTTTCTTATTTTATACGGGATTCACCGATAAAGAAAGCAACTTCCGTTTTTTATTTACAAAGATATTCTTACTTTTGTGCGTAACTGAAGATTGAAATGAAGTCGTGCACCGTGCATCCCTTCATCTTCAATTGTCAATTATCAATCATCAATTAACATAATGCCATGGCAAAAACGAAAGAACAATTACTAAACATCCTGGACCAGTTCCAGCTCACAGAGAAAGTAGTTTCCGCCGAACCATTCGGAAACGGACACATTAACGATACGCTGAAAGTAACAAACGAAAAAGGCGAAATCAAATACGTGCTGCAACGCATCAACCACTTGATCTTTACCAACGTGGATATGTTGCAGAACAATATCCAGGTCGTTACTTCGCATATCCGTAAAAAACTGGAAGAAAAAGGCGAAAACGATATCGACCGCAAAGTCCTGACTTTCCTTCCGACAAAAGATAACAAATTGTACTATTTCGACGGAGACAGCTATTGGCGCGTATGTTTATTCATTCCGAACAGCAAAAGCTACGAAGAGGTCAGCCCTGAACTGTCTTACGAAGCAGGCAAGGCTTTCGGCGACTTCCAGTCCATGCTGGCCGACATTCCGGAAGGCACGTTGGGCGAAACGATCCCGAACTTCCACAATATGGAATTCCGTCTGGAGCAATTCCACGATGCAGTAAAGGCCAATGCCGCCGGCCGTCTGGACGAAGTGAAAGACTTGATCGAGGAAATCGAAAAACGCGCCGAAGCCATGTGTATCCAGGAACGCCTCTATCGCGAAGGCAAGCTCAAAAAACGCACGAACCATTGCGACACGAAGGTTAACAATATGATGTTCGATGCCGAAAGCGACAAGGTGTTATGCGTGATCGACCTCGACACGGTCATGCCGGGCTTCGTCCTGTCGGATATCGGTGACTTCATCCGCACAGGAGCCAATACCGGTGCGGAAGATGACGAAAACCTGGACAACGTCAATGTCAACATGGACATCTTCAAAGCCTATACACGCGGTTACATGGAAAAAGCCAAGTCATTCCTGACCCCGACAGAGATCAAGTTGCTCCCGTACGGCGGCCGCTTGCTGACTTATATGCAGACAGTCCGTTTCCTGACCGACTACATCAACGGCGACACCTATTACAAGATCCACAGCCCGAAGCACAACCTGATCCGCACAAAGGCTCAGTTCAAACTGCTCCAAAGCCTCGAAGCACATGCAGACGAGATGGATGCGTTCATGAGCGAATGGCTGTAGGAACAGTTCAATAATTCAATTGACGGTTGGCAATCAGGCAGTGAGATGATTACTGCCCGGTTGCCAACTGTTTTTTACCGGTTTTTTCGTATCTTTGTGATTGACAGACAATGCCAAAGTAACATCATGACAAATATATTAAATAAAATAAACTCTTTGTTTCCTATTTCCGATGATACCATTCAAGTATTGAAAGAGAATGTGACCTACTGCCGCTTTCCTAAAAAGTATCAGTTGATAAAAGCTGACACCTATTGTAAATCCGCCTTTTTCATCGAGAAAGGAATTACACGTTCCTTCTGGCTGGTAGATGGCGAAGAGGTCACGACATCGTTTGCCGGCGAAGGGAGTATTGTGTTCAGTATGGATGAACTCTATTACGGAAAGATAAGCGAAGAATTTGTCGAAACACTGGAAGAGGTAGAAGCCTACCGGATATCGTTGGCTACTTTGACGCATCTTTTCGAAACAAACATCGAACTGTGTAATTGGGGAAGAATCATCCACCAGAACGAATACAGACGTTTACATCGCAGCCACAAAGACCATTTGACCTTGTCGGCGCGGGAACGATACGAAGCTTTCAAGGAACAGTTTCCGGACGCATACCGACGAGTGAACTTAGGATATATCGCCTCTTATTTGGGTATCAGGCTTTCCACGCTCAGCCGGCTCCGGGCTAACGGATAGACGAATTTGACATAGGACAATTTTTTTACCCAAAAAAACGAATACTTTTGCCGCATATTACAAATATCTAATTCAATATCAATGTCAGACACAACAATCTCTTCAGCCGCATTTGCGGATACCAAACCCCATTACGAACTTCTTGACGGATTGCGAGGGGTGGCAGCCTTACTGGTTGTTTTTTATCACATCTTTGAAGGTCTTTCTTTTGCAGCCGGAGGAACTCCTATCACAACGATCAATCATGGCTACCTGGCTGTCGATTTTTTCTTCATCCTTTCAGGTTTCGTAATCGGCTATGCCTACGACGACCGCTTGGGAAAAACAATGACGACCGGCAACTTTTTCAAGCGCCGCCTGATCCGTCTCCATCCGATGATTATCATGGGAGTAGTATTGGGAACAATAGCCTTTTTCATACAAGGTTGTGTCCAGTGGGACGGTAAACACGTGACAATCTCGGCAGTGATGTTATCCACACTTTGTGCAATGTTTTTCATTCCCGCCCTGCCCGGTGCGAAATATGAAGTGCGCGGCAATGGCGAAATGTTCCCGCTCAACGGTCCAAGTTGGTCACTTTTTTTCGAATATATCGGTAACATCCTTTACGCCGTTTTCATTCACCGTCTTTCCACTAAAGCATTGACCGTACTCGTCGCCCTTTTAGGGATTGGACTTGCCGGATTCACGCTTTTCAATGTTTCAGGATACGACATGATCGGTGTGGGCTGGACCCTCGACGGCGTGAATTTCATCGGCGGTTCCTTGCGCATGCTTTTTCCCTTCTCATTAGGAATGCTGTTATCCCGCAACTTCAAACCATTCCAAATGAGGGGAGCTTTCTGGATTTGTTCGATCGTTCTGTTGATCCTCTTCTGTGTCCCCTATATAAAGGCAGACGCTGTTCCTATCAGTCTCAACGGGTTATTTGAAGCTGCCTGCATCATTCTTATTTTCCCGGTTCTTGTCTGGCTTGGAGCCTCCGGCAAAACGACAGACAAACGTTCGACGCAAATATGTAAATTCTTAGGCGACATATCCTATCCGCTCTACGCTGTTCATTACCCGATCATGTACCTGTTCTATGCTTGGCTGATCGACAACGAACTCTATACTTTAGCCGAAATCTGGCCTATGGCAATAGTAGTTTACGCCGGCAGCATCGTCTTGGCTTACCTCTGCCTGAAACTTTATGACGAACCGGTAAGAAAGTGGTTAAGCAAAAAGTTCCTGAAAAAGAAACCTGCACTTTAAAAACACTTTAATATAGATTTATTGTACCCAAAAGGTCGGCTCCAAGACCTTTTAATATACCATCTAACAAACAACAATTAACGGGTGTCGATGTGGATTAAGATAGTACAACGTCGGCACCCGACATTTTTTCGAGTATTTCTGAAACCTTCCCGCAAGTCACCTAACAATACCTTGTCTCTTCCAATCATATGGTAATCACCGAAGCCGTGGGCAATTACATCTTTGTTGTACTGTCCTCGCGAAACTGAACTGTCTTCTCGTCAAGCCAGATGCCAAAACGGGTGTCAGTCTTTTCAAATCGGTCGACATCGAATCGAAATTGTCTATCAGAACATCCGAAAAGAATAGCTCGTAGTAAACCTTGAAGGTGCATACTGTAAAGTTAACACTTTACTCATGAACTCCCCACCGCCCACCGGGAAAATCTGTTGACCCCGGGAACCGGTCAAGCGGCCATGATCCCTAACTACTGTCTATCCCTAACAAAAAACCGACTGTTGCTTACTGGATATGAAAAAAGGAGTCAAATCCTTTCGGACTGACTCCTTCTCTTTCTTTCAGCTTTAACTGACTTATAAAACGGCGGCTATCTACTCTCCCACTTTTACGCAGTACCATCGACGCGGTTGGGCTTAACTTCTCTGTTCGGAATGGGAAGAGGTGGATCCCCAACGCTATAACCACCTTAATACCTTACGATCT
>NZ_CDRTCT010000011.1:0-128978 GCF_977054455.1 Parabacteroides sp. | reverse complement strand
CATGCACATCTACATCTTTTTTAACTCCATTTTATGACAATGAATATTTATTCCCTCAAATAAGCTGGCATAGTCCATAGATAAAGGCGGTTAGCATATTTTGCTGCCCCGAAAATGACGAAGAACCGAAAACTTATATAGTAATGTCCTTTTTTTCTTTGGTATATTTCATACGATTTCCGAATTTTGGTGTGGTTGCCTTGGCAATAGACAAACCCCTGAAAGAAATATAAGGCTTTTGTGTCATGGCGCATAGTCATGATTGCCCTTGGCATAACCTTCCGTATAGGAATCTGAATCGTTAAATAATATTTAATTACTGAATCCTCATAGTGGTGTTTCTGATGTGGAGGGTTAAACTTATAAATACAGGAAAAACATGTGTAACATTGAAAAGATAATGCCTATGATTGAATAGAAGAAGTTTTTATAGATAAAAAGCCGATTGGTGCGGGAACACCAATCGGCTGTAAATCTAACACTCTTAGTTGTAAGAAAGTATTAAATATGTAATTCACAAAAGTATGAAAAAAAATACTTTACCCCTACATTTATTATGTAAAAGACAATGTCTTGGTAAATTTTTTAATATTATGAGATTATCAACGTTGGGATTGTTCGCCTGTGCCTTTGCCACCTATGCGGCAGATATGGATGCACAGACGGCAAAAGTAAATATCACGAATTCCCGTATGACCATCGGAACCTTTATCGAACAAGTCGAAAAAGAAACGGGATATATGTTTGTGTACAACAAACGAGAAGTGGATGTCCAGAAAACGATTTCTTTGGAAGCCGGAAGCGACACCGTTGCCGATTGCCTGAATCGCATCTTTGGAAACTCCGGTATCACGTATGTTTTCGATGATGGCTATATCATGTTGACGAAAAGGGAAGAAAAATCGGGTACAACTGTTGCCCGGCAGGATAAGAAGACAATAAGCGGTATCGTAAAAGATGAAAACGGCGAACCGATCATTGGTGCGAATGTAATTGAAAAAGGAACAACCAACGGAACGGTAACAGACATGGATGGAAAATATACCTTGACGATCGCGCAAGGTTGTACTTTGCAGGTCTCTTATATCGGTTATAACGAACAAACCATAAAGGTCGGTCGGGAAAATGCAATCGATGTCGTATTGCGTGAAGATACACAATCGTTGGACGAAGTGGTGGTCATCGGTTATGGTAGCGTGAAAAAAAGCGATTTGACCGGTGCGGTTTCTTCTGTAAAAATGGATGAAGAACCGATTGGTACGGTTTCGACCATTAGCCACGTATTGGCTGGTAAGGCTGCCGGATTGCAGGCAACGACAGTCAGTGCACAACCGGGCGGTGGTACGGATTTCCGTATTCGTGGTGCTGCTTCACCCAGTGCAGGAAATGATCCGTTGATTATTGTGGACGGTTTCCCTATCAGCAATCCGGGGAGTATGGATGTCGGACGCTATGACGAAGGTTCGAAAGATAATATCTTGGCTTCTATTAACCCCAATGATATTGAGTCTATTGAGGTGTTGAAGGATGCCAGTTCGACCGCTATCTATGGGTCGCGTGCCGGTAATGGTGTGATTATCGTGACGACGAAGAAAGGAAAATCGGGAAAACCGCAGGTGAAATATTCCGGTTCGGTGTCAACTCAGAAAATGGCAAAGGAGTATGAAGTGCTTGACACACGTGATTATATGACGACACGGAATCGCTATTATCAGGAAAAATGGATGAAAGATAATAAAATCGGCGTGTATGGTGGTGTTGACCCCTCTACGGTTTCTCCTTTCGTGCCCAAATATTCGGATGAAGAGATTGCCAATCCGGTCAATGATACCGATTGGATGGACGGTGTTGTCCGTTCCGGTTTCCAAACACAACACAACGTATCGGTTTCGGGAGGTTCGGAATATACGAAATTCTTGGTTTCGGGAAACTATTTTAAACAAAACGGGGTCGTTGAAAACAATGGGTTGGAACGTTTCACGGGGCGTATCAATTGGGAACAAAAGATCAGCAAATATGTCAGAACCGGAGTGAATTTGACGATATCAACCAGTAATTATGATAATGTGCCGTTAGGGGATGGTCATGCAGAATGGGCAAGTTTGCTGGTGTCCGCCTCTCAATTCAGTCCGCTACTTCCTGTAAAGGATGCAAATGGAGAGTATGCCTTAAATCCGGAAGCCGCTTTTGTTCCGAATCCGATTTCCATGTTGGAAATAACGGACAAGACGCGCAAGAAACGTATTTTAGGTACTGCCTTTCTTGAAGTGGAGCCGATCGAGGATTTGGTGTTGAAAGTGAACATCGGGGTAGACAACAATATGCAAAAAAGAAAAACCTATTTG
Source organism: Parabacteroides sp. (assembly GCF_977054455.1). Classification (NCBI taxonomy): domain Bacteria; kingdom Pseudomonadati; phylum Bacteroidota; class Bacteroidia; order Bacteroidales; family Tannerellaceae; genus Parabacteroides; species Parabacteroides sp. The sequence goes on along the minus strand of NZ_CDRTCT010000011.1, from coordinate 126,633 downwards.
CCCACGACAACGCTTTATGGCGCCAAAGAAGGAGGTCGGGCGGACATTGGAGAGTTCGATAAGGTTGATTATGTATTGGATTTGACTGCTTCTTATAGAAAGACATTGGGACGTCATTCCCTGAACGGGGTAGTGGGCTATTCTTTCCAGTCATTCAATTATGAAAATCTTTACGCTGGAAACAGTGAGTTCTTGACCGATGGATTCCTGTATAATAATTTGGGGGCCGGTTCTTTCCCGAAACCGTCGGTTGGTTCTACTGCCTCCAAAGATGAAATGGCCTCTTTCTTCGGGCGTGTGAACTACTCTTTCGATAATAAATATTTGGTTACGGCTACTTTGCGTGTGGACGGAGCTTCCAATTTTGCGGCGAATAACCGTTGGGGATATTTCCCGTCTGTCGCTTTAGGATGGCGCTTCTCGGAAGAATCTTTCATGCAAAACATCAAAGATGTCGTGTCGAACGGTAAATTGCGTGTCAGCTTCGGACAAACCGGTAACTCGAATATCGGCAATAAGGCCATCAGCTATTATGCGGTAGGAAATGACAATATCTTTGGTGATCAGGTTTATAAGGGCGTCTATTTGAAACAATTGGGTAATCCGGATTTGAGTTGGGAAACAACCTCCGAGTTTAACTTGGGACTTGATTTGGGTTTCTTGACCAACCGGATTAATGTGACAGGCGAGTATTTCCATAAAGTCGTTTCCGATTTGTTGGATAAACGTTCTTTGCTGGCCCATCAGGAAGTGGGTTCGATTGCAGCCAATATCGGTAAGACCCAGAGTTCCGGTTTTGAATTGACTTTGAACACGCATAATATAGAAACGCGCGATTTTAGTTGGAGCACAGACTTCACATTCTCTTGTTATCGTGATAAATGGAAAGAAAGAAGTCCTTTCTGGAAACCGGCAGCTTATAGTTTTTATGATGCTCCGTTGAGAGGATGGTACGGTTTTGTCGCAGACGGCTTGATTCAGGAAAATGAAGATGTCCCTCACATGAAAGGCTCTGTTCCCGGACAGGTGAAACTGAAGGACTTGAACGGTTATGTGTATAACGAGGATGGTTCGATGAAAGTAGACAAGCATGGTATTCCGTTGAAGAGCGGAAAGCCGGACGGTGTGTTGAACGATGCCGATAAGGTATTTTACGGGAACGAAGACCCGGGCTTCCTGTTAGGTTTCAACAATACGTTCAGGTGGAAGGATTTTGATTTGAATGTCTATTTCTATGGACAGTTTAACAAATTGACAGCCGGTTCTTATATGGATACTTGGTTGACGGGCGACGGTCAGATGAATGTGGGGCGTTTAGGTGTCAATTACAATATGCCGGTATCCGTGAAAAATGTTTGGACACATGATAATCAAGATTCCAAGCGTCCGGGCTTTTTCCAGAATGAAAGTTCTTGGGGGGTCGGTGATTATTTTGTGGATAAGACATGGTTTATCCGTTGCCGTAACATCACCTTGGGATATACGCTGCCTCAAACGGTTTGCAAAGGTTTGTTCTCTAATTTACGTGTGTATGTGGATATTAACAATCCGTTCGTGATTACTCCGTATGATGGTTTGGACCCGGAAACGGATAATTCGACTTACGCTTATCCGAATGTGAGAAGTTTTAGTATTGGTGTTGATATTTCATTTTAAATAGAGAAGATAGATATGAAAAAGAATATAGTATTGGGAGTATTGTCATCCGTTCTGTTATGCTCTTGTACACATTTGGAGTCAGAAATGTACGATACGATTAATCCGGGTATTTTCCCTAAAAACCAGAAAGATGCGGAAGCGTTGGTGACTTCGGCCGCTTATGTGCCATTCCGTTCCGCTGATTATTCGGGGCTTTTTGCGGTAACAGCCGATGGTCTTCAGGTAATGGGCGATATGACAACCGATTTGGGGGAATGTCAGTGGTTGGATGACTGGTGGCCGGATATGCTGAATTTCAATTTCACGACCAGTTCTCCACGTTTAGGTGGTCCGTATGGCTATATGCGGGATATCAGTAAAATGACATTGACAATCGAACGAATCAAGGATATCCCGATGCCTGACGATGTGAAAGAACGGCTGGTAGCCGAATTGCGTTGTGGAAAAGGCTGGTTGGGTTATCTGTTGTACGACTGGTTCGGGCCGATACAGGTCGCCACGTTGGAACAACTTCAAAATCCGTTGGTCGACGAAGTGGTTCCCCGTTTGAGCCAAGAAGAGATGGTTCGTTTCATTGAGACCGAACTTTTGGAAGCAGTCAAGGTGCTGCCTGCCAATTATGCGGCAAGTGACCCCAATTATGGCCGTTTTACAGGCGGATTGGCCTATACGGTTTTGATGAAACTATATATGCACGAAAAGGAATGGGAAAAGGCCGAGAAATGTGCACGTGAGTTGATGAAGCCGGAATATGGATATGAATTGGTATCGGAATATGAAGACATTTTCACGTTGGAAAATGAAAAGAACTCGGAAATAATCTGGGCTTGTCAATGTAATCGTTCCGGTAATATGGCCATGTGGCAGGCGCATGTGTTGTCTTCTGTCTATCCGACGAAAAACCCGAATATTCAAAAGTGGGGTGGTTATCGCGTTCCTTGGGATTTCTATCATACTTTCGACAAGGAAGACAAACGTCTGAAAGTCTTGGTCGGCGAATTTGTCGGGACAGACGGGGTTTTGTATAACGAAGAAAATCCGGGAAGTGTATTGGAGAAAGGTGCTCTGCCGGTTAAGTATGGAGAAGATCCGGCAGCGGTAGGAGAAGAAAGCCAAGTCGATTGGATTATCTATCGATATGCAGATGTGTTGACTTCATTGTCTGAAATCATTGTCCGGAAAAATAATGCTGTCACGCAAGAGGCGGTCGATTTATTGAATACGATTCGTCATCGTGCCGGCATTCATCTTTATGAAATGTCCGAGATTAACGGAGTACAGGATTTCTTGGATAAAGTCTTGTTGAACCGTGGACAGGAGTTCTGGTTTGAAGGATTGAGACGTACGGATTTGATTCGCCACGGGAAATATATTGAATATGCCAAGATTTACAAACATTCCGAATCGGCGGCCGACCACATGGTGGTTATGCCTATTCCGCAGGATGTAATCGATCAGGGAAAGGGTGTTGTTGTTCAGAATGACGGATATTAAGGAATCGTATATGAAAAATTTGATTTTCATTCTTTCATTGTTGTGGGGAAGCTGTTTGGGCTTCCCCCTTTTTGCCCAGCAAATCGAGTTTAAGACAAACCCGAAGACCGGTGCCATTACTAAAATAGGCGTTAGTGGCGATGGACGTGATATGAATTGGGTGTTGGCTACGGATGGAAGCCAATATGATTGGATTGTGGAGCGTCACGGTTGGGGATTGGGGTATTTCACGGAAATTGTGGAGAATGTAGAGACGTTACGAAGATGGGAACAGCCTGTGCAGAAGGATCCCAACGGAAATAGTACCTATGAAGTCGGTTCGGTGCGGATTGAAGTGAAACGCTCTTTGTCCGGAAATGATTTGTGTGAGAAATATATTTTCACGAATAAGGGAGAGAAGGATGTCGCCTTGTCGGACATAGGAATTTATACGCCATTCAATGATAACTATCCGGATTCGAAAACCTGTGTGGAGGGAAGAACACATGCTCATATTTGGGCAGGCGAAAATGCCGCTTATGTCAATGCGATGAATATGGGAGGAAAAGCACCTCACGTGGGCTTGGTTTTGAAGGAGGGCAGTCTGTGCGGGTATGAAATATCCGAACGTGGCGGTCGTAAAGGTTTTTCCAATTTCAGAGGATTGATTTCGTTGAATCTTTCCGACCGGGTGTTGAAGCCGGATGAGAGCAGCGTGTTGGAATGGACGTTGTTTTCCCATTCGGGCGAGAACGATTTCCGCGACAAGGTGCTGGAGAAGGGAAATGTCATTGTGGAGTGTAACAAGTATGTCTTCGAGAAAGGCGAGACGGCTTGTGTGGAACTGCATAGCGTGAAACCGCTTGAAAAGGTGTCGGCACAGATGAACGGTGTCCCGGTAGAGGTCCGTCAGTCGCAAGGAAAATGGGTCGTTGAATCCCCGATGTTGCAGTTGGGTGAGGTGCGTTTTGATTTCTTTTATGATGGAGGTAAGCAGACACATGCTTATTGTTTGACTGTCGGCAAAGAAAAGAATTTGATTGACAAGCGTGTCAATTTTATCATAGACCATCAGCAGTTGAATGATGCGAAAGACCTGCGTAACGGTGCTTATTTGGTGTATGACAATGAATCGGATGAGATCTTTTTGAATGACCGTCCGAGTGTGAGCTACCATGACCGGGATGAGGGAGCCGAACGCTTGGGTATGGGAGTCTTGCTGGCAAAGCAATATCAATTGACGTATGATCCCAAGATAAAAGTCTCTTTGATGAAATACGCCAAATTTGTTAAGGAGGTGCTTCAAGACAAAGATTATACGACTTGGTCTACCGTCGACCACAAGGGGCGGAACCGGGCTTATAATTATCCGTGGGTGGCGATTTTCTATTTCCAAATGTATAAAGTGACGGGTGACAAGCAGTTCTTGATCGATGGTTACGGAACGTTGCAAGCCATGTTCCGTCATTTCGGATATGGTTTCTATGCGATTGACATTCCGGTTCAACTCAGTTTGAAGACGCTGAGAGAGGCGGGCATGATGAAAGAATATAAACAACTTCGGAATGACTTTATAAAGATTGGAGATACGTATGTCAAGAACGGCTACTACTATCCGAAACATGAAGTGAATTACGAACAGAGTATCGTGGCTCCCTCTATCATGGTCCTGACGCAATTGTATCTGGAAACCGGCATTCAGAAGTATTTGGACGAGGCGAAACGTCAGATGCCATTGTTGGAAGCTTTCGGTGGAAGACAGCCCAGTTTCCATCTGAACGAAGTGGGTATTCGTCATTGGGATGGTTATTGGTTTGGCAAGCGTGAAACATGGGGTGACACGTTCCCGCATTATTGGAGTACATTGACTGCCGCCGCCTATTACTATTATTCATTGTGTACGGATGACTACTCTTACCAGAAACGGGCGGAAAACATCGTCCGGAACAACTTGTGCCTCTTCTTTGAAGATGGCAAAGCCTCCTGTGCTTATATGTACCCGAATAAAATCAATAAGATAAAAGCGGAGTTCTACGACCCGTTTGCCAATGACCAGGATTGGGCGCTTGGGTATTATCTTTTGGTAAATAATGGATTGTAGAAATATTTTGTAGGTTACACAACCAATGTGAACCCCAAATAGTCCTTCATTTGTAAATATGCTTTGATAATTATCATTAGCTTACAGATGAAGGACTTTTGTATCTGTTTGTTTCCTCTAACCCTATGTATTTTCCCCTTTAATCCTATGCTTTAGGTTTTTTTACCTTCTCGGTTAGTTGTTGTCTGTCTTTTTTACATTTGTAGACAACCTATAACCTGATTTTTTAATACGCAGTCAACCTATTTCAGGACGAGACATGATTTTCGAATTTTGGTGCAGTTACCTTGATAAAATTTAGCTCTTATATGCTTATCTATATTATTTTTGTACTTTTGCATTTTAAATATGGCGGACTTCTTTTGTCTGTGCCGAACATAGATATAATTATAACGAAACAATATGGAAATTGCAAGTAAGTACAATCCCGCAGAAGTAGAGGGTAAGTGGTATCAGTATTGGTTGGATAACGGCTTTTTCAAGTCGAAACCCGACGGCCGTGAGCCGTACACGATCGTCATTCCGCCCCCAAACGTCACCGGCGTGCTTCACATGGGACACATGCTTAACAATACCATTCAGGATATTCTGATCCGCCGCGCCCGTATGCAGGGGAAAAACGCTTGCTGGGTGCCGGGAACGGACCACGCTTCCATCGCTACCGAAGCGAAAGTCGTGAATCGCCTTGCACAGCAGGGGATTAAGAAGACCGACCTGACACGTGAAGACTTCCTGAAACATGCTTGGGAATGGAAGGAAGAACACGGGGGCATCATCCTTAAACAGTTGCGTAAGTTGGGGGCGTCCTGCGACTGGGACCGTACGGCTTTCACGATGGATGAACTGCGTTCCGAAAGCGTGATCAAGGTTTTTGTCGATCTTTATGAAAAAGGACTGATCTACCGTGGTGTCCGTATGGTGAACTGGGACCCGAAAGCGTTGACCGCCCTGTCCGACGAGGAAGTCATATATAAGGAAGAGCACAGCAAACTGTATTACCTCCGCTACAAGGTGGAAGGTGATCCGGAAGGCCGTTATGCCGTTGTCGCGACAACCCGTCCCGAAACGATCATGGGAGATACGGCCATGTGTATCAATCCAAACGACCCGAAGAACACTTGGTTGAAGGGGAAGAAAGTGATTGTGCCGCTGGTAAACCGCGTGATCCCTGTGATCGAAGACGATTATGTGGATATCGAGTTCGGTACCGGTTGCCTGAAAGTGACTCCGGCACACGATGTGAACGACTATATGCTGGGCGAAAAATATAATCTGCCTTCTATCGATATATTCAATGATAACGGTACGATCAGCGAAGCCGGCGGCTTGTATGTCGGCATGGACCGTTTCGACGTCCGTAAGCAGATCGAAAAAGACCTGGAAGCAGCCGGCCTGATGGAAAAGGTGGAAGCTTACGAAAATAAGGTCGGTTTCTCCGAACGCACCAATGTGCCTATCGAACCGAAGCTGTCCATGCAATGGTTCCTGAAGATGGAACACCTCGCGCAGATCGCTTTGGAGCCGGTGATGAAGGACGACATCAAGTTCTATCCTCCGAAGTTCAAGAATACCTATCGCCATTGGATGGAAAACATCAAGGACTGGTGCATCAGCCGTCAGTTGTGGTGGGGACACCGTATCCCGGCTTATTTCCTGCCCGAAGGCGGTTATGTAGTGGCCGAAACGGCAGAAAAAGCATTGGAAATGGCAAAGGAAAAGACCGGCAACGCCTCTCTGACGATGGCCGATCTGCGTCAGGACGAGGATGTGCTGGATACCTGGTTCTCTTCCTGGTTATGGCCGATCTCCCTGTTCAATGGCATCAACGATCCGGACAATGAGGAGATCGACTACTACTATCCGACGAGCGACCTGGTGACCGGTCCGGATATCATCTTCTTCTGGGTAGCCCGTATGATTATGGCGGGTTACGAATATCGGGGCAAGATGCCGTTCAAGAATGTCTATTTCACCGGTATCGTGCGTGACAAACTGGGCCGAAAGATGTCAAAGTCGTTAGGAAACTCTCCCGACCCGCTGCAACTGATCGAGCAATATGGCGCCGACGGTGTGCGTATGGGATTGATGATGGCGGCGCCTGCCGGAAACGACATTCCTTTCGACGATGCGTTGTGCGAACAGGGACGTAACTTCAACAATAAGATATGGAATGCCTTCCGTCTGATCAAAGGATGGACGGTCGATGAACATATCGCACAGCCCGAAGCGGCAGCCACAGCCGTCAAATGGTTTAAGATGCAGCTGGACAAGACAATCGCCGAAATGGACGACCTGTTCGGCAAATACCGCCTGAGCGAAGCGATGATGGCTGTTTACAAACTCTTCTGGGATGAGTTCTCTTCCTGGTACTTGGAGATGGTCAAGCCGGGTTACGGGCAACCTGTTGATAAGTCGACCTACTTGTCGACACTCGGTTTCTTCGATGCCTTGCTCCGCCTGCTTCATCCGTTTATGCCCTTTATTACAGAGGAATTGTGGCAGGCGTTGGAACCGCGTAAGGAAGGCGAGAGCCTGATGGTCGCACTGATACCGGAGGTTGCTCCTGTTGATGACGCTTATCTGGAAGACTTCGAGATTGCAAAAGAAATTGTGGGTGGAGTGCGTACGATACGTCTCCAGAAAAATATACCGAATAAGGAAGCATTGGAATTGCAGGTATTGGGTGAACACAACGATCACTTCAACGCGGTAATCGCCAAGATGTGTAACCTGTCGTCCATTATCCGTACGGAAGAAAAAGCCGCCGGTTCTGTTTCCTTCCTGGTGCGTACGACGGAATATGCTGTCCCATTGGGTAATATGATCAACGTGGAAGAGGAGCTGGCTAAGCTTCAGGACGAACTGAAATACCAGCAAGGCTTCCTGACTTCTGTCATGAAAAAACTAAGTAACGAAAGTTTTGTAAGTAAAGCTCCGGCCAAAGTGATTGAAATGGAACGCAAGAAACAGGCCGATGCTGAAAGTAAAATCAAGTCTATCGAAGAAAGTATAGCAGCTTTGAAGAAGTAGGCTTCAAAAATATGATCAGATGAAGCATCTCTTCTGGTTAACCTTATTACTATTGACGCAAGCTACTGTCCCGGTGAAGGCAAACAACGGAACGGATAGTTTGCGTTCTGTTTTGAAGGCCCTCCCGGTGGAGGAAAGGCTCGCCAAGCTGAACGAATTGGCAAGTGTCCGTTATGACGAGGGCAAGGGAATGTACCCCAAGTGGCTGTATAAGGAAGTGACGGAATTGCAGAATGAAAAATATCTGCCCAATGCCCTTTTCCATCTTGTCCGCTATTATTATGGCAATAAACCGGACAGCATGCGCTATTATCTGGCCAAGGCAGAGCCTTTGTTCCTGAAAGAAAAGCGATATGAAGAACTGTTCCGGATGAAAGCTTGGGATATTTATATGTTATCTTCGGAAGGTGCGCAGGATGCAGTTCTGCCGGCAGCCTGCGAATTGGTGGAACTGGCTCGCCAAGTGGGGTATCCGGAAGGGGAAGAAATGGCGAATCAGGCATTGGCTAATTATTATCTGAGTCATGGACTGAAAAAGGAAGGGGCCGAATTATATGAAGAAGTCCTGGACCGTATGGAGAAACGGAATGCGCCGATCATCAAACGTTTTAATATTCTGAGGTCGCTGTTGAACAATTCGATTCCCGACGAGGCCCACAAACGGGCATTGGAGAGGATGAAGGCTTGTCTGGCGGAATGTACGGAAAAGGACATAACGATGTTGGATGCGGAAATCTCGATCGACTACTGCTGGTATGTTTATTACCGGACGTTGGCTTCGGATGCATGTGCGGGTAAAAAGGCGAAAGAAGCGAAAGAGTATCTGGAAAAGGCGGAAGCATTGGTGAAAAAAAATAAAATGTCCAGGGAAGAGCTTACCATAGATAATATCCGGCTGTATTATTACCAAATGATCGGCAATAATGAGGGCGCTCTCGCCATCATAGAGAAATTGCTGAAAAATCTCAAAGAGACGAAAAAGGCGATAAATACTATTGATATATTGGAACAAAAAGCCAAAACATTATCCCGGATGGGGATGGGGATGAAAGCGGCCGAAACCTATCAGGAGTTGATCGAATTGAAAGATTCGGTCACGACCGCCAAGTATTACGATGAGTTGGCAAATTGGCGTACCCAGCACGATGTGGATAAGCTGGAACTGAAAAATAAGCAGATGGCGTTGGAAGCATCCGAAACGCATGCCCAGCTGTTATTGATGGGAGGCGGCTTAATTCTCCTCCTGTTGGCCTGCGGTACGCTTGCTGTCATTTCTTATTCGCGCCATAAGTATAGCATGCAGTTGGAGATCGCCAAAGAGAAGGCGGAAGAAGCCGACCGGATGAAATCGGCATTCCTTGCCAATATGAACCACGAAATCCGTACACCGCTGAACGCCATAGTCGGCTTTTCGCAGGTACTGGTGGATGAAGAGGATGCGGATGTCCGCCAGGAGTACCAGAAAATAATCCAGAACAATAATGAATTGTTGCAGCGCCTGATCAATGATGTTTTGGATTTGTCGAAGATTGAATCCAACTCGATGACTTTTTCTTTCTTCAATATCTATCTGCCGGAAATGATGGACGAAATATATCGCGCAACCTTGTTACGGATGCCGGCCGGAGTCCTTTTGGAATTAAAAGAATGTTTTTCGATAAATTTTTATACCGATCGTATGCGTCTTACGCAAATAATTACTAACTTGCTGAACAATGCAATAAAGCATACTGAAAAAGGTTTTATCCGATTTGGGTATGACGTATTGGAAAACGAAATTAAGTTTTTTGTCGAAGATACAGGCGAGGGAATACCGGAAGATAAACTGGAAAGTATTTTCAGCCGTTTTGTCCAGTTGAGCGACTGGAGCAAAGGCGTGGGACTCGGACTTGCTATCTGCAAAGGGCTGATTTCAAATATGGGGGGTAAGATTGCCGTGACGTCGAAATTGGGAGAGGGTTCGGTTTTTTATGTGACGTTTCCTATCCATAAGAAAGATGGCGGTATGAAAATAAGCAGTAGATGAAACGACTTTTATTATGGGGGTTTTTCTTATTATCAGGAGGATTCTGTTGTATTGATCCGGCTTTTTCCGCTGATTTGCAACAGAAGGCTGATACTATGTTCTTGCAGCAACTGTACGACACCGTTATCGGGAGAGTGGAGTGTAAAGACCGTGTGCAGTATTTCAATCGTTTGCTTGTGGAAGCCCGGAAGCGGCAAAATGCTCAATTTGAGGGAACGGCTTTGTTCTTGCTTGTAAAGCATTATTATACGGAAGAACTGGATAGTTTTGCTTATTATATGCAACGTGCCATTCCTTTGTTGACGGAACAAAACAGGCTGGAAGAACTGTTTCGGATGAAAGCCTGGTATGTTTATGCCTTAACAAGGAATAAAGAGAACGGAAGAGCTTTGGATAGTATAAATTCGTTGAAAAAGCTGGCTCTCCTGCTGGATTATCCGGATGGAACGGATATGGCCAACCAGGCTTTGGCCGATTATTATATGTCTAATAAAATGAAGGAGGAAGGGTTGGCCTTGTATGAAGAAATCCTGGCAGGGATGGAAAAAAGAAATGCTCCTTTGATTAAACGTATCAATATCATACGCCAATTGCAGAATAAAGCTTCCAGCCCGGAAAAAAGACTGGAATACTTGAACTTGCTGAAAAAATATCTGGACCGGTGCGATGAAGAGGGGATTGAGAAGCTGAGTGAAGAAAACTCGGTTAGTACGCTTAAATATGCGATGCATCGCGGGTTTGCGATGGCATATATAACTACGCAACAATATGCGTTGGTCCTGAAGCATTTAAAACAGGCTGAAGCTATTCTGAAGAAATATAATATCGGTAATCGGGAGGCGGAAATAAAAACAATCTATGCCCATTATTATAGAAGTACGGGCAACTATGGGAAAGCAATAGAATTATTCGATGAGTTGTTGGAGATTTACAAGCATGGAGGAAGAATGTCTTCCTATCTCGATCTTTTGGGGAATAAAGCGTTGGTTCTGATGGCGGGAAAACGGTATAAGGACGCTGCCCAGGCCTATAGGCAGTATGCTTTTTTGAAAGATTCCCTCTCTTCTGCCAATTATTATAAGGAACTGGCGGAATTGCGGACGCAGCATAATTTGGATAAACTCGAATTGGAAAACAAGAAGATGGAGAACGAGGCGTTGCGGGATCGCACCCAGTTGCTTTATCTTTGGGTCGGCGTGGTGGCGCTTGTTCTGGTATGTTGCCTGTTGGTTTTCCTTGTATATCAGCATCGGCGTCATAGTCTCCAACTGAAAAGGGCGAAGGAAAAGGCGGAAGAGTCGGATCGGTTGAAGTCGGCATTTCTTGCCAATATGAATCATGAAATCCGTACTCCTCTGAATGCGATTGTCGGTTTCTCTCAGGTGCTGATCGACGAAGAGGATCAGGAGGCCCGGAGGCAGTTTGCCGGTATTATCCAAAATAATAATGATTTGTTGCAACGGCTCATTTCGGATGTGCTGGATATCTCGAAGATCGAATCGAATACGATGTCGTTGCATTATGCCGAATATGACCTGCCTCAATTGATGGATGAAATTTATAAAGTCATCCTGCTAAGGATGCAAGAAGGAGTCGAATTGCAATTGGCCGATTGTCCTCCTTGCTTGTTGTACACAGACCGTAACCGTCTGACGCAGGTGTTGACGAACTTATTGACCAATGCGATTAAACATACGGAAGCCGGTTTTATCCGTTTCGGTTATGAAGTGACTGAGTCGGAAGTACGCTTTTTTGTGCAAGATACGGGAAAAGGAATTCCGGAAGACCGGTTGGAGCAAATATTCAGCCGCTTTGTGCAGCTTGACGATTGGAGCAAAGGAGTCGGCCTTGGCTTGGCTATTTGTAAGGGCTTGCTTGAAAAGATGGGCGGTTCCATTAGCGTGACGTCGAAAGTAGGCGAAGGCTCTGTCTTTTATGTAAAGTTGCCGCGTGAAGAAATAAATAAAATCAGCTAAGTCTTTCTATTTTCTTTTTTGAATGTTATCGTGCACACCAAAAAAAGACTATATTTGCCGTCATAATAATACAAACACATCATTTTAATTTAATATCATGGAGAAATCAAGAAGATCCTTTTTCAAAAAAGGGCTGGCAGGTGCTATTCTGCTGGGCACGGCAAGCGTGGCTAAGGCCGGTTTGCCCGATCCCGTGAAGCCTAAGGCTGCCAAGGCCGTAAATCCTTTCCATTTGGGAGTGGCCGGGTACACATTTGTGAACTTTGACTTGGAAACTACGTTAAAAACTTTGCAGCGTCTGGATATTCATTATCTTTGTATCAAGGATTTCCACCTGCCGTTGGATAGCAATGACGAACAAATCAAGGCTTTCCATGACAAATGCGCTTCTTATGGCGTGACCGGATATGCAGTCGGTCCTATCTATATGAAGAGCGAGGCTGAAATCGATCGTGGTTTTGAATATGCAAAACGGGTAGGCGTGAAAACGATTGTCGGCGTGCCCAATTACGAACTTTTGCCCTATGTGGACAAGAAAGTGAAAGAGTACGACTTCAATTATGCGATCCATTTGCACGGACCTGATATCAAGACTTATCCGGATGCGACGGATGTTTGGGAGCATACGAAAGACCTGGACCCGCGTATCGGCATGTGTCTGGATGTCGGCCACGACCTGCGTAACGGTTGCGATCCTGTTGCCGACTTGAAGAAATATCATACCCGTGTGTTCGATATGCACATTAAGGATGTGACGGATTCTTCCAAAGCCGGACGCGGCATTGAGATCGGGCGCGGAAAGATCGACTTCCCTGCATTGGTTCGTATGATGCGCGAAGTGAACTATACAGGAATGTGCAGTCTTGAGTTCGAAAAGGACATGAAAGATCCTTTCCTCGGTATCGCAGAGTCTATCGGCTATTTCAAGGCCGTTAGTGATATGGCATGATAAGAATTATGATTTATGATTTGTGATTTATGATTTATGAAGCACAAGTTGTGAAGCATAATTCATAAATTATAAATCATAAATGTAAAGATGAGAACAACGTTGTATCTGTTGATGGCCTGCCTGTTTTCGGCGTGCAGCACCATTGAATATATCGGAATAGAGACTTATAACCCCGCCGAGATTACTTTCCCGAAGAATGTCGACAAGGTTTTGATTGTGAATAACGCCGTTCCCCAGCCCGATGATGTCGGCTATACCTATAATTTATATGGAACCGTGCAGGACACGGCCCGCGCCCGTGCGGATAGCGCTTTGTATGATGCCTGCCGTTCCTTGGGCAAATCGATAGTGGATGTTTCTTTCTTCAATGATGTCCTTCTCTATCATGATGGCACCCGTCAGGATACAAAATATTTGGTGGATGAAAAGTTGACGCCCGAAGCGGTGAAAGAATTGTGCCGGGAGACAGGGACGGACGCTGTTATTTCGCTCGACCGCCTGCTGTTCAGGATGGAAAAGAATGTTGTCGCTTTTGCCGAAGGCTTTGTCGTAGGAGGAGTCGATGTCGAGATTACGGGAGTCGTCCGCGGTTATCTTCCCGGACGCGACAATCCGTTGGCTACCGTCTACGTGCAGGATAGCGTTTTCTGGTCTGAAAGTGCGGACAATATGGAGCAATTGAAACTTTATCTGCCGTCACCGGAGGAGGCTTTACGGGCTGCCGGGCAGTATATCGGTACGAAGGTTACTCCGAACTTTGTTCCTCATTGGGATAATGAAAGCCGCTGGTTCTACAAAGGCGAGGGGGCGCGATGGAAAGAGGCGACCGCCTACGCCTTGTCCGACAAATGGGAAGAAGCGGCCTCGCGCTGGAAGCATGTGTATGAAAATTCTTCGCGCTGGAAAGAGCGGGCAAAGGCGGCATCCAACTTGGCTTTGTATCATGAAATGAAAACTCAGTTGAAGGAAGCCTACAACTGGGCCGCCAAATCTTACGAGATTTTTAATAGTAAAAAGGGAGTAGATTACAACTACACGAAAATGCAACAGTTGTATGTAGAGGCTCTTGGCAAGCGTATCCGTTCTGATCAAAAACTAAATAAGCAATTTGGAGAATAATAATCTTATATTCTCTGAATTATTATTACTTTTGGCAGACGTTTCGAATAAAGAATAAATAATAAGATATGAGTGCAAATAATGCAAAGGTTCAGGCTGTCATAGAAACGACTTTCAATTCGGCCATCAATAAACTTGCAGCGAACGAGGCTGGCAACTGTTACAGCGATTTATACGTGCAGGTCGATGCCGAAAGCGGAGAGCTGCTTATTTATGATGAAGCGGATGCGCTGGTTGAAAAGACTATCATTTTCGATTGGGTGAATACGACATGTGATGACGATCAGTTCACCCAGCAGGTTGCTGCAACTTTGAAAGCCGTGCTTGCCGTTCTGGTGACGAAAAAAGTTTTTGATAACCCTTGTTTCCTGAAACCGTTCTCGGTAAGCCTGACAGATGAGGATTTCTCTGTTATTGAGGAACTTCTGTTCTTGGATGATGAAAATCTTCGTTTGGATGATCCTCTTTTAAAAGATTTGGATGCAGATTTGGATGATTTTTTAGCAAAACTTCTTTCAGATGTCAAATAAACATATTATATTTGCGCCCGCATTCAGGAAGTAAATGTTGCCGAAATAGCTCAGCTGGTAGAGCAACGCATTCGTAATGCGTAGGTCGCCGGTTCAAGTCCGGCTTTCGGCTCACAAAATTAGGCAGTTATCTTTTTAGGTAACTGCTTTTTTTATGGCTTTTTCCGTATTTCTCGCGGGTTTACATGCTTCATGTAAACTATCGACCTATCGGTGAAAAGGTGCATACTTTTTCCGGAAAGAGTCCCTATCTTTTTCCAAACGAATAACGATTCTTTTTATGACGGGAAAGCATCTTTTTTAATGAAACATGTTGGTTGACCTAACCTTTCGGACGCAAGAAAGTAATAGTTTAGATGCAAAACAATGAAATATTCCTTCGAATCTTTACTATCTTTGCAAGCAATTCATCTTACACTGACAAAATAAATGAATGAGACCATATTAAACGGTTTATTAAATCTATTTGCTATTTTCGCTTCCTCCGTGCGGATTGAAAGGGAGCAGGCAAGTCGTGCCGTTCATTCCTATCTCTCCAGCCACTTCGGGGTACGTTCCCATAAAGAATATATTGAACTTTACAATGCGTTGCGCGATATGTATGACGATTCGCTCTTTGTGCTCGACAAAGAGCAGATTGTCAGGAATATCTGCGAACAGATGAAAGTAAAGTTGAGGGCCGAAGAACAGTTGCTTTTGCTGATTCGTTTCGTGGAGTTTGCCTATACGAACAGCGGGGAGGCGGATCAACATCTGGATCTGTTCCGCCTGGTGGCCGATATCTTTTCGATTCCCCAGGAAGAATTTGACGATGCGCTTGCCTTTATCACAGGAAAACCTTCTTCGTCTTTGCTGACGATCAGCGGAGAGGAGGCGGCGGAGGCCAACCATATCACGCGGAAAGGGATGGAGGGGTTCATCCGTGTGCTTTACATCCGCCGCTTCGACAAGCATATTTTCACCTATCACGGGAGCGGACAGGTCTTTATGAACGATATTCCGCTTTCGGCGGATATGTTTTATGCCTGGCAGCATAGCAGTGTGCTGAAAGGGCCTTTGTTCCTGCCGGTCTACTACAGCAACCTGCTGGCCGTTTTTAATAAGAACGAACACAAGGAGGTCATTCGTCTGGCCGGACGTGATATTGAGTTTACGTTTAAGAACAGCCATAACGGGCTGCACAACTTCTCTTTCAACCTCGAATCCGGACAGCTTGTCGCCATTATGGGCGGTAGCGGGGTCGGGAAGTCGACTTTGTTGGGAATCATGAACGGCAATATCCGTCCCGACAAGGGGATGATCACCGTGAACGGTCATCTGCTCGACTCTCCGGAGGCACGCCAGTTGATCGGTTTTGTCCCGCAGGATGATTTGCTGATCGAGGAGTTGACCGTTTACCAGAACCTTTTGTACACGGCACGGCTCTGTTTCGCGTGTCTGACGGACGAGGAGATCGGGCGGCGCGTGGAAAAGGTATTGAAGGAATTGGACTTGGAAGAGATAAAAGACCTCGAAGTCGGTTCCCCTATCCGTAAGACGATCAGCGGAGGCCAGCGGAAGCGACTGAATATAGCTCTCGAACTGATACGCGAACCGGCTATCCTGTATCTCGACGAACCGACGTCGGGATTGTCGTCGTCCGATTCCGAAAAGGTAATCATGCTCCTGAAGGAACAGACTCATCGGGGGAAATTGGTGGTGGTGAACATACACCAGCCTTC
The DNA here is from genome assembly GCF_977054455.1 of Parabacteroides sp. Lineage (NCBI taxonomy): Bacteria > Pseudomonadati > Bacteroidota > Bacteroidia > Bacteroidales > Tannerellaceae > Parabacteroides > Parabacteroides sp. The sequence goes on along the minus strand of NZ_CDRTCT010000011.1, from coordinate 110,046 downwards.
GTCCGAGATCTATAAGTTGTTCGACCGTCTGTGGCTGCTTGACCGGGGAGGCTATCCGATCTATGACGGGAACCCGATAGAGGCGATCACCTATTTCAAGCAGGCGGCCAAATATACCGATCCGGATATCAGCGTGTGCAGCGTCTGTGGTAATGTGAATCCCGAATTGATTTTGAATATCATCGACTCCAAGAAGATCGACGACTCCGGTAACCAGACGAATATCCGGAAGTTCACACCGGAGGAATGGCATGCCGAGTACCTTGCTTCCCGTCCCGCTTTTTCGCCGGCCGAGGAGGTGGTGTTGCCGGAGAACTTGCAGAAGAAACCTTCCTGGTTCAAACAATTCCTGATCTTCCTGGAAAGAAATATACGCACGAAACTGACGAACAAGCAATATTTGGCTATCACGCTACTGGAAGCCCCTTTGCTTGCGCTGATCGTCGCCCTTCTGACCCGCTATATGGACGGGGATGAATATACGTTGCTTGCGAACAAGAATTTTGTCTCTTATATCTTCATGTCGGTCATCGTTGTCACCTTCATGGGCTTGAGCATCAGTGCCGAGGAGATTATAAAGGATCGGACGATCCTGAAGCGCGAACATTTTCTCCGGTTGAGCCGGAGCAGTTACCTGACGTCCAAGATGGTGTATCTGTTGGCTGTGTCGGGATTGCAATCGCTTCTGTTCATCGGGGTGGGGAATGCCATTATCGGGGTGGGGAGCGAGATGTTCGGCACGTGGTGGAGCATCCTATGGGCTACGTCGTTCCTGGCGAACCTGACCGGGCTGATCCTTTCGCAGACGATGAGCTCGGTTGTCGCGATCTATATCACGATCCCGCTTCTGCTGATTCCCCAGATATTGCTTTGCGGCCTGGTCATCAAGTTTGACGACCTCAATACGCGGGCTTCGGACGAGAACATCGTGCCGCTGATCGGCGAACTGATCCCTTCGCGCTGGGCTTTCGAGGCGTTGATGGTGGAACAGTTCCGCGATAACGCTTACAATCGTCCTTATTTTCCGATCGAGAAAGAAAAGTATCTGGCGCAATATTACGAGAACGTTCATTCGCCGGAAGTGCGCAGCCTGGCAGAGCAGATTGCGGTAAAAGACGATCCCGATAAGCGGCAAACGGTCGAGAACGAGCTGGCCGTATTGAGCCGTGCCGCCCGTATCGCTCCCCGCACGGAAGGAGAGGGTTACCTGGCATATCTGGACAAGGTGGATGCCGCCCTGCACGAACGGGCGCACAACTTCACAGCCTATCTCGACCAGATCCAGCAGGAACGCGGCCGGAAAGAGGGAGCCGAACAACTGGCGAAGATGAAGAAAGCCCATCATAATACGGCGATCGAAGACCTGGTTATGGGGACCGGAGGACGCCATCTGTATAAAGAAGCAAACCATCGTATCTACCCGGCGGTCGGGCAGGTCTATGTGGAGCCCGACAACCGTCTCGGACGTGCCGCTTTCTACAGTCATGAGAAAAATTGGGCCGGATATCATATTTCTACTTATAAATTTAATTTATTGGTTATAGGTTTCTTTGCATTATTAGCGATTATCGCTATATTCGCAGAGTTTCCGGGACGTTTCCTGAAACGGGACGAATTTTGAGGTCCGAAATAATAAATTATTAAATTATACAATATGAAAAAGAGTGTATTAAGCATGCTCGCCGTAGCAGCATTAGTGTTTGGAATGACTTCCTGCAACGGAGCCAAGAAAACAAGCGAAGAAGCCGAAAAGACTGAAGAAGCCGCTGTTATAGCAGGTAAGGCTCCGAAAGACCTGTTGACCGAGGAGTTGAAACAAGAGACAATTCAATTGTTGAAGGACATGCCGGATTCTGATATTCCTTACCGTCTTTCGACTGGTGAAGTGAAAGTAAATGTGGGTGATATCAAGTATATGGTGCCGGTTAGTAAGGCTGCCGAATTGAGCACTCCGACGCAGAAGGCCCGTGCATTGGGTATGTACATGGCTGATTATAACGTCCTGAAGGCGATCGGTAAGCCGACAGCCGAAGTGGAAGGCGTAATTGCCAAGTTGGCCACAGACCTGAATGTGTCGTTTGTTTTGGATATCCTGAAAGAACAGGCTCCGAAAGATGCGACTAAAGAACAATTGCAAGCTTTCCTGAACGCACAGGAAGACAAGATCATCGAAAAGATGGCTGCCGAAAACAAAATAGATGCCGAAGTTGAAATGTTAGGCGCTGCTTCTGCCGAATATGCTTGCCTGGTTGCCAATCCTACATTGGTTGTAGAGGGCGATGCTACTTCTGCCGGACTTTCTGCAAATATGGAAAAACGTGTCAGCATGCTGGAAGAAGTGGTTGCCGATTTGGCTGCTTACTATCCTGACCTGAAACAGTTAGGCGAAACGATTGCTCCGCTGAAAGAAAAAGTTGCTTCTATCCAGGGCGCTCGTGCTGCAAATGCCGAGATCATGGGTATCCGCGATGCTTTGTTGAAGTAAGTTTCCTATACATTAATATAATAAGTAGCCCGACTTCCTATTGGAGGCCGGGCTACTTATTTTAGGGGGATGATCAACTTGCGATTGCACAACTCGCCTTTATCACCCTTTATAGCAGATTGAAAGCAACGTAATATCGTCTGATTGGACTGCACCGACAACAAACTCGCCCACCGTTTCGGTTATCTTTTCCACCACCTCTTTCGGGTCCTTTCCGGCGAGTGTCCGGCAGTTTTCGAGCAACCGTTGTTCGCTGTACAGTTCATGCTTCGTGTTCATCGCCTCTGTTACCCCGTCGGTATAGAGGAAAAGGTTATCGCCCGGCGACAGCTTCAATTCCTTTTCGTGGTAGCCGGCATCGTTGATTGCTCCCAATATTAAATCGCCTGTGGGCGGGACTTTGGAAACGGAACCGTCTTTTTTCATCAGGATAGGCGGGTTGTGGCCTGCATTGCAATAGGTGACGACGCCCGTATGGATATTCAGGATGCCATAGAACACGGTTACGAACATATCGTTTACGCTTTCCTGGCAGAGAATGTTATTGGAACGTTGCATGCACATGGATGCCGAATTCTCGGTCAGCGCGATGGCACGTATCACAGTCCGGCTGATCGCCATGAAGATGGCGGCGGGAACCCCCTTGCCCGACACGTCGGCAATGACGAAGCCCAGGCGGTCCTGGTCGATGCGGAAGAAATCATAAAAATCTCCTCCTACATATTTGGCTGCACTCATATAGGCGTACAGGTCGAACGATTTCAGCTCCGGAAACGGAGGGAATGTCTTGGGCAGGATCGTCTGCTGGATTTCCTGGGCGACGTGCAGGTCGTTCTGGATGGATTCCAACTGCGTGTGTTCCTTTTGCGCCTGCTTGATGAAGGCGATCTGCTCGGCCGCCTTTTCGATGGTACGTTCGAGATCTTCGAGGTTGATCGGCTTGGTCGTGAAGTCGAAAGCCCCCTGGTTCATGGCGCTGCGGATATTCTCCATATCGCCGTAGGCCGATACCATGATGCATTTCAGTGCCGGGTTACGCATCTCGTTGATCTTCGTGAGCAGCGTGAGACCGTCCATCTCCGGCATGTTGATGTCGCTCAGGATCACATCGAAGTCCGGCATGGCAAGCATCATCTGGAGCGCTTCCAGCCCGTTGTGGGCGAAATGGAATTCGTATTCGCCTTTCTTTATCTTGCGCCGGAAATATTGGGTCAACAGTATTTCCAGGTCCAGTTCGTCGTCTACACTTAATATTTTTATAGCCATAGTAGCGTTGTTTCTCTTATTTATTGAATCGGAATGGTGATGGTGAACCGGGTGAACTCGTTCGGTTCGGATTCCATCTCGATCGTTCCGTTATGTTTTTGTTCGATAATCGATTTGGTGATAGAGAGGCCGAGACCGGTCCCTTCACCGACCGGCTTGGTAGTGAAGAACGGCGTATAAAGTTTTTCTTTGACCTCCTTCGTGATCCCTGAGCCATTGTCTTCGATAATCAGCCGTACCCGGTCGCCGTCCTTTTTCAAGCAGACTTTGATCGTCGGTTGGTAAGGACTTTCGGTAATGCCTTTGGACTTGCTGAAGACGGCATAGCAGGCATTATTCATCAGGTTGAGGACGGCACGGCTGAAGTCCTGCGGGATCACTTTGACCTGCGGGAGCGTCTCGTCGTATTCTTCCTGTATCGTAACATTGAAGCTTTTGTTATTGGCGCGGACGGCATGGTAGGAAAGCCATACATATTCTTTTGTCAGCCGGCAGAGGTCGGTCGGTATGTATTCGTCGTCCTTGCCGCGGGAATAGAGCAGGATGCCCCGGACGATGCTCGACGCGCGGTTCCCGTTTTCTTCTATCTTGCTCATGTTGCCTTTCAGGTCTTCCATAATTTCCCGGATCTCCTCGTCCGCATCGGCTGGGAGCTTGCTTTCCAGTTCGTCCAGTACGTCTTCCATATCTTGCAGCAACTTGCATGATAGTTTGCTGAAGTTGATTACGAAGTTGAGCGGGTTCTGTATCTCATGTGCGATACCGGCGCTCAACAGTCCGAGTGAAGCCATCTTTTCCTGCTGGCCGATCTGTTTTCTCAGACGTTCTAACTCTTTCATACTGTCTTCATTCATTGTTGTTGCTTTTTTGATAAATAGGAATCGTAATCATAAACTCGGTAAAGTGGTCCTTCTCGCTCTTCACGATGATGGAGCCTTGGTGGTTCAGGATCACCTCGCGGCAGAGGTACAAGCCGACACCCGCTGCCTCGGCAGTGGGCTTCGTGGTGAAGAACGGTTCGAATATCTTGGCTTTGATGTTGTCCTCGATGCCGATGCCGTTGTCGCGGATGCTGAGGAAGATCGTCCCGTTCAGCCTCTTTTCCACGTGTATGTTGATGACCGGCGTGAAGTCCTCTTTCTGCAGTTTCTTCAGCAATGCGTAGACGCTGTTCTTGAGCAGGCTGAGCATCACTTTGTTCATCTGCTCGATGTTGATCTCTGCGGTTGCGGGCTCTTCCGGGCAGTCGAGTTCGATCTGTATTTGCTTGTTCTCGATATCTTCTTTGAACTGCTTGCGGATCACGTCCACGTTCACCTTGCAGAGGTTGCCGATGTCCGTCGGAGTGACGTCGCCGTGACGGTCTTTCAACAGTTCTTCCATTGCTTTGACGATCCGGACGGTGTTGCAGCCGTGTTCGTTTATCTTCTGCAGGTTGCTGTTGATCATATCGAGGATCTCGATGCTGTCGGCGTAGTTCTCTTTTGACATGATCGCCTGTTCATCGGTGATGTTCTCCTTCAGGTCATTGATCAGGTTGACGGAAAGGCCGGCGAAGTTGTTGATGTAGTTGATCGGGTTCAGGATGCGGTCGACCAGCCCCTGCGTCAATTGTCCGACTGTCGCCAGCTTCTCCTTGCGGACCAGTTCGTCCTGCGCTTTGGCCAGGGCGTCGAGGGCTTCCGAGAGTTTCTTGGATTCGGTCAGCACCTGGTCGCGCTGGATGCGGAGTTCGATTGTCCGCTCCTCCACAACCTTTGCCAGGTATTCTTTTTGTTTCAGCTGTTTGTGTAACCTCCCTTTGTAAATATAGAGGACGCATTGGGCGACGATCAAGGAGGCGATCCATCCTCCCCAGTCGTAATACATCGACAGGATGATCAGGATCCAGTCGGCTAATATGATCTTCTCTATAACCTGACGCTTTATTTTGAGCGCTGCAATATCCTTGATGTCGAAGTCTGCCATATCAATGAATGTCTTTTGTCATGGTGAGTATATTTTTTCCGTCTGAATGACTGTAGGTGACTCCCGTCATCAGTTGTTTGACCAGATAGATCCCAAGTCCGCCGATAGGGCGCTCTTCCAGCGAAAGCGTCAGATCCGGCTCCTGCCTTTCAAGCGGGTTGAAAGCGATGCCGGTGTCGGTTATGACGATTGTCAGCCGTTTGTTCTCGCAGCTCATGTCGATACGGATGTCCTGGTCTTTCTTGTCCGGATAGGCGTACAGGATGACATTGGTCACGGCTTCTTCAAGTGCCAGTTTGATCTGCATCGACTGTAGTTCTTCCAGTCCGTAAATGCCGGCTTGCCGGTCCAGAAACTCGTAGAGGCGGGTTAACTGTTCCAGTTCGTTCTTGATATGTAGCGTATTTGCCATCTGCCGGAATAAGGACGCTTGTTATTCGATCGTGAGGATATGGGAGAACCCGGTGATGTTCAGGATTTCCATGATCTCATTCCGGATGTTCTTCAACCGGAAGGCTCCTCCTTTGCTCTTCATCCCTTTTTGCAGCGTAAGGAGCAGGCGGAGTCCGGCACTGCTGATGTAGGTCAGTTCCGCACCGTCGAGCACTACCGTTTGCGCTTCCCCCTGCAGGATGGGAGCGATCTCTTTTTCAAGATCGACGGAAGTTAACGTATCTAATTGTCCGGAAAGGCTGATGACAGTCTCTTTTCCGTTTTCTATTGTTATCTTCATGATTTGTTCCTATTCTGATTTACGTTCGAGCAAAAGTATAGATTATCCTTTACGTGAGCAAGTTATTTGTAACGATTTGTGTTATCGGTACGAATATTTCATTTATCTTTGCGGGTGTAGTGCTAAGTACGCTGTTGGATATGGCGGAAAGTAAAGGATTTGTATTGTTTGTAGGAGTTTGGTCTACTGTTATGTTTGTAGCCACTGGATTTGTTATTTATGATTTAAAACATAAAAAGTAAAGAATATGGAACCAGCAGTAGTTTTATTTGGAAGTTTGGCTATAGGTAGTACGATTGGCTTGATTGCACTTCTTATCTATAAGTATCGGATTGAACATAAAGAAGATGAAAAAGTATGATGAAACTCTGGCCTTGCTATTGTACTTTTGATTCGGAATTATAAAAGGAAGAAAAAATAATTAAAAAGAAAGGAGCTGTCAAAATCGACAGCTCCTTTCTTTTTAATTATTTTCTCAACCTTCCGATCAGCCGTCCAACCTCTCCGATCCAGAGAACCAGTGAAGTCGAGCCGATAATGATTCCCCAGTCTTTCCAGGATAGCGGAACGACACTGAACATCTCGCCGCCGAACGTGACGATCAGGTATTGTCCGACGATGATAAGCAAGGCCACCATCAGGAAACTCTTGCTCTCTTTGAGGTTGGCGAATGCCGAACGTCCTTCCATGAACGCTTTTGCGTTGAACATGTTCCAGAACTGGAGCATTACGAAGAAACTGAAGAACCAGGACAGGTCGTGCGGCGTCAGTCCGTCCTGTGCATGGAAGTGGAGCAACAATCCCATCAAGACGATTACGAATGCGAGGCCGACACCGAAAATGTTGTAAGCCATCGGGCGGGTAATGATGAAGTCGCCGTCCTTGCCGCTCCGGCGCGGTTTGTCTTCCATCACCCGTTCGTTAGGCGGCAACGAAGCCAGCGCCCCGGCGGCAAATGTATCCATGATCAGGTTGACCCAAAGCATCTGGGTGATCGTGAGCGGAGATTCCGTTCCCAAGAGGGAACCTAACAACACGATCAGGCAGGCCGCCACATTGATCGTCAACTGGAACAACAGGAATTTCTGAATGTTCCGGTACAGGGAACGTCCCCACATCACCGCACGGGTAATGCTGCTGAACGAGTTGTCTATAATCGTGATGTCGCTTGCCTCTTTCGCCACGGAGGTCCCGTCTCCCATGGACAGGCCGACTTGTGCTGCTTTCAGGGCCGGGGCGTCGTTGGTCCCGTCGCCGGTTACGGCAACTACGGCTCCTTTTTGTTGCAACAATTGTACCAGGCGTTGTTTGTCGGTTGGGCGGGCGCGGCACATGATCTTCAGGTCGAGCACGCGGTCCAGCGCTTCTTCGTCGGTCAAGGCTTCGAAGCCCGGTCCGGTGATGATGTTGCGTTCGGTGTCTTGGGCTTTCCATGTTCCGATCTGCCGTCCGATCTCTTTGGCCGTGCCCGGAGTGTCGCCGGTCACGATCTTGATGTCGATACCGGCATCAAGGCAACTTTGAACGGCTGCCGGAACATCGGCACGCACAGGGTCGGAGATGGCGACGATACCTAAATAGGTAAGGTCCGTCTTGTGCAGCCGTCCGTTTGCAAAGAACGCGGCCTCCTGTCCGTCTTCCAATATCTGATAGGCAAATCCCAACGTACGCATAGCCTGGTTCTGATAGTCCAGCAATTGTTTTTCGATGCCGGCTTTGCACTCCTCTACCGGTTTATAGGTCCCGTCGATTGCCACCCGGTTGCAGTTGGCCAGTACGATTTCCGGAGCACCTTTGACATACAGCACGCGTTTTCCCAGCAGGGACGACTGTACGACCGTCGCCATATATTTCCGTTCGGTGGAGAAAGTCAGCTGGTCCAGGATCCGGTCGTTTTCCCGTATTTCCAGATAATTCTGGTGTTGGCCGTTCAGCCATAGCAGCAAGGCTGCTTCCGTCGGGTTTCCCAATGTTTTGATCTTTTCCTCGGAGAAATCGAGGTAGGCGGTCGAATTGACCGATATGCCTTCTTTTATCAGGTCGCTCAGTTCGTCGTCCCCTAATTTCTGGTCTTTCAGGTTGTAAAAGTTCGTCTGGTACACCTGCATCTGGTTCTGTGTAAGCGTCCCGGTCTTGTCGGTACAGATAACGGTGGTAGCCCCCATCGTTTCGCAGGCGTGCATTTTACGGACCAGATTGTTTGTTTTCAGCATACGGTTCATGCTGAGTGCAAGGCTGAGGGTCACGCTCATCGGCAAGCCTTCCGGTACGGATACGACGATCAGCGTGACGGCTACCATAAAGATATTCAGGATGTGGGAGATCAGGTCCATGACCGGCATCCCGGATGAGGACAGCAGGACTTTTGTCAGCAGTGCGATGAAAGTGATGGCGGCAATCGCATAGCCGGCTTTACTGATCACTTTTGCCAGTCCTGCCAGCTGCATCTGCAACGGCGTGTCGATGTTGTTTTCTATCTGCGAGCCTTCATACACCTTTCCGTATCCGGTTTCATCGCCGACTTTTTCCACAGCCATTACGCCATGTCCGTCGACAACAGTCGTTCCGCGCATGACGACATTGGACGGGTAGGTCGCTTCTTCATCGAAATCCGCCTCATTTGTCGTCTTGCTGATGATCGGTTCGCCGGTCAGTGTCGATTCGTTGATCTGTAGGGAGATCGCTTCCAGCAAATGTCCGTCGGCCGGGACTTCTTCTCCCGTTTCCAGTACGACAATATCGCCGACAACCACCTCTTTTCGCGGAACCTGGCAGATATTCCCTTCGCGGATCACCTTCACGAAAATATCATCATTGACCGTATTCAGAACATCGAAGGCACGGTTTGCCTTGACCTCGAAAAAGAAGCCGACACACGATGCCAGCATGATTGCGAAGAATATGCCGATCGGTTCGAGGAAGGCGGTGAAGCCTTTGCCCTCCGGTCCCCAACAATGTACGCCGGCGATAATCATGGATAAGAACCATGCTACCAATAGGATCTTGATAATCGGATCGTTGAATTTTTCAAGAAATTGGCTCCATAGAGAAGCTTTCTCCGGAGGTGTGAGGATGTTTTCGCCGTGAAGGCGCCTGCTTTCTTCTACTTCTTGTTTGGTTAATCCTTGATACTGATGTTTTTTCTCCATAAATTATTAATCTGTTTCAGAAAATTGAAGGAGCAAATTACGCAAAGTTATAGGACATATACAAATACAAGGTGTTAATGTTTGAAATAAGAAGGGAGGTCCTGCGCCCGGAACCGTTTTACGAATAATTCGTTTGCTTTTCTCACGGTTTTTTCAGACGGTGAGAAAAGATTCTCATGCTGGTGAGAAAAGATTCTCACCGATGTGAGAAATAATTCTCATGCTGTTGGGAAAGGTTTCTCATGCGGATGAGAACCTGCATCGCCTGAATCGTTTTATTCTTTTCCTTTTTAATGTATTTTAATATCATTGGAATAAACCTTTTGAGGCATTGGACTGTCTTATATATATAAGGCAAATAATAGTGTTTGGTTATTTAAGGCTTATGAAGAATGTTAGGTTATTATTTTTGATAGGGATTGTCCTTATGATCGGAGGACAATCCCTTTATTCTCAAAACAAGAAGGAAAGGAAAGAACAAAAAGCTAAAGACATAAAAGAAATGATAGAAAGCGGCCGGTTTACGATAGATGTGGACCGGGCGTTGCCAATGGGAGGACGCACGGTTCATCTGACGACTCCTTATTCTCTTGAGATGCGCGGTGACTCGGCGATTTCTTATCTGCCTTATTTCGGCAGGGCATATTCTTTGCCGTACGGTGGTGGCGACGGGATGCGTTTTGAAGAATCAATTACCGATTATCAATCCACCTTCGATAAGAAGGGGACCGCTCGAATTAAGTTCGTAGCCCGTACCAAGGAAGATACTTTCCGCTTCGATGTGCAAGTATTTTCAAATGGTTCCGCGATCATAAGCGTAACGCCGGCCAACAGGCAGAATATCACATACCAGGGAGAACTGGCTCCGAAGAAGGAGGATTGAGCAGACGTCCTTGCCGCGCATTTCGTTCTGAAATACGTTTATTTACCTTGGCTGTAAATTCAAAATTCTTAAGTCCCCAATCGGGTGCAATCAGCAGCTCTTTGGGGGATTGCGATACGAACCTCTCTACGGCAATAGAGGGGTTCAATCGTTCTATGAAGTCTATGACCAACTCGATGTATTCATCGGCGGTATAGAGGTGGAACCGTTCGGGATGTTCCGCCTGTTCTCGGGCCATGCGCGTACCTCGGATCAGTTGCAACTGGTGGAGCTTCAGTGTCGTGAGCGGAAGGGTGGACAGGATGTCGGCATGGTGCAAAATCTCTTCCCGGCTTTCTCCCGGAAGGCCTAAGATCAAGTGGGCTCCCGTATGGATGTTCCGGGCCGCCGTGCGACGGATGGCCTCTTCCGATTCGGCGTGTGTATGTCCCCGGTTGATACGGTCTAAGGTGCGGTCCAGCGTGCTCTCCAGGCCGTATTCGATCATCACGAACTTCTTTCGGGATAAAGCGGAGAAATAGTCCAGCAATTCTTCCGGCATGCAATCCGGCCGTGTACCGACGATCAGTCCGACGACATCCGGACAAGCGAGCGCTTCCTCATATTTTGCGATCAACGAGTTGAGTTCGTCATACGTGTTTGTATAGGCTTGGAAATAGGCCAGATATTTCATCTCCGGATATTTGCGGGAGAAAAAGCGGACGCCCTCTTCCAATTGTTCCGTTACGCTTTTTTCGGTATGGCAGTATTCCGGGCTGAACGTCTGGTTGTTGCAGTAGGTACAACCGCCGAAACCTTTCGTCCCGTCGCGGTTCGGGCAGGTGAAGCCGGCATTGATCGAAATCTTTTGCACTTTATAAGGGAAAACTTCCCGCAGGAAATCTCCGAAATCACGATATGGTTTACTGTTTTCCATGCAGGCAAAGGTAATTTATAATGGTTAAAGGGCAATGTCCGGTGGTTAATAATTTGATAAAATGATATCCGGAAGCCTTTGTTCTACACAAATATCCTTTAATCATTGAAGATTTACTGTCAAATACGACAAGAATGTAGTAACTTTGCAATCCGTTCTAACTGAAATATAAAGATAAAAATAGAATCATACATGAAACGATTAGGGTTTGGCGTTTTACTTTCGTTCCTGCTGGTTGGGAGCCTGGCAGCCCGGAATGGGAGCAAACGTGTCGATTTAAAAGAAATTACAGACGGCAAGTTCCGCCAAGTGACAAATATAGGGGAAATGCGTTCTATGCCTGACGGCGAGCACTATACGGCGATGAACGATGCCCGCAACATGATTGTAAAATATTCCTATCGCACCGGAAATCCGGTCGATACTCTATTCAATACAGGGAAAGCGCGTGAGTGTACGTTTGACAAGTTCGACGGATATACGATCAGCAGCACCGGACACCATATTCTCGTATGGCGCGATACGGAACCGATCTATCGCCGTTCGTTCAAGGCGAATGTGTACGACTACGATGTGCGCCGTAATTATGTGAAACCGATTTCCGATTCGAAAAACAAGCAGATGATTCCGACATTCTCGCCGGACGGGAGGATGGTCGCCTATGTGAGCGACAATAATATATGGATTCGTAAATTCGATTACGATACGGAAGTCCAGGTGACGAAAGACGGGGAGCTGAACAAAATCCTGAACGGCATTACCGATTGGGTCTATGAAGAAGAGTTTGCCGTAACGAACCTGATGGCCTGGTCGCCGAACAGCGAACAGCTGGCTTTTGTGCGTTTCGACGAATCGGAAGTCCCCGAATATTCGATGCAGATGTTCGGAGAGGGGTTATATCCCGGCTATTATAACTATAAATATCCGAAGGCCGGCGAGAAGAATTCGAAAGTGACGTTGCACTCTTATGACGTGGCGACGAAAGATACGAAGGAGCTGAAAGTTCCGGTCGAAGCGGACAGCTATATCCCGCGGATCGTTTTTACAAAAAATGACGATCAGTTGGCTGTGATGACCTTGAACCGTCATCAGAATGTCTTCAACATGTACTATGCGAATCCGAAAAGCGGCGTTTTCCGCCTGATCCTGCGTGATGAAAATAAGGCCTATGTCGATTCGGAGTGGTTGAACTCCATCCATTTTTATGCGAACAGTTTCTCTTATGTAAACGAACAGGATGGCTATGCGCATGTTTATCTGTATTCTCCTACGGGTGTGATGCAGCGCCAGGTGACGAAGGGCAATTGGGACGTGACGGCGTTCCTGGGCTATGATGAAGCGACAAAGACGGTCTATTATGAATCGGCCGAAGAAAGTCCGATCCGGCGTGCTATATATAAAATCGATGCGAAAGGAGTAAAGACGAAACTTTCGACACAGGAAGGAACGAATAATGCAACATTCAGTGATAACTTCGCGTATTATGTAAACCATTATTCGAATGCGAACACGCCGGTCAAAATTACCGTAAACGAGACGAAGTCGAATAAGGTGCTGCGTGTCCTGCAGGACAATGCCCGTCTGGTCGATAAACTGGCAGGCTATTCCTACGCCAAGAAGGAGTTTATCAAAGTGCGTACAGCTTCCGATTATGAGTTGAATGCTTGGATCGTGAAACCGGCCGACTTCGACGAATCGAAGAAATATCCGGTTCTGATGTTCCAGTACAGCGGCCCGAACTCCCAGCAGGTATTGGATAAATATGGCTTTGACTGGGAACAATATCTGGCGGCTAACGGGATCATTACGGTCTGTGTGGACGGACGCGGTACAGGTGCCCGCGGAGAAGCCTTCCGTAAATGTACCTACCTGCGGATGGGTGAACTGGAATCCAGGGACCAGGTGGAGGCTGCGCAGGCTTTAGGCAAATTGCCGTTTGTCGACAAGAGCCGCATGGCTATCTGGGGATGGAGTTTCGGCGGCTACAATACGCTGATGTCCATGAGTGTCGGCAACGGGACTTTCAAAGCCGGTATCGCTGTGGCGCCTCCTACCGATTGGAAATATTACGATTCGGTCTATACGGAACGTTTCATGCGTACGCCGAAAGAAAATTTTGAAGGCTATGCCGCTACTTCACCGATCCGTCTGGCGAAGGATTTGCAGGGAAAGCTGTTGCTGATCCACGGCACAGCCGACGATAATGTGCACTTCCAGCAGACGATGGATTATGCCGAAAGCTTGGTACAAGCCGGTAAACAGTTTGAAATGCAGGTGTACAAAGACCGTAACCATAGTATCTACGGTGGAAACACCCGCTATCACCTGTATACCAGAATGTCTAACTTTTTATTTGATAATTTGTAACTTATAATGTCAGAACATTTGAGAAAGCCGGATTGGCTAAAGATCCGGCTGGGTGGGAACGAACAGTTCACACGAACAAAAAGTATTGTCGAGTCCCACTGCCTGCATACGATCTGCACCAGCGGGAAATGTCCGAATATGGGAGAGTGCTGGAGCAGGGGGACGGCCACCTTTATGATTGCCGGAGATATCTGTACGCGTTCTTGCCGTTTCTGCAATACGTTGACCGGCAAGCCGCTCCCGCTGGACCCGAAGGAACCTGCGAATGTGGCGGAAAGCATCCGGTTGATGAATTTGAAACATGCGGTCATTACTTCTGTCGACCGGGATGATTTGCCTGATTTGGGTGCGCAGCATTGGGTCGATACGATCCGCACGATAAAAGCGGTCAATCCGGAGACGACGGTAGAGGTCTTGATCCCCGACTTTCAAGGACGGTTGGAACTGGTGGATAAAGTGGTGGCAGCCGCTCCCGAAATAATCTCCCATAATATGGAAACGGTTCGCCGTATCAGTCCCGAAGTGCGCAGTGCCGCGAAGTATGAGGTAAGCCTCTCCGTGCTTGCACGCATAGCCGCACAAGGGGTGGTGGCCAAGACCGGTATAATGGTGGGCTTGGGCGAAACGGTCGGGGAAGTTTGCGAATTGATGGATGACGTGCGGGCTGCAGGCGTTTCCGTCCTGACTATCGGACAATATTTGCAGCCAAGCCGGAAAAATATTCCGGTAAAAGAATACGTTACGCCTGAACAGTTCGAGTCTTATAAATCAATTGCTTTACAAAAAGGGTTCAAAAAGGTGGAGAGCGCTCCCTTGGTCCGTTCCTCTTATCACGCTGAAAAACACGTATGAAGGCAAGAACATTTCTCTGTTCAATTTGTTATGTTATAAAGGGAAAAAAGGGGGAAAGGATATGAACAAAGTAAAGAGAGGCTTGGATAACCAGGCCATTGGCTTAGTGCCGTTGTTGCTGTTTATGTTTTTGGATAATTATTTTTCGTATTTGTTATCCTTCGTAATCGGCGTCACTTTTTGTTTCGTTTGTGTTTTTTTGTATCAGATACTGAGTAAGGACAAGGTCTATCAATTTTTGTTATTACCGGCTGCAACAACATTGGTTCTTTATTCGATTTTTCTTTGCCTTCGGCTTGAGCCGGTGTTGTTTATTTATTCTCCGTTAATAACAGAAGTTTTGCTGGTAGTGGTATTGGCGTTTTTGGGGTTTGCCAAACGAACAATATTGCGGCGAATCCGGACTTCTCAGCATCCGACTTACAAGCGGACACTGATGCGTACGACGTTGAATGAATTCTTTTTTGTTGCCCAGCTCATCCAGAATCTCTATACGTTGCACCTGTTTATCATTTTGGTGTACAGTATTCTGCCGGAAACAATGCAGAGCGTCCGTATGGAGCGTTTCTTATACAGGGAGCTTGGGATCGTTATCGGGGTATTCCTGATTCTATACGAACAGATAAGGATCTCGATGATGCAAGGCAGCCTCCGAAAGGAAATGTGGTTGCCTGTATTGGATGACGGAGGGAAAGTGATCGGGTGCATAGCTCGTTCCGTAAGCCGTTCTTTACCCAAGAAGTATTATCATCCGATCGTACGTGTGGCTGTTATTTACCAGGGAATGCTTTATCTGGTAAGCAGAGGTAAAAAATCTTTTGTATCTCCTGATGCGATCGATTACCCGTTTTACGGTTATGTTTTGTTCCGCCATAGTATAGAAAGTACGGTACGTGAAACAATGGGTGATCTGGGGGAAAAAGAGGATGTGACGCCCCGCTTCCTGATCCGTTACACATTTGAAAACGAAAAGGTGAAACATTTGGTGAACCTGTATGTGATGTGTGTACGCTCAGAAGAAGTCATGAATCAGATCAAACAACCGAATGGAAAGCTCTGGACTTCCAAACAGATCGAAGAAAATCTGAATTCAGGCGTCTTCAGCGAGTACTTTGAACAGGAATTTGCTTATTTGCAAAATACGGTCCTGCTGGCGGAAAATTTCTGCTGTAATGACTGCTGAGAATCGGTAAGGGTGCAAACGTGTGCGCTCTTACCGATTCCCTAATTCAATAACTTCCAAGTCTTTAATCTTATTCCCGTCTATAACGAAACGTACCAACGTTCTTACCTGATGAAACCCGCTCTTACCGGCGGCGCCCGGATTCATATACAAGCAATTTAAGCTCCTGTCGAACGCGACTTTCAGGATATGCGAATGTCCGGCAATGAAAAGATCGGGCCGGGTGTCATACAGTTCTTCCCTGATAAGCGGATTGTAACGTCCCGGATAGCCCCCGATATGCGTCATCATGACGTTCACTTCCTCGGCTTTGAAGTGGGCGACTTGCGGGTATTGCAGCCGGAGCGATTGCCCGTCTATATTGCCGTGTACGGCACGAAAAGGTTTCAAGGCGGCCAACTGTGCAGCCAATCCGTCCGAACCGATATCTCCTGCATGCCAGATTTCGTCACATTCCGAGAAATATTCCGCATATTTATCATCCCACCAGGCATGGGTATCTGAAAGAAGTCCTATTTTAAGCATAACAATTTCTTTTATCCCGCAAAAGTATTTATATTTACCGACCGAAGATAATAATACGATGGAGAATTCACATAAATACTTTAAACGTGATATTAGCTGGTTGTCCTTCAACTATCGCGTTTTGCTGGAAGCGGAAGATGAAACGCTCCCTATCTATGAACGTATCAAGTTTCTTTCGATCTATTCGTCCAATCTCGAAGAGTTTTACGAAATAAGGGTTGCCGAGCACCGGGGGGTGATCATGAAAAAGAATTTCACCGAAGAAAGCGGGGCGGAAGCGGAAGAGACGCTTGCCGAAATCACGGAGGAAGTGAACCGGCAGCAGCGCGAATACTATCGCATATTCTCCAAAGTGTTGCAGGAGTTGAACCGGCAGGATATCTACTTGTATCAGGACAGCCGGCCGGAACCGTTTCATGAGGAGTTCGTGCATAACTTTTTCAATGAAGAGGTATTCCCTTTCCTCTCACCGGTCATGATACAGGCAGGGGATATCCGCACGTTCATACGCGACCGCCGTCTCTATCTGGTGATCCGGATGATGAAAAAGAGCAAGCGGATGGGCGAACCCGATTATGTGCCGGACTATTATTATGCCCTGATGAAAATCCCGTATGCGAAAGTGCCCCGTTTTATCGAATTGCCTACGCATGAAGGGAAACACTATATCATGTTTATCGACGATATTATCCGGGCCAATTTGTCCAGTATCTTCCCCGGCTATGTGGTGGAGAGTTGCTACAGCATCAAGATTTCACGGGATGCCGATATCTACCTGGATGACGAGAAGGGCGGGAATATCGTGGAGAACATTCGCAAGAAAGTGAAAAAACGCAAGATCGGCGCCTTGAGCCGGTTTATGTACGACAGCAATATGCCCGATGATTTCTTGGCGTTTATATGCAATGCCTTTGGCATCACCACCGACGACCTGGTGCAGGGGGGACGGTATAACAACCTGCAGGATCTGATCAAACTGCCGAATCCGAAGGGGAAAGAGTTGGAACAGCAGGTCCCGTCGCCTATGCGCGTGCCTTTCCTGGACGAGATGGGTTCCGTCTTCCGGGCGGTGAAGAAGCGGGATATCCTGTTGCATTTCCCCTACCAGTCTTTCGACTATCTGATCCGTTTCCTGATGGAGGCGGCTTTCGATCCGAAAGTAGATGAAATCAAGATCACGCAATACCGGGTGGCGGAGAATTCGGCCGTGATCAATACGCTGATCAGCGCGGCGCAGAACGGCAAGAAGGTGACGGTCTTTGTGGAGCTGAAAGCCCGTTTCGACGAAGAGAACAATATGAGTACGGCCGAGCGGATGGAGCAGGCCGGCATCCGTATCATCTATAGCATTCCCGGCTTGAAAGTGCATGCAAAAGTGGCGGTTATCTTGCGGAAAGATACGGAGGACGGTAGCAAGCGGCGGGATTTTGCCTATCTGAGCACTGGCAATTTCAATGAAAAAACGGCGCGTATCTATTCCGATATGGCGTTGCTGACTTCGAATGCGGAATTGATAACCGACATAAACAAAGTGTTTGCGGTGCTGGAAGGGAAGCTGACCGGACCGACGTTCCGCCATCTGCTGGTTGCCCGTTTCAACATGGTTCCCGAACTAACACGTATGATCCATCGGGAGATCGAGCATGTGAAGGCCGGGCGTAAAGGCCGGATTATTCTGAAGATGAACGGTCTGCATGACCAGAATATGATTGATGAATTGTATAATGCGAGTGAGAACGGAGTGGAAATCGACCTGATCGTCCGGGGCATTTGCTGCCTGGTCCCGAACCGTCCGTTCAGTGCGAATATCCGGGTGACCCGTATTGTGGATATGTTTCTGGAGCATTCCCGCATCTGGTATTTCCATAATGACGGTAAGGAGGATTTGTTCCTGACTTCCGCCGATTGGATGCGCCGGAACCTGAATCGCCGTATAGAAACCGCTTTCCCGATCCTGAATCCGGAAATCAAGCGGAATATCATCGAGATCCTGAATATCCAGTTGCAAGATAACGTGAAAGCCTGTCTGATCGACGAACATCTGCATAACCACTTCAAGCGGGACGACAACCCGGTGAAAGTCCGGGCGCAATTGGCTATTTATGAGTATCTGAAAAATAAGATGTAGGCAATATGGAACTATCTTCTTCCTGGACATTCGTTTTATTCAGTTTGGCATTTGTCGCCCTGATCGCCGGAGCGTTGCTCGGATTCGTTATCGGGTACAGGACGGGAGGCAGGCGGGAGCGTTTCCGCCTGGCAAAGGAAAAACTGAAACGGAATAAAGAAGCTGTCTGCCGCTGGCAGAAGGAGCGGTACGAATATGCCAGGCAGGTGAAACGCCTGGAAGAAGACCTGTTGCATTTGACGACCGAATCGGAACAATACAAGGAACAGATGTCCGACCTGGAGTTCTACCGGCAGAAATTGCGCGATAGCGAGCGGATCATTTCCTCTTTGTCGTCTGAAACCGCCGACCTGCCCGATACGAGTGTCTTGCCCCTGCTGGTCCAGTTAAAGGAAGACCCGCTCCATACGAATCTCACCCGCGAGGAATGGAACGATCTGTTTCATCTGACAGATCTCCTTTTCAACCATATCCTGACCGATATGAAGGAGAAGCAAGGGATCACCCGCCACGAGCAGGAAATCTGTTGCCTGGTCAAGTGGAACTTCTCGCGGAAGGAGCAACTCGCCGTCTTCAATAATACATCCGAAGCCCTGACGAAGTCGAAAAACCGGTTGAAGAAGAAGCTCCGGCTGGACGAGAAGGCCGATTTGGATCAATTTATCCGTCTTTATTAAGGACCGGAAGGAGGCGGATTGTCCGTCAAAAGGGAGGATAGAGGCTGTTTGTCTTGTTTATGTGCTTGTTGTTTAGTCGGTTAATAAGCCGGGCGTTTGTCCGGCATCCTTTCTTTTCCTTCCTTCCCTTTTTCTCTACCTTTGCGTTGTGTGAATTTGATTTTTAAGTAAACCTAATGAGTGAATGACATGAGAACACGATCTTTATTACTTTTGATCCTGATCGCCCTGGCGGGCGTCACGGCTTGCAACCGGCCATCCAAACCGGCTAAACAGTCCATCTTTATGAAACGGGCGACCGGTTTTGCATATGAAGTGCTGGTTGTAATGGACAAGAATACGTGGAAAGGGGAAGCCGGACAGCTTCTGTACGACCAGTTGACGGCGCCTATACCGGGGCTGCCCCAGAATGAGCCGGCTATGCGGGTGACGTATGCCGAGCCGTCGCAGTTTGACGGCCTGTTGCAGTACGTCCGTAACATCATCCGTGTCCGGATCGACGAATCCCTTTACACAAAGGTATCCGTGCATAAGGAAAAGGACCGGTGGGCTGACGGACAGGAGGTGGTGACGATAAATGCGCCTTCCTCCCGGCTTTTGGCTGAATACCTGGCGGAGCAGGGCCCACTGCTGGTTGCCTGGTTGGGAGAGAAGGAGCGGGAACGTGCCGCCGGTTATCTGGAAAGTTCGCATAGCGTCTGGGTGAATGACAAAGTGAGGGCGCGTTTCCATGCGCAGTTGTATGCACCCGAAGAGATGTGTTCTTATAAGGATACGACGGACTTCTTTTGGGCGACCGATCATGGCGTGCGGGGACGGATCGATATGGTCGTGTATAGTTTCCCGTATGTCAGCGACCGCACTTTCACGTTGGATTATCTGGTTGCCATGCGCGATTCCGTTTTGGGAGAACATATACAGGGCGCGTTCCCCGGTTCTTACATGACGACCGTGAAGCGTTTTTCTCCTTCTTATGAAGCGATCTCCCGGAATGGCGAATATTGCGGCGTGGTGAGAGGCTTGTGGGAGATGGAAGGCGACATGATGGGCGGACCGTTTGTCAGCCATGCCCGTCTCGACCCGAAGAACCAGCGGGTTGTCGTGGCGGAAACCTTCGTCTATGCCCCGAATACGGAAAAGGCGAAACTGATCCGGCGGGCGGAAGCGTCGCTTTATACGTTTTGTTTGAATTGACAGGTGGATACTTTAAATTTAAGATGATTATGTTCAAACTCTATCTGAAAATCGCTTTCCGCAATATGTGGAAATACAAGACGCAGTCGCTGACCGGTATTTTCGGATTGGCATTCGGACTTGCCTGCTTCGTACCGGTCCTTTATTGGATGCGTTACGAGACGTCTTACGACGGTTTTTACCCGGAAGCGGAGCATATCTATCGTGTTTATGCCGTAGATAAACAGTCCGGCAATGTGAACAAAAGCCTTTCGAAAGTGTATGAGAAGGCATTGCACGAGCAGTTCCCGGCTGTAGAAGCCTCCGCCGTTTGTATAACCGGGCAGGAGGAGAACTGCCGTACCGATCATGTCCCGTATGTCCGGTTGCGCATGCTTTATGCCGAGAACGCTTTCTTCGATGTCTTCCCGCAGAAGTTTGTTTGCGGCGATGCCGAACGTCCGCTACAGGTCATAGATAATATCGTGCTTACGGAAACGATGGCTGCACGCTTGTTCGGCGATCCGGAAAAAGCGGTCGGGCAACAGGTGCAGAATACGATCCGGGCGGATTGGCCGCCCTATACGGTCACGGCGGTGGTGAAAGACCCGCCGGCCAACTCGAATTTCTCGTTCGACGCGATTATTTACAGCAATATGGTCAAGCACTTTGCCGAAATAGATGAAAAACAACAGTGGGGCTTTTTCATCTTTGATTTGTATGTGAAGCTGAATCCTCATGCGGATGCCGGGGCGTTGGCAGGACAGGTGCGTGAGTTGGCTTCCCGGTCGGGGACTAACCCCAATGTCGAGTTGCGGATGTTGCCCATCGGCGATATCCGTCACCACCTGAACTCGGATGCGCCTTTTACGCTGAACTTTATTGGTCTGTTTGTCGCCTCCGGGATCTTGCTGCTGTTATCTACGATATTCAATTTCTTGAACTTGCATCTCGACTTTTTCCGCCAACGCCTCCGGGAGTTGCATTTGCGCATCGTGAACGGAGCTACGGGAGGCCAGCTGATCCGACAGATGGTTTTCGAACTGGCTTGTTCGATCCTGATCGCTTTCTTGCTGGCTTGTTTCCTGATACTGCTTGTCCGTCCCGCCTTTTCAGGATTGTTGGACATTGAAATAGGGGTGTCGCGATTGGTTCTGTTCTTCCTGGCTTGCAGTGCCGTATTGCTGGCCTTGATACTGCTTGTCGGTGTTGTCGCTTTTTGGCGGTTAAGCCGTTTAGCCATGCTGCCTGCGTCGGAAAGGGAGAATACGCGGCAACCGGTGTTGAGGCGGATGGCTGTCACCTTGCAGCTTGCGGTCAGTGTCGTGTTTATCCTTGCCGCATCCGTCGTGATGATGCAGATGCGTTTTGTCAGTCACAAAGATTTGGGGTTTGACCGTAACGGAGTCGTGCAGTTGTCCGGGTTCCAGGATTATTCGGGAAAAGTGGAAGCTGCCTTGATAGACAAGTTGAAGGCGGTCCCCCAGGTCGAAACCCTGACCGATGCTTATTTCGAACCTCGCCATGAGGTATTGCCCTATTGCCTGTCGAACCGGGTGGAATGGCCGGGGGAGCAATCGTCTGCGAACAGCTCTTTTTATCTGATTCCCGCAGACGAGCGTTTTGCCTCGACGTTCCGCTTGAAACTGCTTCATGGGAAGTGGTGGGAGGAAGGGCAGATGCGAAAGGTGGTCCTCAACGAGGAGGCGGTCCGCGTGATGGGGCTTCGCGATCCGGTGGGGACGATCATCCGCATGCCTGTGTTCGAAGAGGATTCCGTTGCCGATTATGAAGTGGCGGGCGTGGTGAAAGACTTCCATTTGTTGTCGCTTCGCAACCGCATCCAACCTGCACTTTTCTTTCCTTCGACACGGTTGTTCAATCTCTTGTACCTGCGTGTTGTTCCCGGACAGGAGATGGAGGCGATCCGCCGGGTGATGGAGATCCTTCCCGAAGTCGACGTCACGTTGGCTGATGCCCGTTTGACACCGATAGGTGATTTGTATGACCGCCTTAACCGCTCGGAGCAGGTCGGCCTGAAGATGTTTTCCGTCCTGGCGGTCGTTTGCCTGCTGATCTCGTTGTTCGGCATTTATGCCGTGGCTTCTGCCGCCACGCAGCGTCGCCGTAAAGAGATTGCCATCCGCAAGGTGGTCGGCGCCGAAGCCGGAACGATCGTCCGCATGTTCTTCCGCGAATATACGCTGCAAGTGTTCATGGCCGCTGTCTTTGCACTCCCGCTGTCCTACTTTGCCATGAACAACTGGCTGCAAGGATATGCCTATCGCACGGATATCCCCGGATGGCTGCTGGCGGGGGTACTCACGGGAGTGGTGGCGGTGGTGCTGCTTACCGTATTGGGGCAGGTGTTGAGGGCGGCCAACGGTAATCCGGCGGAGGTGGTGAAGAGCGAGTGAAGAAGAGATGTTTATCGATACTCCAAATAACTGTCTTTCCCGAAATATAGCCTGATGCTTTCCCCTTCTTGCTTGAAAGAAGATATTTTTTTGAGATAACCGAGATACATCGATTCTGCTTCGCTATACGGGGAGATACAGGCAAGTTCGGTCATTATCAGGTCTTCGATGATGAACCGGCCATTGTCGGCATTATACCTGTAGTTCCCCTGGATGCTGTTGCACACGGCATTGCCTTCGAATGTCAGGTCTTTTTTGAGGATCAATGAGGGTGCTATCTTCGTCGGATATTCGACTTCCGTGCCGTTTTCTACGGTCTTGGCCAGCGTGCAAGAGATTTCCATCCCTTCTTCGTTCCACTCGTCCGAATCGTCGCACCCGAACCCGACCGCCATGCCGAACAGCAGCAGGGCGATTTTGAATAATGATTGTAAAACAGTCGTTTTCATACGATTTGAGATTTATGTGAATAATAAGTTTGTAGTTATCGATCGAGTAGGTGTCCATCTACTCGATCGATAGATGCCCACCTACTCGACTGAAAGATGCCCGCCTACTCGACTGAAAGACGCCCACCTACTCGACGAGTAGGAAAATGCCGGTTAGAGTTCTCCCGGTCTTTCTTCTTCGCCACCGCCACCGCTACTTGGTACTTCACCGATGTAAAGGGGAGTGTATATCAATGTGCGGGGAGATTTCAGGAGTGTGTTGTTGTTGCTGTAATACGTCTCGATCTCCAGCCGGTACGTTCCTTCGGGCAAGCTGGCCGGAACGACCAGTATGATGCGTTTCGGTTCGTTGATCGAAGTCGAAGCGACCGTTGCCGCCACCGCGTCCGTTTCGGCATTGACGAACTTGATGCTTCCGATGTCCGACCCGTCGGCGTTGAGGCTGCGGATCTTCTTGCCCGTGATGTCGATCGTGTTGCCCGGTGTCATGAACCCGTCCGTGCGTCCGGTGGCCGAGTCGGTCACCAGGCCGATGCGTGCGCCGCCCGAGTCGAGCACGTTGCCGGAGAATACGGGTACTACCGTTTCCAGTTCCTTGCGGAATGCCGATGAGGGGTTGATGTTCACATACGGTTTCTGTTTGGAGGGATCTACCACGCCGTCCGTCCCGACGAACGAGCCGGGCAGGGCCGGTGCGTAGAGCGTGGATCCGGTGTTGACGGTGTTGCCTTGGCAAACCGATTCGATGATTTTCTTGTCATACAGGGTGATGACGCCGATGACCGTCTCGCGGTTGTAGGCCGTTTCCTTTACGATGTCGTCGGCGAGGTTGTCGACCGTCTTCGGGAGGAGGGTTTTCACTGTGGCGGTGTAGTCGTTCGTCACATCTTTTGTCAGAAGGTTTTCGGCGAGGTCGAAGAACCATTTGTAGCTTTTTGTTGCCATATCGTTTGTATTTATGTTGAAGGCAAACTTACCTTTTTATATTGGATTATGGCTTTGAATATCAATATATTTATTATGTTGTTCAACACGTAAGCGGAGTGGGAGGCGGTTGATGGGCGTGACATGTGGTAGGGCGGAGAGGCGGGACTGTTCCGTCCGGCCGGAATCCTCTGGAAAGTGTCTAATATATTTACACCGCTGTCAAATAATTAGACACTTCTGATGGCCTTGCGTTGTTGCAATGTGTTGTATATTATATGATTATGCGTATTGGCATGTTTTTTGCTCTTGTTTCAAGAGTCGTAACTTTAATTAGATGGCATTATGCTTGCACTTTATCTGAAAATCGCTTTCCGCAATATGTGGAAATTCAAGACGCAGTCGCTGACCGGTATTTTCGGGTTGGCCTTCGGACTTGCCTGTTTCGTCCCGGCGCTCTATTGGTTGCGTTACGAGACGTCGTATGATAGTTTCTATCCTGATGCTGACCGCATTTATCGTGTTTACTCGTTTGACAAACAGGCCGGCAAGACAAACGATATGGTTTCGGGCATTCTGGACCGGAAACTGCATGACCGGTTTCCTGCCATGCAGACCTCTACCGTCTTTTTTATCGATCAAAATGACTGCAAGACCGAAGGGACGCCCTATGTCCGATTGCTTACGCTTTTTACGGACAGCGCTTTTTTAGATGTTTTTCCGCAGACGATCGTGAGTGGCGACGCCTGGCATCCGTTGCAGGTCGCCAATAATATGATCCTGACGGAGACGGTTGCCGTACGTTTGTTCGGGGACGTGGAAAAGGCTGTCGGACAGTCCGTAAAAAGTACAGGCCTAACTCAATATGATCCGCCTTATACCGTTACGGCAGTCATTAAGGATCCTCCAGCCAACACTAATTTGTCGTTCGAGGCTATTCTTTCGCATGAGCAGATAAAGATGCACAAGACCTTTGTGGATGAATCCGGGAAGGCGATATGGAATTTTGCCTCTTTACAGATGTATGCGAAATTGCCTCCTTATACGGATGTCGGTCGCCTTGCCGGTCAATTGCGTGATTATCCTTCGCGGTCACTGGCGAACGAGAATGTCGAAATACGGATGTTGCCGATAGGGGACGTACGCTACCGGCTGAAGGATGAGTCTCCGTTTACACTGAATTTCATACGTTTGTTCGTTGTCGCCGGAATGTTGTTGCTTTTCAGCGCCTTGTTTAACTTCCTGAATCTGCATCTTGATCTTTTTCGTCAACGCATGCGCGAGTTGCGTCTGAGGGCTGTGAATGGAGCGTCGGGCGGCCAGCTTATCGGGCAAATGTTGTTTGAGTTGACTTGTGCTATCTTTTTGGCTTTGCTTCCGGCCTGCTATTTGGTGGTGGCTGTCAATCCGGTCTTTTCCGGATTGCTGGGGATTTCGATGGAGATGCCGCGGGTATTAGGGCTTTTTGCCCTCTGCGGAGTAGGAGTGATGCTATTGGTGCTCCTTGTCGGTTCTGTCCTTTTTTGGCGGTTAAGCCGGTTGGCCGTCCGGCCGCGGGCGGAAAGGAAGACGACCGGGCAATTGGGCTTGCAGCGCGTAGCCGTTACCTTGCAACTGGCTGTCAGTATCCTGTTTATTGTCGCTGCGTGGGTGGTGATGTTGCAAATGCGTTTCGTCAATCACAAGGATCTGGGGTTCGATCGCAATGGGATTGTCTATTTGTCCGGCATACAGCTTTTTATTAATGAGGATGTGCGGGCGGCCTTATTGAAGGAGCTGGCTTCGATCCCGCAAGTCGGGAATGTGACGGATACCTATTTTACGCCGAAGCACAGCGCGACTCCTTCCGACATAAAAACGGATATCGAATGGCCGGGGAAGGCGCAATCCGAAAAATCGGCATTCTGTGTCGTGCCGACCGACAGCCGGTTTGCCGAAACCTTCAAGGTCAGCATGCTTCAAGGCGAATGGTTGGGTGAAGGCGGAGAGCGTAACGTCGTGCTCAACGAGGAAGCTGTCCGGGCGATGGGGCTTGAGGAGCCGGTGGGCACCGTTATCCGCATGACATTGAACGAGCCGGAAGAATACCGGGTGGTCGGTGTCGTGAAGGATTTCCATCTCTTTTCGCTTCGTAGCCGCATTCTTCCAACGATCTTCTTCCCATCGGTTTATCCGACAAACAGTCTGTATGTCCGTGCTGTGCCGGGGCAGGAGCAGGAGGCGATCCGGCGGATAAACGCAGTGTTGCCCGCGATAGATGCCTCTTTTGTAGATGTTCGTCCGGTACGGTTAAGCGAGATGTATGACCGTCTGAATTATTCGGAGCAAGCCGGCTTGAAGATGTTTTCCGTCCTGGCGGTCGTTTGCCTGCTGATCTCGTTGTTCGGCATTTACGCCGTAGCCTCAGCCGCCACGCAGCGCCGGCGCAAGGAGGTAGCTGTCCGTAAGGTGGTGGGGGCCAGGGTGGGCGATATCATCCGCATGTTCTTCCGTGAATATACGGTGCAGGTGATGCTTGCCGGAGCGGTCGCGCTCCCGTTGGCTTACATCGCCATGAGCCGTTGGCTGCAAGGGTATGCCTACCGTACGGACATCCCTTGGTGGTTGTTGGCCGGCGTGATAACGGGAGTGGTCGCGGTGGTGCTCCTTACCGTGCTGGGGCAAGTGTTGAGGGCGGCCAACAGTAATCCGGCGGAGGTGGTGAAAAGCGAATAGCGTCTATCACAAGCGCCGCGCCGTCACGTCCCTAAACCTTCATTTCGAATGTCTTCACCTTCTCCGGCACATACCCTGTGCGGATGCGCCATTCCTGCGGGTAGAGGTTGTTGGCACGGTTGCCGAGATGTTTGGCGAAGCCGAGCGGGAAACCTTTGTGACAGACCAGAACATAGCCTTTTTCGGTGCTGTCGGGGAGGAGAAGGGCTTCTTTTTTCAGATACCGGATGGCGTCCTCCCAATCGAGGTCGACCGTAGGAAAAGCCTCCCGGCGCAGGGCCGTGCTGAGTGCCAGCTCTTCGGCGGGGATGAAGTCCTTTCCTTTGGCTTCGCCCATGCAGATCCCGGCCGAAAGAATGCGCAGGTGCTCGCAAAGCAGGGGATATACGTCTCGGACGGGTTCGGGGAGCATCCGGAGGTAACTTCCGCTCCATTCGGGTGCGAAGGAGGTGGTGTCCGACAGATAGGTTCTGGCTGCTTCCGGGACGGCAGGAACTGTTTTTCCCTTTTCTTTTTTATTCTTGTTTTTGAACCGGATCTCCTCCGTCTCGCCGTCCGCTTTGCGCAGGGCGGCGAGGAAGAAACCTTCGCCCCTGGTCTTGTGCGGGAAAAAGCGGTAGACCGGATGGTCGTATTTGAGCGGGCCGGTGATCTGCCATTCGTCCTTCACGGGGATGGGCAGTGCTTCGGCTCCCAATTCTTCCGTTATATGATGGACGTTCTCTTCATCCTCCTCCGTGTTGTAGGTACAGGTGCTGTAGATCAGCAGACCGCCGGGTTTCAACGCGTTCCAGATGTCGTGGATGATGCGGCGCCCGCGTCCGGCACAGAGCGCGACGTTCGCGACGCTCCATTCGCCTGTGCTGTCGGTATCTTTGCGGAACATGCCTTCGCCGGAACAGGGCACGTCGGCGACGATCACATCAAAGAAATGCGTAAGGCGCCCGATCTCTTCCGGGTCGTTGCCGGTCACGATGCAATTCGGATTTCCCCACTTGGCGATATTTTCCGCCAGTATATGGCTCCGGCTGCGGATCACCTCGTTGCTGACCAGCAGGCTGCCTTCCGGCAGGCAAGCCGCCAGATGGGTCGATTTGCCTCCGGGAGCAGCGCATAGGTCGAGACACCGGACAGGCGTTTTCACATGGCTGCGGATCGCCTGTCCGAGAAACATGGAGGAGGCTTCCTGCACGTAGTAGGCGCCGGCGTGGAAGAGCGGGTCGAAGGTGAACGAAAGCCTTTCGGGCAGGTAATAGCCTGTCTCGCACCAGGCCACCCGTTCGCACGGCGCACCGGCCGTCGACGGAGCAGGAGTGCCTTTCTTCTCGTTGATACGGATACTGACGGGGACATCGGCCTGCAACGCCGCTTCGAAACTGTCGAACTCATTTCCCAGCAATGCACGGGTACGTGTGATAAAATCTATCGGAAGTGCCATCTCTTTTCGCTTGTTTTCGGCAAAAATACTACTTTTGCATTAAGATTTATGATTTATGATTTATGATTTATGGCAATGCCGCCCTTTTTATCATGATCACGGATCATAAATCATAAATCATAAATCATAAATTCATGTCCGCTCTCTATCTCATCCCTGTCACGCTTGGCGACGTCGAACATCGCCGGGTCCTTCCCGAATACAACCGGGAGGTCATCCTTTCCATCCGTCATTTCATTGTCGAAAATGTACGTACGGCACGCCGTTTCCTGAAAAAGACGGAGCCTTCGATCGTGATTGACGATCTTGTCTTTTATGAATTGAACAAGCATACGTCGGCCGAAGCCGTTGCCGCTTATCTGGCTCCTTTGGCGAAGGGCGAGTCGGTCGGCGTGATCTCGGAGGCCGGCTGCCCGGCGATTGCCGATCCGGGGGCGGATGTGGTGGCGATCGCACAGCGTAAAAATTACAAGGTGGTTCCGCTGGTCGGCCCTTCTTCGATCCTGATGTCGGTGATGGGCTCCGGCTTTAACGGGCAGAGCTTTGCCTTTCACGGCTATCTGCCGATCGACGCTTCGCAGCGTACGAATGCGATCAAGAAGCTGGAAGGGCGCATCTATTCGGAGAACCAGACGCAGCTGTTCATCGAAACGCCTTACCGCAATAATAAATTGGCGGAGGAGTTGATCCGCACGTGCCGTCCTTCGACCAAATTGTGCATTGCTTCGAATATCACTTGCGAAGACGAATATATCCATACGCGTCCCGTCAAAGAATGGGCCGGAAAGGTCCCCGATCTGAGCAAGAAACCGACAATCTTCTTAATCTATAAATAAATGGCAGCTTATCAGGCACACGAAACAGCCGTTATCGATCCCGGATGCACGATCGGCGACGGCACGCGCATCTGGCATTTTTCCCATATTATGCCGGGGTGTACAATCGGTCGGAATTGCAATATCGGACAGAATGTCGTGATTTCTCCGCAGGTCGTCTTAGGAAGTAATGTGAAGGTGCAGAACAATGTTTCCGTCTATACCGGCGTGACTTGCGGGGATGACGTCTTTTTAGGACCCAGCTGCGTTTTTACAAATGTGGTCAATCCCCGCAGTGCCGTTTCCCGTAAAGACCGATATTTGAAGACACATGTCGGCAAAGGAGCTTCTATCGGTGCGAATGCAACGATCGTTTGCGGGCATACGATCGGCGAATATGCCATGATCGGCGCAGGGGCCGTGGTCACCAAAGATATTCCGCCTTATGCTTTGGTGGTCGGCAACCCTTCCCGTCGGATCGGTTGGGTAAGCGAGTACGGGCATCGCCTCTCCTTCAATGAAAAAGGTATCGCCACATGCCCGGAGAGCAACCAGCAATACCTGTTAGAGGAGGGCGTCGTAACGCGTATTTCGTAGGGGCGAGGTCGTTCGCCCCCGGAATAGGTATGATGGAGGTTCAATATTCGCCGTTGAACCATCTCTTTCCTTTCGGAGTCCGGATGAAGATAAGGAAAATAAGACAAGCTAATGAGATTGTCCCAAACAGAATTGATAATAATATGGTTTCTAACATGATTACTCCTTTCCTTTTTTGTATAGGATGAATCCTACAGTTGTTAATGCTATGACTGTTATGCATCCACCTGCAAAAATAGCGATTTTGTTCATTTCTGCATTTATGATCATCGTTAATATTATACCGCCGAAAACTAATTTGGAGAGGTCCAATGTGTATTGTCCGGCTTCTATATAGATTGCTTTTAATACTTTGGGAGAGATTCCTTTTGGCTGTTTCTTCTTGTGGGAAGAGGGATTTTTGGGGATTTGTTTCATAGTTGTTCTGATTAGATATGAATGATGGCGTAAAGATAAGTAAAAATCCTTACGCCATCTATTTTATCGGAGTAAATATCTTTAGCAAGCCTTGAAGCTCATATCCAGCCCCTTGACAGAGTGTGTCAGGGCTCCGACCGAGATATAATCCACACCGCATTCGGCATAATCGCGAAGTGTGGCGAATGTGATGCCACCCGAAGATTCCAGCTCATAACGTCCGGCAACCATTTCGACGGCTTTCTTCGTATTCTCGATATTGAAGTTGTCCAGCATGATACGGTCGATACCGCCGACACGCATTGCTTCCTGCAACTCGTCGAAGTTACGAACCTCGATTTCGATCTTCAAATCCTTGTTTTTCTCTTTCAGATACTGGTGGCAACGTGTGATGGCCGCTTCGATACCGCCGGCAAAGTCCACATGGTTGTCCTTCAGCAAAATCATATCGAACAACCCGATACGATGGTTGACGCCGCCACCGATTTTAACCGCTTCTTTCTCGACCATGCGCAGGCCCGGAGTCGTTTTACGCGTATCCAGCACGCGTGTTTTCGTCCCTTCCAATGCCTTGACATATTTGCGTGTCGTGGTCGCAATACCGCTCATGCGCTGCATGACGTTGAGCATCAGGCGTTCGGTTTGCAACAAAGACTGTACCTTGCCTTCGACTACAAAAGCGATATCGCCTTTCTTCACTTCGGCTCCGTCGTGGATGAATGTCGTCATTTTCAGATCCGGATCGAATGTATGGAAAATACGTTCAGCCATTTCGACACCGGCCAATACGCCGTCTTCCTTCACGATCAGCTGGCTCTTCCCCATTTCCGTTGCCGGAATGCAACATAAAGTCGTATGGTCGCCATCACCTATATCTTCTGCAAATGCCAGGCGGATCAGTTCCGCAATCAGTTGTTCTTTTGTCTCTTGTACGTTCATGTTACTGTTGATTTATGATTTATGATTTATAATTCGAATTATATGCGACAAGGCATAAATCATAAATTATAAATCATAAGATCTTTTTATTCAATTCTGATAGACTGTATAATCGCTTTGTTCCCTTCTGCACGGTATGTCACGTTTACACGATATTCACCGGATGAAGTAGGCAGTTTGCCGACAAAGAAACCATTCTCTTTTTTATCAGCATGATGGACGACTGTGAATCCTGTCGGCTTGTTCCCTCCGAAGAAGGCATTCAGCATTGAAACAGCGTCGTTTGCGTTGCACTTTTTGGATGAACCCGGTAGGGCCATGTCGACTTCCTTGTCCATTGATCCGCTGAGCGACGAGGCGTTGCCTCCTTTAAAAGCGTTCGATATCGGAAGGATATCGGCGGCCATTACACTCAGAACCGAGAGAACCAATGCCAACGTCAGAAATAATCGTTTCATAAACTTTCTCCTCTTTTTGTGAGTATTATCGTGCAAAGGTATGTATTTTTTCCTGTAATTTAGCGTCCTCAATCTCTAAAATGTAAACGAATGAAAATTGCACTGATTGTGATCGGCAAGACGGATGCCGGCTATTTTGTGGAAGCGATCAATGAGTACAAGAACCGCTTGGTTCATTATATTCCTTTTGAAATGGAAGTGATCCCTGATATCAAGAACGCCAAGAATCTTTCCGAATCCCAACAGAAAGAGAAGGAAGGCGAGTTGATTCTGAAAACATTACAACCGGGCGACTATTTGGTTTTGTTGGATGAGAAAGGAAAAGAGTTCACCTCGATGCAGTTTTCCGCCTATATAGAAAGAAAGACGCATACGGTCCCGAAGCGCCTGGTTTTTGTTGTCGGTGGCCCGTATGGCTTCAGCGATGCCGTTTATAAGTCCGCCGTTGAGAAAATATCTTTAAGCAAAATGACTTTTTCCCACCAGATGATCCGCCTGATCTTTATCGAGCAGATCTATCGGGCGATGACAATTCTGAATAACGAACCCTATCACCACGAGTAGTGTGCCAATGAAAATGCAAACTGTTGCTATCTTCATTGGCACATTATTTATTCCCTTGTTTTCTGTATTAGCAAGTAATCGAGCAGTGTCATTGCCGTCATTGATTCGACAATGGGGACAGCTCGGGGTAAAACGCACGGATCATGGCGTCCGCGAGCTTTCAGGATCGTGTCCTCGCCTTCCATATTGACGGTTTCCTGTTCCATCAGGATGGTAGCAACCGATTTGAAGGCGACACGGAAATAAATATCCTGTCCGTTCGAGATGCCGCCCTGTATGCCTCCGGAATGATTCGTGTGCGTGTTGATGTGTCCGTTGTCATTGAAGAAACGGTCGTTCCGTTCCGATCCGCGATATAAGGCCGCTTCGAAGCCGTCGCCATACTCGAAACCTTTTACGGCATTGATTGTCAACATAGCATGTCCCAATACCGCATGTAGCTTTCCGAATACCGGTTCGCCCAAACCGACGGGAACTCCCTGTGCCACGCAAGTGATTACGCCGCCGATCGTATCTCCTTTGGATTTCACCTCGGCGATCAAAGCCTCCATTTCTGCGGCGGTCGCCGGGTCCGGACAACGTACGGCCGTGTCTTCCGCCTTGCTTAGGTCGTAGTCCATATACGAGCCGCTTAGTCGGATGTTTCCGACCTGCGAAGTAAATGCCTGGATCCGGATACCTTTCTGGCGAAGAGCCAGTTTGGCAATTGCTCCGGCTACGCAACGGGCGATCGTTTCACGTGCCGATGAACGTCCGCCGCCGCGCGGGTCGCGGATTCCGTATTTGGTCTGGTAGGTGTAGTCGGCATGGGAAGGACGATAGACGCTCTTCATATTGTCGTAGTCGGCCGAGTGCTGGTTCTTGTTCCAGATGATGAAACCGATCGGAGTCCCTGTCGTTTTTCCTTCGTAAATACCGGAAAGGAACTGTACTTCGTCGTCCTCCTTGCGGGGAGTCGTGATTTTGGATTGTCCCGGTTTACGGCGGTTCAGTTCACTCTGGATAAAAGCCGTATCCAATTCGATACCGGCAGGGCATCCGTCTATTACGCCCCCGATGCCGGGACCATGCGATTCACCGAAAGAGGTCAGTCTGTAAATGTTTCCGAATGTATTCACTTGCATCCTCCGCATCCGCATCCACCTTCGTGTTTGTGGTCGCCGCAATCGCTTCCGCAATCTTCGCATCCGCAATCACATCCACCTGCCGGAGCAGAAAGGGCTGCGATTTCTTCAGCTGTCGGTTCGTGTACATCGATGACTTCACCGTTGAAATGCAGTGTTTCGCCTGCCAACGGATGGTTGAAGTCCATAACGACTACATCTTCTTTTACTTCTACTACAGTACCGTTCATGCGGTTACCGTTCGAGTCCATCATCGGGATCGTGTTGTCTTCTTTGACCATTTCCGAGTCGAACTTGCCGTCTACCTCGAAAATATTCTTCGGAAGATCCAGTACGTGTTCCTCCACATACTCGCCGTATGCATCAGCCGGAGCTATAGAGAAGTTAAATTTGTCGCCTACTTCCAGTCCTTTCAGAGCGTCTTCAAAAGCGGGGAGCATAGCGCCTGTACCAAAGATGAATTTCAGAGGTGTTTCGGCTGTTGCTCTTTCCATCAATTCGCGTTCTTCGCCTTCGCCTACGTTCAGATCGTAAGTAACTGCAACGAACTTATTTGCTGTAATTTTCATTTGTAATTGTATTTGTGATAAATAAAACGATGACAAATCTACGCATAATTTCCGACTTGTCTGCTTGGAAACCGTTATTTCTTGTCTATAACTTTCTTTAAAGTGTCTAAAGCCGAAGACAGGACGGAACGCGGACAACCGATGTTCAAACGCATATATCCTTCACCTCCGGGGCCGAACATGCTTCCGTCATTCAGCAATAAGCCGGCTTTATCCTGGAACAAGCTCACCAGTTCAGGCTGGCTTAGTTTCAAGTCACGGCAATCCAGCCATATGAGGAAAGAGGCCTGTGGTGGATAGACTTTGATCTTAGGGAGTTTGGATTTGCAATATTCATCTACGAAACGCACATTTTCCGTGATATACATCCGCATCTGTTGCAACCATTCGGCTCCGTATGTGTAAGCTGCTTCTGTTGCCGTATAGGCAAAGATCGTTCCGGCATTGAATTCTCCCGCTTCCATGAAGGAATAGAATTTTTCGCGTGTTTCCGCATTAGGAATGATCGAATAGGAGGTGACGATTCCGGCAATATTGAAGGTCTTGCTCGGAGCCATGAAAGTAATACTGCAATCGGCCGCTGTTTCTGAAACAGTCGCAAACGGATGATGCGTATATTGCGGATAAGCCATCTCCGCATGGATTTCATCGGAGATAACGAGTATATCGTGTCTGGCGCAAACCTCTGCCAGTTTGGCCAGCGTGTCTTTTCCCCAGACGATTCCCCCAGGATTATGAGGATTGCAAAGGATCAGAACTTTACAATGCTCATCGATAACCGATTCAAGATTCTCGAAATCCATCTCATAAGCGCCGTCTACCATTTTAAGCGGATTGTAAACAACCTCACGGTGCATGCTTTCCGGGACAATACGGAAAGGGTGGTAAACCGGTGGCTGGATAATGACTTTGTCGCCCGGTTGTGTGAAGCATTGCAAAACGAAACCGATTCCCTTTACGATGCCTGGGATGTAACTAAGCCATTCGCGGCGGATTTTCCAGTTATGTTTATAATGTACCCATTCGATGATGCTGTTATAATAGGAATCCGAATCGAATGTGTACCCGAAAATCTCATGCTCCAGGCGCTTCTTGATCGCGTTGACAATAAAGTCCGGTGTCCGGAAATCCATGTCGGCTACCCAAAGGGGGGTAAGGTTCTCATTCCCGAAACGTTCTTTCAGGTTATCGAACTTGACACAGTTCGTCCCCCTACGCTCGATGATTTCGTCAAAGTTGTATTGTTTCATTTGTATATAAGTTCTGAATTGACAGGGGTCAAAGATACTATTAAAAAATATTACCCTTGCGGGAAATTTGAAATAAATGGGCTGGAAAACTAAAATTCATGCGCTACTGTTTCGATTTGGACCAGCGGGTAATTAAGGAAACCGTACAATAAGTAGGCATATGACAATAAGTGTACCTGTTTTCGGGATTCGGGAGATGATATATGCTATTATAATAAGATGTGCGATTTTCCATTTAAGCTGTATGGTGAAAACAAGGCTGGTGTCGCTTGCTGAAAGTGTTAAACTGCAAGCCCATCTTGTTTCTTTGCTTGAGAAATGTAAGATAAATTGATATTTTTCTTTTAATTTCTTTGACGGTATGAATTATTGTTCTACATTTGCAGCGTCAAACAAAAATAAAGACGTAAGAAAAGATGATGAACAACGTATTGCATATTATTCTCGTGGTGGTCCTTCTAGTCATTAGCAGGTAAGGAGAAAGGTGTGTAAGAAGTTGTGAAGTCGTATAAAGATATTTCTTAAGCCTTTCTCCATATAGAGAAGGGCTTTTTTAATATATGATAATGTAAGAAAATAAACAGAGGGGCGGTTTGTGGGCCGTCCGAAAATAACAAATGATATGATGAAGAATCCGTTAAGAAGTTCATACAGTACAGAGGGCAGGCGCATGGCCGGAGCCCGTGCTTTGTGGCGTGCCAACGGCCTGAAAGAAGAGCAGTTCGGCAAACCGATTATAGCGATTGTGAATTCGTTTACCCAGTTTGTGCCCGGTCATGTCCATTTGCATGAGATCGGACAACAGGTAAAGGCGGAGATCGAAAAGTTAGGTTGTTTTGCCGCCGAGTTCAATACGATTGCGATCGACGACGGTATCGCGATGGGACATGACGGAATGCTCTATTCGCTCCCTTCACGTGATATTATTGCGGACAGTGTCGAGTATATGGTAAATGCCCACAAAGCCGATGCGATGGTCTGCATCAGCAATTGCGACAAGATCACGCCGGGGATGCTGATGGCGTCCATGCGGCTCAATATCCCGACGATCTTTGTTTCCGGCGGCCCGATGGAAGCCGGTGAACTGGATAACCGTCACTTGGATTTGATCGATGCCATGATCGAATCGGCCGACACTTCAGTCAGCGATGAACGGATCGCACAGGTGGAACGGAATGCCTGTCCGGGATGCGGTTGCTGTTCCGGTATGTTCACGGCCAACTCGATGAACTGCCTGAACGAAGCGATCGGGCTGGCTCTTCCGGGCAACGGGACGATCGTCGCTACGCACGCAAATCGTACGCAACTGTTCCGCGATGCTGCCCGGCAGATTGTAGAAAATGCCTATAAATACTATCGCGACGGTGATGAGTCGGTTCTTCCCCGTAGTATCGCCACCCGCCAGGCTTTCCTGAATGCCATGTCATTGGATATCGCGATGGGCGGTTCTACGAACACAGTCCTCCATCTGTTGGCTATTGCTCAGGAAGCGGAAGCGGACTTCACGATGGACGATATCGATATGCTTTCCCGCAAGACTCCTTGCCTTTGCAAGGTAGCTCCCAACACGCACACCTATCATGTCCAGGATGTAAACCGTGCCGGCGGCATCATGGGGATTATGAACGAATTGCTGAAAGGCGGCCTGGTAGACGGAAGTGTAAGGCGTGTGGACGGTATGACGCTTGCCGAAGCCGTTGATAAATTTGCAATCACCTCCCCGAATGTGACGGACGAGGCTGTCAGGAAATACAAGAGCGCTCCCGCCCGTCGTTTCAGTATCCGGATGGGATCGCAGGAAACCTACTATAAGGAACTGGATGCCGACCGTGCCGCCGGATGTATCCGTGACATCGAACATGCTTATTCCAAAGACGGCGGCTTGGCCGTCCTGAAAGGGAATATCGCACTGGACGGATGCGTGGTCAAGACGGCCGGTGTGGATGAAAGTATCTGGAAGTTTGCCGGCCCTGCAAAAGTATTCGATTCACAGGATGCGGCTTGCGAAGGCATCCTCGGCGGAAAAGTGGTTTCGGGTGATGTGGTTGTGATCACACACGAAGGACCGAAAGGCGGTCCGGGCATGCAGGAAATGCTTTATCCCACTTCCTATATAAAGAGCCGCCATTTAGGCAAGGAGTGTGCGCTGATTACGGACGGTCGTTTCAGCGGCGGTACTTCCGGCCTTTCCATCGGACATATCTCTCCCGAAGCGGCGGCAGGTGGAGCGATCGGTTTGGTGAAAGACGGCGATATAATCGAGATCGATATCCCCGAACGTACGATAAATGTGAAGGTCAGCGATGCTGAACTGGCAGAGCGCCGTAAAGCGGAAGAAGCCCGCGGCACGAAAGCCTTTACGCCTCCTCACCGTGAACGGGTCGTTTCGAAAGCTTTGAGAGCTTATGGCAAGATGGTTAGCTCGGCCGATAAGGGAGGAGTGAGAGTAGTAGAAGATTAAACACAAGACTAAAATAAAGAGATATGGAGAAACATAAGATAACCGGTTCGGAGGCTTTGCTGAAGTCACTGATAGCTGAAGGGGTAGATACGATCTTCGGTTATCCCGGCGGACAGGCGATCCCTATTTACGATAGTTTGTACGATTACAGGGATAAATTGAAACATGTTTTGGTGCGTCACGAACAAGGGGCGACGCATGCTGCACAGGGGTATGCCCGTGTATCCGGCAAAGTAGGGGTGACGTTGGTTACTTCAGGACCCGGCGCGACGAATACCATTACCGGCATCGCTGATGCGCTGATGGACAGTACGCCGATGGTGGTCATCGCCGGACAGGTTCCTTCTCCATTGCTCGGAACCGACGCTTTCCAGGAAGTCGATGTGATCGGCATTACGCAACCGATCACTAAATGGGCCTACCAGATCCGTAAACCGGAAGAGATTGCGTGGGCTGTTTCACGTGCTTTCTATATCGCTTCTACCGGACGTCCGGGACCTGTCGTGCTCGATTTGGCAAAGGATGCCCAAGTCGGATGGGTGGATTATGAATATAAGAAAGTGGATTTTGTCCGCAGCTACCAACCGGAACCGGATATTAACCAGGACCGGATCAGGACAGCCGCCGCATTGATCAATAAAGCGGAGAAACCTTTCTGTCTGGTCGGACAAGGTGTCCTGCTGGGAGGTGCCGAAGAAGAGTTGAAGGCGTTTCTGATGAAGAATGACATTCCTGCCGGTTCGACCGTTCTCGGCTTGTCGGCGTTGCCTTCCGATTTCCCTTTGAATAAAGGTATGCTGGGTATGCATGGTAATGTCGGGCCAAACAGGAAGACTAACGAATGCGACGTGCTGATCGCTATCGGTATGCGTTTCGACGACCGTGTCACAGGCGACTTGAAGACATACGCCAAGCAGGCGAAAGTGATCCATCTCGATATCGATAATTCGGAGATCGGGAAAAATGTACCGGTCGACGTGAAGGTGCTCGGAAACGCCAAGCATACCATCCCGATGATAACCGCCTTGCTGGATGAACGGAAGCGTCCGGAGTGGAATGCCGAGTTCGAGCCGGATGCGCAGGAAGAATATGAAAAGGTGATCGACAAGGAATTGTGTCCGGCAAGCGGGCCGCTGAAAATGGGCGAAGTCGTCCGGAAAGTGTCCGAGGCGACCGGCAACGATGCCGTCCTGGTGACGGATGTCGGACAGAACCAGATGATGGGAGTCCGCTATTTCAAATATAAACGCACTCGCAGCGTGGTTACTTCGGGCGGTCTGGGGACGATGGGCTTTGGCCTTCCGGCCGCTATGGGGGCCAAGTTCGGTGCGCCCGACCGTACGGTCTGCTTCTTTACCGGCGACGGCGGGATGCAGATGACGATCCAAGAGTTGGGAACCATCATGCAGGAAAAACTGGACGTGAAAATCATTATCCTCAATAATAATTTCTTGGGGATGGTACGCCAGTGGCAGGAGCTGTTCTTCCACGAGCGCTATTCGAATACGATCATGGAGAACCCCGATTTCGTTGCGATTGCGAAAGCATACGGTATTGCCAGCCGCGCTGTGGAAAAACGGGAGGAACTGGATGAGGCGATCGCCGAGATGTTGAACCATGACGGGGCGTATGTGCTGGTTGCCAACGTGGAAGCGTGCGGCATGGTATATCCGATGGTTCCTGCCGGAGGAAGCGTGACAAACATGATATTAGGTGATAAGTAAGGAGGTGATGCTATGACAACAAAAAAATTATATACCGTTATTATCTTTTCGGAGAATACAGTAGGTCTTCTGAACCAGATTACGATTATCTTTACGCGCCGGCAGTTGAACATCGAGACGCTTTCCGTTTCACCTTCCGCCATACAAGGCATACACAAGTTCACGATCACGACATTTGCCGATGAGGATATGATTGACAAGGTCGTGAAGCAGATCGACAAGCGGGTGGATATCCTGAAGGCTTATTACAATACGGATGAAGATCTGGTTTTCCAGGAGATCGCCCTTTATAAGTTGAGTACCGAACTGTTCATCAAGATGGGGACGGTCGAGGATCTGATCCGTAAATATAACGCCCGTATTCTCGAAATGAACGAAACGTGTGTCGTTCTCGAAAAGAGCGGGCATTATGATGAAACGCAAGCCCTCTTCAAAGAGTTGAGCGAGACGATCGGTGTCTTGCAGTTCATTCGTTCCGGTCGCGTTGCGATCACAAAAAGCCGTGTCGAACGTCTGAGCGACATGCTGGCCGAAATGGAACGCAAATTGCAGGAAAAACAAAACAGACAACAATAACGTGCGGGCGGTTCGCGAACCGCCCCGGCAAAAGCATAGAATTATGGACAAAAACAAAGTAGGAGAATTTCATTTCGTCACGGAACCGTACCTGTTGGATTTCCGTGGACGCGTGACGATCCCGATGATCGGGAACTACCTGATACATGTCGCATCCTCCCATGCCGCCGAACGCGGGTTCGGCTTCAACGATATGTCGGAACGGCATACTGCCTGGGTGCTTTCCCGCCTGGCAATCGAAATGATCGAATATCCTGCCATGTCCGAGCCCATAACTCTGTATACCTGGGTGGACGAAGTCGGCCGACTCTTTACCAGCCGTTGTTTCGAGCTGGTGGATGCTGGCGGTAAGACATTCGGCTATGCCCGCTCTATCTGGGCGGCCATCGATGTGGAAACACGCCGGCCGACCCTGCTGGATGTCGCCGGGCTGAGCGCTTATGTCACGGATCGTCCCTGCCCGATCGAGAAGCCGGGAAAGATTGCGGCAGTGGAGAATGATACGGAAGGAATCCCTTATGTCATTAAGTACAGCGATCTCGACATCAACGGCCACCTGAATAGCATCAAGTATATGGAACATCTCTTGGATCTGTTCGATCTGGACCTGTTCAAGACGAAAGATATCAAACGTTTCGAAATCGCCTACCAGTCCGAGGGCAAATATGGGATGGAGCTCATGTTGCACAAGAAGGAGGCGGATGCCGGAAAATACGATATGGCGATCTGTAACGAAGGCAAAGCGATCTGTCGTGCCGCCGTTACATGGCGTTGAACAAACAAAGAATTATTTTATTAACACACATTACATTTAATAGTAAAAGAAAATGGCAGTAATGAATTTTGGCGGTGTTGACGAGAACGTAGTAACCCGCGAAGAATTTCCGTTGGAAAAGGCAAGAGAAGTATTGAAAGATGAAGTGATCGCAGTTATCGGTTACGGCGTTCAGGGTCCTGGACAGAGCTTGAACTTGCGTGACAACGGTTTCAACGTTATCGTAGGACAGCGTCCCGGCAAGACGTATGACAAGGCCGTAGCCGACGGTTGGGTTCCGGGTGAAACATTGTTCGGTATCGAAGAAGCTTGCGAAAAAGCAACCATCATACAGGTCCTGCTTTCCGACGCCGCCCAGATCGAATGCTGGCCGCGTATCAAGAAATACCTGACTCCGGGCAAGGCGTTGTATTTCTCTCACGGCTTTGCTATCACCTACAAGGAACGTACCAATATCATCCCTCCAGCTGATGTCGACGTGATCCTGATCGCACCGAAGGGTTCCGGTACTTCTTTGCGCCGCATGTTCCTGCAAGGACGTGGCCTGAACTCCAGCTATGCAATCTTCCAGGATGCGACAGGCAAAGCTTGGGACCGTGTGATCGCTTTAGGTATCGGCGTGGGTTCCGGTTATCTGTTCGAAACGACATTCAAGAAGGAAGTTTATTCCGACCTGACCGGCGAACGTGGCACTTTGATGGGAGCTATCCAGGGCTTGCTGTTGGCCCAATACGAGACACTGCGTGAAAATGGCCACGAACCATCTGAAGCTTTTAATGAAACGGTCGAAGAACTGACGCAGTCTTTGATGCCGCTGTTTGCAGAAAATGGAATGGACTGGATGTATGCAAACTGCTCTACGACTGCACAGCGTGGCGCTTTGGACTGGATGGGCCCGTTCCACGATGCCGTCAAGCCTGTATTTGAGAAATTATATCGTGAGGTCGCCTGTGGCAACGAAGCGCAGCGTTCTATCGATACGAACAGCAAACCGGATTATCGCGAAGGCTTGGAAAAAGAACTGGCAGCATTGCGCGAAAGCGAAATGTGGCGTGCGGGTGCGGTTGTCCGCAAATTGCGCCCGGAAAATAATTGATAGGTAAAAAAGGAAAGTAGCGCTTTCTGGATAATTTTAGACACGGATATATAAGGCTATAGGGATGAAAACCATTCTTGCCTTGTATATCCGTGTTTGTTTTTTTACTACTTTTGGACGGGTTACATCTATAAACACTGATTTTAGTCAAGTGTTTATAGGCTGGAAGCGGTATTTTCGTAGCCTGAATAACTTAAATAGTTTTATATCATGAAAAGATTTCAAGTTTTAATAGCGTTTCTTTGGCTGTCGGTTAGCTTTGCAGGAGCGGTAGAGTCGAATATCCGGTTGGTGCATGGTCCTTATTTGCAGAATCTGGGGGCTGATGAAGTGACGATCGTATGGCTGTCGGATAAGCCGTCTGTCGGTTGGGTGGAGCTGGCGCCGGATGATGATACGAACTTTTATGCCGCCGAACGTCCCAAGCATTACGATGCCCGTAACGGAGTAAAGAACACATCTACGATCCATACCGTGAAGATTAAAGGGCTTAAGCCGGGCACGAACTATCGCTATCGCGTCTTCGTACAAGAAGTATTGAGCCATGTCGGACATAAGGTTATCTATGGGAACTATGCCTCCACTGACGTTTACTCCAAAAAGCCGTTGGTGTTCAAGACGAGCGATCCGGCGGATAATGCCGTCTCATTTGCGATGGTGAACGATATACATGGCAGGAATGACGTTCTGACGAACCTGGTTTCAAAATGCGATCTGGAAAAGACGGATTTCTTCCTTTTCAACGGCGATATGGTGTCGGTCTTCAATGAGGAGAATCATATCTTCGACGGTTTTATGGATACGGCGGCCAAGCTGTTCGCCTCCGAGATCCCGATGTATTATACGAGAGGCAACCATGAAACGCGCGGTGCTTTTGCAACCGAATTCCAGCGTTACTTTTCTCCGAAAGAAGGGAATATCTACTATATGTTCCGGCAAGGCCCGATCTGTTTCGTGATCCTCGATACGGGGGAGGATAAACCGGATTCCGATATCGAGTATGCCGGCATAACGGTTTATGACGAATACCGGACGGAACAGGCGGAATGGTTGCGTCAGGTATTGGATAGTAAAGAATATAAGGAAGCGCCGTTCAAGATCGTCGTTGCCCATATCCCGCCGATCGGGGGCTGGCATGGAAACCTGGAAGTGGAGAATAAATTCATGCCTTTGCTGCGCGATGCCAAGCCGGACGTGATGCTGTGCGGCCACCTCCACCGTTTCATCCATCAGGAGGCAACGGACCGGACACCGTTCCCGATTATCGTCAATTCCAATACGGCTGTCCTGAAAGCGACTGCCGATCCGAAAGAACTGAAAATACAGGTCGTGGATGTGGACGGGAAAGTACTGGATCAATTCTCCATAAGGAATAGAGCGGATGCAGTTCGATAAGTAGATCTCGGATTATGAATTGAAGTCGATCTTCTGTATTTGTCTTACGTTTTATAAGGAAATGCCGA
The DNA here is from genome assembly GCF_977054455.1 of Parabacteroides sp. Taxonomy (NCBI): domain Bacteria; kingdom Pseudomonadati; phylum Bacteroidota; class Bacteroidia; order Bacteroidales; family Tannerellaceae; genus Parabacteroides; species Parabacteroides sp. The sequence continues at coordinate 66,970 of NZ_CDRTCT010000011.1, read as the reverse complement.
TAAAAAACTCCGAATTATATTTGGCGGTTTGGAAAAAGGCCGTATCTTTGCAGCGTTCAAACAAAAACAAGTTAAAGGACAAGATGAAACAGGAAATGCTAAACAGTCTCATTATTTCTCTAAATATTATTCTACTCTGGGAACGGGATAGGAAGTGAGACTGTGTATGCTTTGCTGGGCATTAAGATATGAAAAAGCCTTTCTCACTTCCTTGTGAGAGAGGCTTTTTTCATTTTAAGAATTAAGAATAGGTATTAATTTAAGACGATAAGAACTATGTCAGACAGATTATTTATTTTCGACACGACATTACGCGACGGTGAACAGGTGCCGGGTTGCCAGTTAAACAGTATTGAAAAGATCCAGGTCGCCAAAGCACTGGAAGAACTGGGGGTCGATGTGATAGAAGCCGGTTTCCCCGTATCGAGTCCGGGAGATTTCAATAGTGTTGTTGAAATATCAAAAGCCGTGACCTGGCCTACGATCTGTGCGCTTACCCGTGCGGTGGAAAAAGATATCGATGTGGCGGCCGAAGCCCTGAAATTTGCCAAGCGCGGACGTATCCATACCGGTATCGGAACTTCTGATTCCCATATCAAATACAAATTCAATTCCAATCGCGAGGAAATTCTGGAACGCGCCATTGCCGCTACCAAATATGCTAAGAAATATGTGGAAGACATCGAGTTCTATTGCGAGGATGCCGGACGTACGGACAACGAATATCTGGCACGTGTTGTAGAAGCTGTCATCAAGGCAGGGGCTACGGTGGTGAATATCCCCGATACGACCGGTTATTGCCTGCCGGACGAATATGGCGCGAAAATCAAGTATCTGATGGAACATGTGGACGGTATCGAAAACGCGATCCTTTCGACCCATTGCCATAATGACCTGGGGATGGCGACTGCCAACACCGTACAGGGCGTGCTGAACGGAGCCCGTCAGGTGGAGGTCACGATGAACGGTATCGGTGAACGTGCCGGAAATACGTCTTTGGAAGAAATAGCAATGATCTTCAAAAGTCACAAAGAACGCGACATTATCACCAATATCAATACGACGAAGATTTACGGTGTCAGCCGTATGGTATCCAGCCTGATGAATATGCCGATCCAGCCTAATAAGGCGATTGTCGGACGTAACGCGTTCGCCCATTCTTCCGGCATCCATCAGGACGGCGTCTTGAAGAACCGTGAAAGTTATGAAATCATCGACCCCAAAGATGTGGGAATCGACGATAACGCAATCGTACTGACCGCCCGTAGCGGACGTGCGGCATTGAAACATCGCTTACAGGTGTTAGGTGTCGAACTGTCGCAGGAAAAGCTGGACAAGGTTTATGAAGAATTCTTGAAACTGGCCGATCGCAAGAAAGATATCAACGACGACGATGTACTGATGCTTGCCGGAAAGGACCGCACGGCTATGCACCGCATCAAGTTGGAATATTTGCAGGTGACCTCCGGTGTCGGGTTGCAGTCCGTGGCCAGCGTTTGCTTGAATATCGCAGGCGAGAAGTTCGAAGCTGCCGCTTCAGGCAACGGCCCTGTCGATGCGGCTATCAAAGCGGTGAAATCCATAATCCACCGTACGATGACGATCCAGGAATTCCTGATCCAGGCGATCAACAAAGGCAGTGACGACATGGGTAAAGTGCATATGCAGGTCGAATACGAAGGAAACCGTTATTACGGTTTTGCAGCTAATACCGATATTATTGCAGCTTCTGTAGAGGCATTTATCGATGCAATTAATAAATTTGTGAAATCATAAATCTGAAATCATAAATCAAATATGAATACATTATTCGATAAAATCTGGGATTCCCACGTGGTAGCGAAAATCGAAGAGGGACCCACACAGCTTTACATCGACAGATTGTACTGTCATGAGGTGACCAGTCCGCAGGCTTTTGCCGGTATGCGCCGACGTGGTTTGAAACCGCTCCGTCCGGAACGTATCTATTGCATGCCGGACCATAACACGCCGACACACGATCAGGATAAACCGATCGAAGATCCTGTTTCGAAGAACCAAGTCGATACGTTAGCAAAGAATGCTGCCGATTTCGGTCTGACTCATTATGGGATGATGGATGAACGGAACGGCATCATCCATGTGGTAGGACCCGAACGCGGTCTGACCTTGCCGGGAATGACTATCGTTTGTGGCGACTCGCACACTTCCACGCACGGAGCGGTCGGGGCCGTTGCCTTCGGTATCGGAACCAGTGAAGTGGAGATGGTGATGGCTTCGCAGTGCATCTTGCAGGCAAAACCGAAAACCATGCGCATCCGTGTGGAAGGTAATTTGGGAAAAGGAGTGACGGCAAAGGATGTCGCTCTCTATATCATGTCGAAAGTGACGACCAGCGGCGCCACCGGCTATTTCATCGAATATGGAGGTTCGGCGATCCGCAGCCTGACGATGGAAGGCCGCCTGACCTTGTGCAACCTCTCTATCGAAATGGGGGCACGCGGAGGGATGATCGCTCCCGACGAAACAACCTTTGCTTATCTCAAGGGACGTGAAAACGCTCCGGTGGGTGAAGAATGGGAAAAGGCGGTTGCCTATTGGAAAACGCTGAAGAGCGGTGACGATGCCGTGTTTGACAAAGAGATTTTGTTTGATGCTGCCGATATCGAACCGATGGTAACGTATGGAACCAATCCGGGTATGGGAATGGGGGTCACCGGACATATCCCGACTGCCGAGGGCATGAACGAAGTGGAGAAAGCCTCTTTTATGAAATCAATGGGGTATATGGGCTTCGAACCGGGTGAATCATTGCTGGGTAAGAAGATCGACTATGTTTTCTTGGGCTCTTGTACCAATGGCCGTATCGAGGACTTCCGTGCTTTCGCTTCCATTGTAAAGGGACGGAAGAAAGCCGGTCATGTGATTGCCTGGCTGGTTCCCGGTTCCTGGATGGTAGATGCGCAGATCCGCGAAGAAGGGTTGGACAAGATATTTGAAGAAGCCGGTTTCCGGTTGCGTCAACCGGGATGTTCGGCTTGTCTGGCAATGAACGATGACAAGATCCCGGCAGGGAAATATGCCGTTTCGACAAGCAACCGTAACTTCGAAGGACGCCAGGGACCGGGCGCACGCACGATCCTCGCCGGACCGTTGGTTGCCGCCGCTGCCGCCGTAACGGGCGAGATTACCGATCCGCGGACATTCTTATGAAGAAAGGGTGTGTAACGTTACACACGGTGTCAGTGTGAAATCAAATATTTAAACGATAAAATCAAATAAAGAGATGAAACAGAAATTCAACATCATAACATCTACTTGCGTCCCCCTTCCTTTGGAGAATGTGGATACGGACCAGATCATCCCGGCTCGCTTCCTGAAAGCAACCGACAAGAAAGGTTTCGGCGAAAACCTCTTCCGGGATTGGCGGTACGACAAGCAGGGCAACAAAATCGAATCGTTTGTCTTGAACGACCCGACCTATAGCGGTCAGATACTGGTGGCAGGAAAGAACTTCGGTTCGGGTTCCAGCCGCGAGCATGCAGCTTGGGCGATTGCCGATTACGGATTCCGTGTGGTTGTCAGCAGCTTCTTTGCCGACATCCACAAAAACAACGAGCTGAATAACTTCGTCCTTCCGGTTGTCGTAAGCGAACCGTTCTTGGCCGAGCTTTTCGACTCTATCTATGCCGATCCTGCAACAGAAGTCGAAGTCAACCTGCCCGCCCAAACCATAACCAACAAGGCCACGGGTAAGAGCGAGCACTTCGACATCAACGCCTACAAAAAAGACTGTCTGGTAAACGGTCTCGATGACATCGACTACTTGCTGTCGAATAAGGCAAAGATCGAAGCGTTCGAAACATTGAGAGATAAGTATTAACAAGGGGCACAGATGACACAGATTAGGCGAAAGTAAATCTGCGTTCATCTGTCCAATCTGTGTCATCTGTGTCCCATACTAATAGAAACAAGAATTTATAATTATGCTCGAAATAATGGATACCACCCTGCGCGACGGGGAACAGACATCGGGGGTTTCTTTTGCGGCGCATGAGAAGCTGAGTATTGCACAGGCATTGCTCGACTTGGGTGTGAACCGTCTGGAGATAGCTTCAGCGCGTGTCTCGGACGGCGAGTTTGAGGCCGTGAAGCGTGTGGCTTCCTGGGCGGAACGTACCGGAAACCTGCAAAAGCTCGAAGTGCTCGGCTTTGTAGATGGCAACGTCTCGCTCGACTGGATCGAAGCAGCCGGATGCCGTGTGGTAAACCTGCTCTGCAAAGGTTCTTACAAGCATGTGACGGAACAGCTTCGTAAGACTCCCGAACAGCATTTTGCCGATATACGTTCCGTCATCAACCTGGCGACCGAACGGGGGATCGCCGTGAACGTCTATCTGGAAGATTGGTCGAACGGTATCAAGAACTCGCCTGAATATGTCTTTCAAGCAGTCGATTCGCTCCGCGACCTGCCGATCCGGCGTTTCATGCTGCCCGATACGCTCGGCATCCTGAACCCCGGCAATACCTACGAGTATTGTAAGGAAATGGTTACGCGCTATCCGGATCTGAAGTTCGATTTCCATGCCCATAACGACTACGACCTGGCGGTAGCCAATGTCTACTCCGCTGTCCGTGCCGGCATAGAAGGGCTTCATACCACGTTGAACGGATTGGGGGAGCGTGCCGGGAATGCCCCGCTAAGCAGTGTGCTTGCCGTGCTGAAAGACCAGTTGGGAGTGGAGACGACGCTCAGGGAGGAGCGGATCAATTACGCCAGCCGTCTGGTGGAAACCTTCTCCGGCGTTCATATCCCGCCCAACAAACCGATTATCGGGGAACATGTCTTTACGCAATGCGCCGGCGTCCATGCGGACGGCGACAGCAAAAACAATCTGTATTGTAATGACTTGCTACCCGAACGTTTCGGCCGTGTCCGCGAATATGCCCTCGGCAAGACTTCCGGCAAGGCGAATATCCGCAAGAACCTCGAATCGTTGGGAATCGATATCGACGAAAATTCCATGCGCAAGGTTACCGAGCGGATTATCGAACTGGGTGATAAGAAAGAAATGGTTACGACGGAAGATCTCCCGTATATCATCAGCGATGTGCTTCATCACGATACGATGGCCGACCAGCGCATCCGCATCCTGAATTATTCCCTGTCTTTGGCGCAGGGACTGAAACCGGTCGCCACCCTGAAGATAGAGATCAACGGCGAAGCCTACCAGGAGTCGGCTTCCGGCGACGGACAATACGATGCTTTCGTACGTGCCCTGCGAAAGATCTATACCGATCTGGGACGTCCTTTCCCGATGCTGACCAACTACTCCGTTTCCATACCGCCCGGCGGACGGACCGATGCCTTTGTACAGACCATCATCAGCTGGAATTATGCGGGAGTGGACTTTAAAACCCGCGGTCTCGATGCTGACCAGACAGAAGCTGCCATCAAGGCGACACTGAAGATGTTGAACAAGATAGAAGCGTGAAGATTTATGATTTATCATCGACGCATAAATCATAAATCATAAATCATAAATTATAAATCATAAATCATGAATTTTAGAATTGCTGTACTTCCCGGTGACGGGATCGGTCCTGAAATCTCTGCACAAGGTGTGGATGTGATGAGTGCCGTTTGTAAGAAATTCGGACATGAAGTCCGTTATGAGTATGCTCTTTGCGGGGCCGATGCTATCGACAAGGTGGGAGACCCTTTCCCCGAAGAAACGTACCGGATTTGTAAAGAAGCGGATGCCGTCCTCTTCTCTGCCGTAGGCGATCCGAAGTTCGACAATGATCCGACAGCCAAGGTGCGCCCTGAACAGGGATTGCTGGCTATGCGTAAGAAACTGGGGCTGTTTGCGAATATCCGGCCCGTACAAACCTTTAAGTGCCTGCTGCATAAATCACCGCTTCGTGCCGACTTGGTGGACGGTGCGGATTTCCTGTGCATCCGTGAACTGACGGGAGGCATGTATTTCGGGGAAAAATATCAGGATAACGATAAGGCGTACGATACCAATATGTACACACGTCCTGAGATCGAGCGCATCTTGAAAGTCGGTTTCGAATACGCCATGAAACGGAAGAAACATCTGACGGTGGTCGACAAGGCGAATGTCCTGGCTTCTTCGCGTCTGTGGCGCCAGATCGCTCAAGAGATGGCTCCTTCTTATCCGGAAGTTCAGACCGACTACATGTATGTCGACAATGCGGCCATGCGTATGATCCAGGAACCCAAATTCTTTGATGTCATGGTGACGGAGAATACGTTTGGTGATATCCTTACGGATGAAGGCTCTTGCATCAGCGGTTCGATGGGCTTGCTCCCTTCCGCTTCGACGGGCGAAAGCACTCCTGTATTCGAACCGATTCATGGCTCATGGCCACAGGCTAAAGGATTGAATATCGCCAACCCGTTGGCACAGATCCTTTCGGTTGCCATGCTGTTCGAGTATTTTGGTTGCAAGGCGGAAGGCGCTTTGATCCGCGAGGCAGTGAATGCTTCTCTGGACGCTAATGTCCGTACCCCTGAAATCCAGGTGGAAGGCGGTGCGAAATATGGCACGAAAGAGGTCGGTGCATGGATTGTCGATTATATAGAGAACAATTGATAATTAACAATTGACAATTGACAATTTAGCTTCTCGCTGCTCGAATCGGCTGAAAGTAATTGTCAATTGTCAATTCTCCATTGTCGGTTATCCGATTATGTATTTGCTCTTCGGCAGATAGGAGAGGGCTTTGATTACTAAATAAGAAGTAATGAAAGTACAGATTGCGATTACCGGAATTTTGATCATGGCGCTGTCGGACAGATTGTTCAACAGGTCATAAAACAGATTCAGCAACATGATATGTACAAGGTAAATCCCGTAACTCTTGATCGATATATCCGTAACCAGCTTTCCACAGGAAGAATCCGGGTTCTTGATCCGGATATTCTTGACCAACAGGAAAATACCCGTTGCCACCATTGCTACGTTGATAGTTTCGTATCCCCACGTGATTTCCAGCTGCGGGACATATTCGGCTGTCGATAACCGTTCATGGAAGCCGTACCAGGTGATGAAATAGCCCACTGCCAATAAAGCGATGCCGACCGGCAGGTTCCAGCTTTTCGGTTCCGAAGCATATGTCCGCAGGTAATAAGCCAATACCATATATCCCAGCAACCCGGAGAAATAGTATAACATCGGAGTCCCGTTCCAGAAACATTCCCCTAATATATCCGGAAATACCAGATGGATATAAGGCACGCACAGAGTAAAGGCCCATATCCCAAGATATAGCTCGATGCTCTTTCGTGAAGCTGTTTTTAACCAGGGCGAAATGATAGGAGCGAAGAGATACAGTCCCATCAGCATATAGACGTACCAGAGATGTCCCACTTGTGTCCCGAAGTTTACCGGGATTTTGAGGATATTCATGCAAGCGGTAGCAAAGTCCGCCTGCCCCCGGAAGAACTGATAGAAAGAGTAAGCGATGCACCAGAATATAAAAGGTATGACTACACGCGTGAAGCGTTTGCGGAAGAATTGTGCCGGCTCGTCTTTTACCGGGAGAAGGAAATATCCGGTCAGCATCACGAACAGAGGAACAGCTGAGCGGCAGACCGAGTTGTAAAGGTCTACCCAAAAAGCATTCTCCCCTTTTATCACGTCCCCGATCGGGCCGATATAATAAAACTCTCCGGTGTGTACCTGGATTACCATGTAGCAGGCCAGTACCCGCAGTACATCGAGCGCAAAATTGCGTTTAGTGTCTTTCTGCATAATGAGTAAGATGATTTAAGTATGTTAGAAAATATTTGTTTGTTTACTGTTGGGCGAGTTTCATCAATTCCTTGATTACCTCCTTATTATATCCCATCGATTCGGCTTTCTTGAAATCGAGGGCGGCTCGTTCTTTTTCGTATTGTGCCAGCTTGATCTTGCCTCTCAGCACATAGAGGTTGGCGGTCGGTTCGCTTTCGGTAAAGACCTTTTCTATATCCGCCATTGCCCGTGCATTCTTTCCCATCATGAAATACAAGTCTGCCCGTCCTTCGTAGAGGACCCAGTCGCGGGGCATTTCGCTGATCAGGTAGTTGAATATCCGCTCGCTTTCGTCATAGTTCCCGCGCATCTTTTCCAGGATGGCATGGCCGAGGCGCCCACGTACGGATTTCTCGTTTACTTCCAGGATCTTGTCGAAGTCCTGTTCCGCCCACATATAATTTTGTAGTTGTATATAGAGCAGTCCGCGGCAATAAAGCGCTTCCTGATGTTCCGGATCTTCTATCAAGAGCGTGTTATAATCGTTCAATGCTTTCTCGGTTTCTCCCAGTTCGGTGTAAAGGGAAGCCCGGTTTTCGAGAATGGTGATATTCTTGGTGTGGCCGCTTAGCGCGGAAGTGTAGGAGATGAGTGCGTCTTGCAGTTTCCCTTGCCGGCGTTGTATCGTTCCGAGGTTCGTGAGCAGGGCATAGTTCAGCGGGTTAGCCGATTCTTTGCGCATGGCCGCTTTCAGGCTCTCCTCTGCGGATGCCAAGTCGCCTTTATCTACGAAGTCGTAGCTTTTCTCTATTAATTCTTCGTATGATTGTGCAAAGCTGTTTCCTATAAACAGGAACAAACCTATAATAATCAAGAAAGTCCTCATTCTCTATCGTTTATATCTGTTATTTGACCGTTTGCAAAACTACATAATAAAATCGGTTCTTTATTCGAATAAAAAAACTTTATACCTTTGCTACAATTTCTAATACTTTTAGAAGGAATGCTTGTTATGTAATTAATATGAATTTCCATAAATATGAATAATTATGATAGTAGCAGCAATTGACTTTTCACATGGGTTGGAAGGTATTTTGAATTCCCTGATGACGCAAGGGGCGGCATTGGGATGGACGCTTATCAAGGCGTTTTTGGTTTTTATAGTCGGGCGTCTCCTGATTAACTTGGTGAATAAACTGATAAAACGGGTTCTGCTGAAACGTGACATCGAGCCTTCGGTAAAGACATTTGTCGGAAGTTTGGTAAATGTTGTCCTGACTATTTTATTGATTATCTCGGTTGTGGGTGCGCTGGGTGTACAAACAACTTCGTTTGCCGCTCTTCTTGCTTCCGCCGGTGTCGCTGTCGGTATGGCGTTGAGTGGGAACTTGGCGAACTTTGCGGGCGGATTGATCATTCTTTTGTTCAAGCCTTTCAAAGTCGGTGACTATGTAGAGGCGCAGGGCACAGGCGGTACGGTGAAGGAAATCCAGATTTTCCACACGATCCTGGCGACGCCCGACAATAAGATGGTGTATATCCCGAACGGCTCGCTCAGCAGCGGAGCGGTTACGAACTTCAGCCGGCAGGCTACCCGCCGCGTGGATTGGACGTTCGGTGTCGATTATGGCGAGGATTATGATAAGGTAAAGGCGGTGATCGAAACGATCCTTGCCCGTGACTCCCGCATTCTGGTTGATCCGGCTCCTTTCATCGCCTTGCATGCGTTGGCCGACAGCAGTGTGAATATTGTTGTCCGTGTATGGGTGGAAAGTCCGAATTATTGGGATGTTTATTTCGGCATCAATCAGGCGGTTTATGCAACATTCAATGAAAAAGGCATCAACTTCCCGTTCCCGCAACTCACTGTACATCGGGCTGATAACTGATTTGTCCTGAAAAGAAAAGGGTTCGTTCAATAATCGGCAGGTTTTGTAAGGAGTCCTTTTGAAGGATAGAACTTTGAGCAAAAAGATTTATCTTTGTCAATCATTATAACAATTGACAAGAAAGATATAAGTATAAGATATTAAGAACTTTATTTCATTACTTTAGTATTATTATTTGATTATAAGAGAAAATGATTCCCGGCTCGTCACTTCGGTGGCGGGCCTTTTTTATTATGGCACGGATAATGGCGTTTTTGTACATTATGCCCGGATGTAAGTATCTTTTATAGTTGATTATAATTTTGTGAAACTGAACTTTTCTATCTTTGCCCTTGTTAAAGGATTGAATAATTAAACATTTTGCATATGAATAAAAAATTTACACTTTTGGCTGCGGCCTTGATGACGGTAGGAACTTTTACTGCGGCAAGTGCGGCAGATGGTGTTCCGAGTGAAGATTGGACTGCCGGTAATTATTATTACTTAGTCAATGGAGATAATTATCTGTCTTTGGACGGAAATAAAGCTGATTCGGTAGTAGTGAAAGAAATCACTTCGTTTGAGAAAGTAGATAAAGCTGCTCGTGATTCCGCTCTTTGGGAAATTACGGGAATAACAGAAACAGCTGGAACGGTTTATCAATTTAAGAATAAAAAGACAAATGCTGTTTTATCTTTTGCTGCATCTCAAGAAGCTAAACCTGTTTTAGCTTCAGGTATCAATAAATGGAAGTTTACTGATGGAGGAAGTTTAAGTGCCTCTATAGACGGTGGTAAAACAATGACATTGGCTTTAGGAGCTGACGGTATTGTTTTTACTGGAGGAACAGAACTGAAGTTGACTGTAACTAAGCCTGACACAATGACAATGACCCCGCAGGATCTTGGTGATGGTTTCAGTACTTTTCAGTTGACATTCGGAGATCAATATGAAGGAAATATCTTTACAGGTGAAGACTTGATTGCTAATTCTGTTGGAGATAAAGGTTTTATGACTTTACAAGTAAAAGGAAATGAAGCATATCCGAATGGAGTTAAGAAGTTTTTAGGTGTTGATACACTTAAAACAACAATTAATAATCAAGAGAACGTATTTGGTGCAGGATTTGCTTTGGATTCAACACGTAAAGTTTTGCGTCCGAATGAACGTTGTCAACAATTTAAGTTTGTTGTCAATTTACAGAATGATTCTTTGGCAATGTTTGTTGCTGGAGCTCCTGACGTAAATGGAGATTTGGAACTTGTGGACGATACGGTTCGCGTGGTTTATGCTCAAACAGGTAGTACTAAGGTCTTAACGGTTTCTGAATTTAATGCGGATGCTCAGCCTTTGCAAGGTAAACTGCCTTTAATTAAAGTTTCAAAGGGAACTCCCGTTACAATCCCGACCGGTACAGGCGTTTACTTCTTGCAGAAGGTAAGTGAAGGTGCTGATAATGGCAAATATTACGTGACTAAAAATACCTTTATGGGAGGCGACAGTGTTCCTTCTGTTAATTTGGCAAGAGGTCAATGGTATATTAAAGAAAATAACGGTAAATATTCTGTTGTCGACCGTCAATCAAATTCTGAGATGATCTTAAATCAGGAAGTATTTGCTGTGCAAGGAAAAGAAAACACATATTTGTTTGGTGCTGATTCTGTGAAAGTTTCTTGGCAGGCTGTCAATTTGGACGACAAATATTTAGGTTCTCTCTACTTCACAGAAGACGAATTGAATGCTAACGGTTATGTACTGAACTTGGTTTCTGGGACAACAGGAGTAAGTAACATTTATGCTTATACTACCGATTCTATCTTGAAAGGTAAAGCCGGTGATGCCAAAGACGCAGCAATCTTTAAGTTGGTGGCGGATAAGGTAGAGCCAGTTGGTGGTGCGAAGAGTTTGTTGGACACCTTGTTTGTTACTTCATATAAGTTAAGAGCCATGTTTAACAAAGATATGCTCGCTAAACAAACGGATAGTCTGAAGTTCTCTGATGTTGGAACTGCTGAATCTTTTAGATTTATTTCTGACGCTACTGCTGAAAAGTATGCTATGTTGACTGCTGATAATCATTATGTAGGTATGAATGTCAATACCTCTTGTGTACAGTTGTCTGATAAAGCAGCTTATGTAAACCTTGAAGCGGTTGACGCACCCGAATATGCTTCATTTGCAAGTGCTCACAAGCGTTTGGCCTATAACAACAATGCTTTAGTGATGAATCCGCTGAACTTCTTTGCTGAAATGAAAGATGAAGGCAATCCGATTACAAAGGCAAATTACGAAGCTGATAACTTTAGCTTGTGGGTTGAACAAGACACAGTCATCGCTGGTAAACAATTGTATTTTATTTCTTCTGGCGTTGTGAATGGTGGTAAAGCAGAAGCAAACATTCGCTATTACTTAGCAGCTAAAGATACAACAAGAACAGGTATTGATGCTACTACTTATGCAATGTTCATCTCTCATGATTCAATCAAGACAATGAAGAACAGTCCTGCTCTCTTCGCATTCAAGACTGCGGAAGAAGGCGGTTATTATCTGGAAAATCAGAGTCAGTTGAAGGTTACGGATGGCAAGCCTTATGTCGGTGTTGTGAACGGCTTCGCCGTAATGCAGGCTACTCCGAGTGCCGCATTCGAAGTACAGACCGCTTCCGCTCCGACAGCCAACGAGGAAATGAATGTTTCTGAGATCAAGGTGATCAGCAATGACGGACAGGTGATCGTGACGAATGCCTCCGGCAGAATGATTACATTGTCTAATATCTTAGGACAGACAATCGGTGTTCGCCGGGCAAGCTCTGAATACTTCTCAATGCCTGCTACATCCGGCATCGTATTGGTAACAGTCGAAGGTGATACTACCTACAAAGTGATTGTGAAATAAGAGTTTATAACTCGTGAAAAAGAACCAGGTTCGCGGATGACGCGGATAAGACGGATAATCGCGGATTATTTTATTGATTGAATAAAGATCCGCGATCATCCGCTCAATCCGCGTTATCCGCGAACCTGGTTCTTTTTATTGAGTAAAGGTAGCAGAAGACTTACTTCTCGCCTGAAAGTTTCTTTTCCAAATAAGCCAGCTTCTTAATGGCTTTTTCCTTCTCTTTCGTCAGTTTCTCGATGTCGCTTAATACGACAGCCAGTTCATAGGTCGAGGCGATCGCTTTCTTGTCCGCATCGGCAATGTAGAGGATATAAGGCTTGCCGCCCGTATATTCGACCTTGATGCGCTCCCCTTTATTGTCAAAAATGAACTTGACGGCATCTTCGCATTTCTCTCCTTGGTAGGTCACGACTTCGGTTGTATTCCCCAAGTCCTTGAAATGGTAGTTCAGGCCACCGTCGTAAGGGATGGCGGGCGTTTCGGCGAAAAGGCCGTCCTGGGTGCTCAGCTTGATACCGGTATGGTTGATCGGCTTGCCTCCGAAATAAACACTTGCCAGGTACATCTCGCCTTTCTCGTTTACGCCGGAACGGATGTAGCAACGCTGGATGTTGCGTTCGATAGTCTGCTGCTTGGAGACATAATTGCCGATTTCGTTATAGGCGGAATCTTTTTCGAAATTAAAACCTTTCTTCAACCCTTCCAGTTCCTGCTGCTTGACAGGGATCAGGCTGTCGCAGAAGGCCAAATTGCGTTCCGCTTCCTTTTGTTCCACCTGGCGCATCAGTGTCAGGCCTTTCCGGATCACCTTGAACTCTTTCGGGTACAGGATGCGGATGCTGTCTATCTCACTTTTGGCGGCAAAGAACTCATTCCGTTCAAACATGTTCCGGGCATTGTCCAGCCTTGCCTGTGCATTCTTCTCGTCATTGTTGCAACCGGCCAGTGCCACGGCTGCAAGTGCTATACAGATTGCTGACTTTTTCATTATGATACTTGTTTAATTGTCTATTCCTTATTATCCGCTTGCAAAGATATTGGAAAAAGAGAGAATTAGCATCCCCGCAAGAATTTAATTATCTTTGCGTGTCTGTTACTTTTGGCTTGATCCAAAAGTAACCAAAAGATCAAGGCCGAACCTGCTTCGCTACTCCGTTCCCTTCGTTCGCTGTCGCGTCTGAAACTCGCTTCGCTCAGACAGCAGACGCTCCGGACGCTCACTGCGGTCTCTGCGCTTAACGCTCACCAGCTTAGGCCGGAGATAGAGCCTGACGGCTCTTTGGGGATGGCCGATACAGCCACCTATATAACAGGCGGCAGCGTAGCCTTTGCCCGGAGTAGCCTGGACGGTTCAGCCTTGATCTTTTGGTTACTTTTGGATCAAGCCAAAAGTAACAGATAAATTTGTTGATAAACAATATATATATATATGTATATAGAACAAGAAGACATATTAAAACATATTTCGGCGAAGCCGTTCCATTTGATTTCCGAAGCAGCGGATGAGTTGGGAGTGGAGGCATACGTGATAGGCGGTTATGTGCGGGATATCTTTCTGCATCGTCCTTCCAAAGATATCGATGTCGTTGCCGTCGGGAGCGGCATCGAACTGGCGAAAGCCGTTGCCCGGAGGTTGGGCCGGAGAGCTTGCCTGTCCGTCTTCAAGAACTTCGGTACGGCGCAGGTGAAGGCCGGTGACCTGGAACTGGAGTTTGTCGGCGCCCGCAAGGAATCCTACACGCATGACAGCCGCAAGCCGGTTGTCGAAGACGGGACACTCGAAGACGACCAGAACCGCCGCGACTTTACGATCAACGCCCTGGCGCTTTGCCTGAATAAGGACCGGTACGGTGAACTGGTCGATCCCTTCGACGGCTTGACCGATATGGACAACTTGCTGATCCGTACGCCGCTCGATCCGGATATTACGTTTAGCGACGATCCGTTGCGCATGATGCGTGCCGTCCGCTTTGCCAGCCAGTTGGGGTTCTTTATCGATCCCGACACTTTCGATGCGATCGAACGGAACAAGGAGCGCATCTCGATCATCTCAAAAGAACGTATCGTGGATGAGTTGAATAAGATCGTTCTCTCGCCGAAACCCTCTGTCGGCTTCGACCTGCTGGACCGTTGCGGCCTGTTGCCTCTGATCTTCCCCGAACTTTGCGCCCTGAAAGGTGTGGAGACGAAGGAAGGGATCGGGCATAAGGATAACTTCGCCCATACCTTGATGGTGCTCGACCGCCTGAGCAAGACCACTGACAACCTGTGGCTGCGCTGGAGCGCCCTTTTCCATGATATAGCCAAGCCGGCGACGAAACGTTTCGACCCGCGCCTGGGCTGGACGTTCCACAATCATAATTTCATCGGCGAGAAGATGATTCCCGGTATCTTCCGCAAGATGAAGCTGCCGATGAACGAGAAGATGAAATATGTCCAGAAGATGGTCAGCCTGCACATGCGCCCGATCGCCTTGTCGGACGATGAGGTGACGGATTCGGCCATCCGCCGTCTGCTGTTTGATGCGGGCGACGATATAGACGACCTGATGAAGCTTTGCGAGGCGGATATCACGAGCAAGAACCCCGAAAAGGTGCGCCGCTTCCTGAATAACTTCCGGAAAGTCCGCAGCAAGCTCGCCGATATAGAAGAGAAAGACCGCGTGCGCAACTTCCAGCCGCCTGTGACGGGAGAGGAGATCATGGAAACATTCGGGCTTCCCCCTTCCCAGCCGGTCGGTGTCCTGAAAGATGCCATCAAGAACGCCATCCTCGACGGCGTGATCCCGAACGAACATGAGGCCGCCCGCGCCTTTATGTTGCAACGGGCGGAGAAGATGGGGCTGAAACCGGTTGTCTGATTCTGCCTGTCCAAGCTTTGATAGTCGTTTGAACCTTTATAATCGTAAAAAGAAAAAATAAATGGAACCTGAATTTAATTACCAGTCAGCGCCTTATGATTATGCTCATTGTTTTAACGGGCAATGTGCGTGTGCCGGCAAATGTCTTCGCCATATGTTGGCCGCCCTGATTCCGGCGGATCGGAATTATGTTGCTGTCGTGAATCCGAATAAGGTGGGTTCGGATGGGAAGTCCTGTCCTTTTTTCCGGGAAAAGAGATTGATGCGTTTCGCTGTCGGCATGTCGCATTTGTATGATAATCTGACTTACCGGGATGCAACTGCCGTCAAACGTCCGATTTATAGCCACTTCGGACGGAGTACGTATTATCGGATGCGGAACGGCGAACGGTCCATTACCCCGGAAGAACAGGTGTTTATTAAAAACATATTCCGGACGTATGGGATTACATCCGAACCTGTGTTTGACGCCTATAGGGACGATTATGACTGGGAATAGCATATCGTGATATTCTCCTGCCTGTGAGAAACTATTCTCCTGCCTATGAGAAAACTTTCTCACGCGCATGAGAATAAATTCTCACCGCCATGAGAAACTTTTCTCACTGATGTGGAGAAGGGTGAGAAAAAGCAACGATCTTTTCGTAGAATGGCAGGGGCGTCGTGAGTGTTTTCATGGCAACACGTATCAATAATAACACGAACTATCAGTTATAAAGGATTGAAATAATTACAATCCCGACAAATCTACTTTGTAGCGGGTCGGAGCCGTATTGTTCTTTTCGAGAAACATCGCCATATAGACGGGAGCATAAATGATTTTACCGGCTACCCGTAAATTGTCATTATTGAATACCACAGCCTCTGACAAATCGTATTCATTGCAATCCATGATATTGGACAAGGCGCGGTGCGTTTCGTAGTCTTTGCCCGACTTCACTTCGATGGGCAAGACTTTGCCTTCTAATTCGATAACGAAATCCAACTCGCCCCGCTTCTTGTTGTTGTAATAGTAGGGAGCAATACCGTGCGCCACCAGTTCCTGTGCTACGGCGTTCTCATAGATCGAACCGAAGTTGATGTCCTTGTCTCCTTTGATAATCCTCATTTGGATACCTTCGGCATATTGGCTGGCCAACAGTCCGATGTCGTTCTGGAAGAGCTTGAACAGATTGCGCGAACGGGCGAGCAGGAGCGGCATTTTCGGCTCCTCCACGTTATAGACGGGCAATGCTACGCCTGCGTTCGTCAGCCACAGAAAACTGTTTTCGACCCGATCGAACTTCGCATGTTCGTTCAAACGTTTCAGGATGAAACGTTTGTTCTTGGCGTTTAGTTCAGGCGGAATGAGATTGAAAATCTCCTCAATATAGAGCTTGTTGTTCGGGTCGTATTGGGCGATATCGCGTTTGTAGAGGCGGATGATATCCTGTTGCACGGCCATTACCTCCTGCAGGTTGTTACTCTCAAGATATTTGCTCACAGCAGCAGGCATACCGCCCACAATGAGATAAAGCCGAAATAACTCCATGATTTTGTCGTGTATGAACGTGTCAACGACGATACGATTCCGCCAAGCTTCGCGCAATGATCCGATTACTGTGTCATTGATACCCACACCGGAAATGAACTCTTCGAAATCGAGCGGGTACATATCCTTAACACCCATATAGCCGACCGGTTCCGATCGTAGGTCTTTTAATTCTACCCCAAGAAGCGAGCCGCTCAAGATGTAGCGATACGACCCATCGTCCACCAGAAACTTGATTGCCGTAACGATATCGGGACATTGTTGTACCTCATCGAAGAAGATGAGCGTTTCACCTTTGATGAGCGGCACGGAGGTGATTGTCGAAAGACGGAGCAGAATGTCATTGCTGCTTTTCGCCCCCTTGAACAACTCCACCGCTTCGAGGGACTCTATAAAATTGATTTCGACAAAACTCTTGAACGTCTTGCCAAACTCACGAATCGAATAGGTCTTACCGATTTGTCGTGCGCCGGTGATAAGCAACGCATTACGAGTGGTCTCGTAATAATGCTTGATATAATTGTCTATCTTTCTCTTTAGCATAATTTTCTCTTGTTGATTCGATTATAAGAGGCGACGGAATTAATACGCCGCTTTTCCATTATAAAAATAAGGCGTTTTTGCCGCTTTTCCAAGATTGATGCCCGCGAATCTGCCGTTTTTCTTTTTAGTTGTTTACATGCTTGTAGCATCCCTTCCCGATCGTGACAGGCTGGCCGTAGTCGATGTAGAGCGGCGGCAGTACCTTCAGTTGCAGCAACTCCTCTGTCGGCTGGATGTTCGAGTCGAAGTAGGGAATCATGGATTCGGACAGGCTCACGATATCGGGGCGGTTGGACGGCAACTTGTTATCAGGAGTTCAGCCTTTCGACCGTCTTTACCCCTTTCACCGCATTGATCTTCTTGGTCAGCATGTTCAAGGCCGTCGTGTCGCGCACCATCACCGTGAAGTTTCCCTGGAAGATCCCGTCTACCGAGTCGATGTTCAGGGAGCGGAGCGTGACGCCCGTTTCCTTGCTGATGACGGAGGTGATATTGGTGACGATCGCGATGTCGTCACGGCCGATGACCCGGAGCGTGACGATATACCCGTTGTCCCCCTTGCCGCTCCATTTGGCCTGGATGATGCGGTAGCCGAAACGGCTGAACATCTCCTGCGCGTTCGGGCAGTCCATACGGTGGATCTTGATGCCTTGCGTGGAGACGAAACCGAACACCTCGTCCCCGTAGATCGGGTTGCAGCACTTCGCCAACTTATATTCGATGCCCGTCAGGTTCTTGTCGATCACCAGCACATCTTTGTTCGTCGCGATCTCTTCCGCCTCGGTTGTCGTGATATATTCCTCGGCGCTGCGGACTTCGGTGTGTTCGTTTGTTTCCGTTTCCCGGCGTACCTGCTCCAGGTATTCGTCGATCACCTGGTTCGGGTCGAGGCGTTCCTCGGCGATCTCGACGTAGAAGTCGGTGACGGTCTTGAACCCTTTCTTCTTGATGTAACGCATCAGGATCGGTTCCTCCATCTCGATCTTCCGGTTCTTGAAGCGGCGTTGCAACATCTCTTTGGCAAAGTCCACCGCCTTGGCCGTCTCTTCGCGGAGCGCCTGCTTGATCTTGACCCGCGCTTTGGAGGTGACGACGATGTTCAGCCAGTCGCGCTTGGGCGTCTGGGTGGGAGCGGTGACGATCGAAACCGTGTCACCGTTGTTCAGGGTATATTTAATAGGTACATTCTTCTCGTTCACCTTTGCCGAGACGCATTTGCATCCTAACTTGGTATGGATCGCGAAAGCAAAGTCGAGCACGGTCGCCCCTTTGGCCAGCTTGATCAGTTCGCCTGTCGGGGTGAAGACATAGATCTCGTCTTTGTACAAGTCCATCTTGAAGTCCTGCATCAGGTCGAGCGGGTTGTTCTCTTTCGTTTCCAGGGCGGCGCGTACGGTGTTCAGGAATTCGTCCAGCCCGCTTTCCGCTTTTCCCCCTTTATATTTCCAGTGGGCGGCGAGTCCCCGTTCGGCGATCTCGTCCATGCGGCGGGTGCGGATCTGCACTTCCACCCATTTGTTCTGCGGTCCCATCACGGTGATATGCAGGCTTTCGTAACCGTTTGTTTTCGGGATGGAGATCCAGTCTTTCATGCGCTTCGGGTTCGGCTGGTACATGTCCGTGATGATCGAGTAGACCTGCCAGCAGTCCGAACGTTCCTTCTCATACGGCGTGTCGAGGATGATGCGGATGGCAAACAAGTCGTATATGTCTTCGAACGGGATGTTCTGCTTCTTCAGCTTGTTGTTGATGGAGTGGATGGACTTCGTGCGCCCCTTGATGTCGAAGCGGAGTCCGGCGTCTTCCAGCTTGCTTTTGATGGGTGCGATGAACTCGGCGATGTAGGCGTCGCGCGAACGTTTCGTCTCGTTCAGTTTCCGTTTGATGAAGTCGTACTGCCTGCGGTCGGTATATTTCAGCGACAAGTCTTCCAGCTCGCTCTTGATCGTGTACAATCCGAGGCGGTGGGCAAGCGGGGCGTACAGGTAGGAAACTTCCGTCGCCAGCCGTTTCCGGTCTTCGTCGTTCTTCAGGTGTTTGCCGAGGCGCATCAGGCAAAGGCGGTCGGCGATCATGATCAGGATCACGCGCACATCTTCGGCAAACGAGAATAGCAGCTTATGGAAGTTCTCGGAGTCGACAGCCGTATTGCGGGCGTAAAGGTCCGAAGTCTTCAGCAGGCGGCTGATGATCAGGGTGACATCCGCATCGAATGTGTCTTTCACTTCATCCAGCGTGATGATCTTTTTCATGACCGGGCGGTAGAGCAGGAGAGCGATGACCGACGTGCGCTTCAATCCGATTTCCGTAGTGGCGATCAATGCCGTGTCGATATTGCGGAGCAGGCCGTTGATGCCGTTTCTGTCTCGTCCGTAACAATCCAAAGCCACCACCCGCTTCATCAGTTCCTTCATCTTACCCAGATCTTCCTTCTTCAGGAAAGAGTACAGATGGCGTAATAATTGCTTGTACTTGGAGAAAAACTGTTTTTTCTCCTCTTCGGTAAAGAACGGTTGTATATCCATAGTCGTCTGTTTTTTTACTGCCTCTTTGTGGGCTGTCCGTAAAACATACCGTAAAAGTAAGTTTTTCTGCGAATATCAGTGCATTTCTAATGGTATTTTTATACATTTGCGATATACATAGGCTGGCAGGCCCTTGTTGCGTGTCTGATTATTAACTTATTAAAAAGATATACTATGCTAAACGCAAAAGACTTAGAGTTACTGGCGGCTAAAGGGATCAGCGAAAAGCAGATTGAAGAACAGTTGGCTTGTTTCGTGAAAGGGTTTCCTTTTCTGGAAATTACGGCTTCGGCCTCGGTTGAGAGAGGGGTTATGGTGATCCCGCAGGAAAAACAGGCTATTTATATGGATGCCTGGGATGCTTACCTGGCAAAGAATAAGAAGATTGTGAAGTTCGTGCCGGCTTCGGGTGCGGCAAGCCGTATGTTCAAGAACCTGTATGAGTTCCTGTCTGCCGGTTATGACGAACCTCAGAATGCGTTTGAGAAGAAGTTCTTCGACGACATTGCGAAGTTTGCCTTCTATGATGCCTTGAACCGGGCTTGCGTCGAGAATGAAGCGAAAGATATTCCGGCGTTGGTTGCTCTCGGACAGTATAAGGCGGTTGTCGCCAACCTGCTGGAACCGAAAGGGCTGAACTACGGACAGCTTCCGAAAGGTCTGTTGCTTTTCCATTCTTATCCGAAGACTGCCCGCACGGCGATGGAAGAACATCTGGCCGAAGGTGCGATGTATGCGAAGAACAATGCCGGTGAAGTGAATATACATTTCACGGTGTCGCCCGAACATAAGGCGTTGTTCGAACAGCTGGTTGCCGCAAAGGCGGGAGTCTATGAAGAGAAATTCTCTGTCAAATACGATATTTCTTTCAGCGTCCAGAAACCGAGTACCGATACGATTGCTGCCGATATGGAAAACAATCCGTTCCGCGACAAGAACGGCAATCTCTTGTTCCGTCCGGGCGGCCACGGCGCTTTGATCGAGAACCTGAACGATGTGGATGCCGATGTGGTGTTTGTCAAGAACATCGATAATGTGGTTCCGGACAGTTTCAAGTGTTCGACCGTTATCTTCAAGAAGGTGATCGCCGGCGTGCTGGTCTCTTTGCAGGAACGTATCTTCAAGTATCTGGAACTGATCGACAGCGGCAAGTATTCGCACGACCAGGTGGAAGAGATGATTCATTTCCTGCAGGAAGACCTGTGTGTGAAGAACCCGGAAATGAAGTTGTTGGAAGATGCCGAGTTGATTCTTTATATTAAGAGTAAGTTGAACCGCCCGTTGCGTGTCTGCGGTATGGTGAAGAATGTCGGCGAACCGGGCGGTGGGCCGTTCCTCGCTGTCAACCCGGACGAAACTGTCTCTTTGCAGATTCTCGAAAGCTCGCAGATCGATTTGAAGGATCCCGAAAAGAAGGCGATG
Source organism: Parabacteroides sp. (assembly GCF_977054455.1). NCBI lineage: Bacteria > Pseudomonadati > Bacteroidota > Bacteroidia > Bacteroidales > Tannerellaceae > Parabacteroides > Parabacteroides sp. The sequence continues at coordinate 45,578 of NZ_CDRTCT010000011.1, read as the reverse complement.
TTCGAAAAGGGCACGCACTTCAATCCTGTGGATCTGGTTTGCGCGTTGAAGAACTATAAAGGCGAGAAGTTCGATTTGCCGGACTATGTGGACAAGAACACCGGCTTTATCTCCTATAAGAGCAAGGACGGCCGCGAACTGAAAGCGTTGGAATTGCCCGGTTTGTGGAACGGTGCGATGAGTGACTGGAATACGATCTTTGTCGAGGTGCCTATCGAAACCTTCAATCCGGTTAAGACGGTGAACGATTTGCTGCGCCAGGAACATCAATAAAACAGTAAAAAAGAGGTGTCAAACTGCCCTGTTCCCGCGTTTGACACCTCTTTTTGTTTATAAATTGATCAGGAAATTGACAAATTCCGGATCGTAGTGTGAGAAGAACAGGCTTTCTGCTTTGTCGAGTTGGGCAATTTCTTCCATTTCTTTTGCAGACAAAGTGAAGTCGAACACGTTGATATTCTCTATCATCCGTTCTTTATGGGTCGATTTAGGAATGACAATCACTCCTCGCTGGATGAGAAAGCGCAATGCTACCTGAGCTACGGATTTGTTGTGCTGTTCGCCGATCGCTTTCAATACTTCATTAGTGAAGAAATTATTTCTTCCTTCGGCAAACGGTCCCCACGACATGAGTCGTGTGCCTTCTTTCCTCATGATTTCCTGTAGTTTGACTTGCTGGTTGAAGACGTGTGTCTCCATCTGATTGACAGCCGGCTTGATCTCGCAGAACTTAGCCAGGTCTACAAAACGGTCGGCATAGAAGTTGCTGACACCGATGGCGCGGGCTTTTCCTGCTTTATAGGCTTCTTCCATAGCGCGGTAAGTCCCGTAGTAATCATTGAAAGGTTGATGAATGAGCAATAGGTCGACATAATCGCTTTGTAGTTTGCGCAACGACTCGTCGATCGATGCTTTTGCTCTTTTCTCCCCGGCGTTCGAGATCCAGACTTTTGTCGTGATGAACAACTCTTCACGTGGCACACCACATTTCCGGATGGCATGGCCGACGCCTTCCTCATTGTAATAGGCTTGTGCCGTATCGATGGACCGATAACCTGCACGGATGGCATCCGACACGCAGCGTTCACACTCTTCAGGCGTCACCTGATAAACTCCGTAACCTAAAATCGGCATTTCAACGCCGTTGTTTAATTTTACTGTTTCCATACTCGTCTTTTTTATATGTTTTCTTTGATCCTGACTTATAAACAGGGAGCGTATGCCCTTTTGTTTTCAGTTTTGTCGGATATTGCAAAGGTAGGGAGTCAGAAGTGTTATGCATTCATACAAATTACGGATTATCCTACCCGAATTACTGTTTGGCTGGTCAAAATGGTTCAAAAAAGGAGGTATGTCAAAACAAAATCCTGCTCACGAATAGCCATAATTTAGGCACGGATTGTTTATCCGTGTAAATCCGTGCCTGAAAGATCATGTTAAAGGTGTTTTGGCACACCTTCCATATCGTTTGGTTGAACTTCCGTTTAGATTTTCGGAAGTTCCCAGGGAGCCCGGTATTCCTTGCATAAGTATTTGTCGGCTTCCGCGTCGTTGAAGCTCTTACCGTCCCAAGTCAGTTTTTTGCCTGTCCGGTAGGCAATGTTACCCAATTGGGAGAATTTGGCGATATGGGCGCCGATCTCGATGCTGGCATTACAGTTGCGGTTGCGCGACTTGATGCATTCCAGATGGTTCTTCACGTGCAGGTTCAATCCGCCTTCTCCGTAGGCTTTCTTCAAAGGAACGGCTTCCATGCGGGCTTTGCCGTTCACCTTTTCGGGGATTACTTCCCAGCCGCCGCGGTCGACAACCAATGTCCCGTTTTCTCCGACAAATCCAAGGCCGTGATTGCGCCCGTAAGCTCCGTCGTCGATACCGATCGCATGGTCCCACATGACCGTGAAGTCGTCGAATGTATAAATCGTCTGCAACAGGTCCGGCGTTTCGCAGGCGTCGTCCGGATATCCGAATTTGCCACCCGAAGCCATGATGGAGTTGGGGGCCGTTACGTTCATTCCATAGAGGGCATAGTCGAGCAGATGCACACCCCAGTCTGTCATCAGCCCGCCGGCATAATCCCAGAACCAGCGGAAGGTGAAATGGAAACGGTTACGGTTGAACGGACGTTGGGGAGCCGGGCCCAGCCACATGTCATAGTCGACTCCTGCAGGAACGGCTTCGTCCGGCTTGACCGGAATGGATGGACACCAACCTTGGTATGAGAAGACGCGGACGGTGCGGATCTTGCCTAACTGCCCGCTGTGCACGAATGCCATGGCATCCTGCCAGTGCGGATCGCTGCGTTGCCATTGTCCTACCTGTACTACCCGGTTGTACTTTTCGGCGGCACGAACCATAATATTACATTCTTCAATGCTGTTGCCTAACGGTTTTTCGCAGTAAACATCTTTACCAGCCTGGCAGGCGGCTACCATTTGCAGGCAGTGCCAGTGGTCGGGCGTGCCGACGATGACAACGTCGATATCTTTGTTGTCGATCAGTTTCCGCCAGTCTTTGTAAAGGTTTTTAACTTTTTTGCCCGTAATCTTTTCCGTTTCGGCAGCCCGTTTGTTCAGTACGCCTTCGTCGATATCCGACAGTGCGATACATTCTACTTCCGGATTTCGCAAGAATGCCTGCAAATCGGAAAATCCCATACCGTTGCAACCGATAAGGCCGACACGTATTTTGTCGTTCGCCCCTACATTTCCTGGTGTAGCGTTGATGAAGAAAGGACTCATGGAAAGTCCGGCGCCTAATAAGGTCGCTTGCCGGATAAAATCTCTGCGTGTTGTCATGGTCTTGTAAATTAGATATTAATAAGTTATTGAGCCAAATGTATGAATAAAAGGTGAGCGGTACAATAAAAACTGTGATAAAAATATAAATACGGCGGCTTTTTCCGAAAAGGAGCGTATTTTTGTATCCGGTTTGCTTTCAAGGGAAACTTGTTATAAATAAAACAAACAAAAGATGAGAATAGCTTATTTGATCACATGGCTTTTGTTAAGTATCACGCTCACGTCGTGTATACAGGATGAAGCGCCTAATGCGGAAGCGGATATATTGACTTGTATAGTTCCCGCAGATATATTGAAAAGAGATCCGGTTATAGAGAATAATAAGGTGACGTTGATGGTAAAGGCGGATATTGACCTGACGCATCAGGCTCCGGAGTTTACGTTGACTCCCGGTGCGACTATTTGCCCTGCCGGCGGTACGGAACGGGACTTCACGACTCCACAGTACTACACGGTGACTTCACAGGATGGAAACTGGAAGAAAGAATACCAGGTGGCTTATCTTATCGCCGGAATCAGTACGGAATATCATTTTGAAGATGTGGATTCAGTAGTGAAACCGAATTATACATATGACGTATTCTATGATTTGGCTACCAATGAACGCATCGATTGGGCGAGCGGCAACTCTGGTTTTGCTATAACAGGAGTTGGAACAAAAGATCCTGCCAGTTTTCCGACTTCTTCACTTGAAGACGGAAAGGTGGGAAAAGCTGTGAAACTTGAAACAAAATCCACGGGTGATTTTGGAGAGAAGGTGAAAATGCCCATTGCGGCAGGAAATCTGTTTATGGGGACATTTGATGTCTTGAGTGCTTTGACAAACGCGTTGAAAGCAACTCGTCTGGGAATGCCGTTCGAGCATGTTCCGACTTATATAAAAGGCTATTATAAATATAAAGCAGGAGATGTGTTTCAAGCAAATGGCAAACCGGTAGAGAACAAGAAGGATACATGGGATGTTTATGCGATCTTTTATGAAGTAACAGATAAGGTTCCTTATTTGGACGGGACTATCGTGGAAGGTAACTATACGCATCCGAATCTCGTCTCCGTTGCTTTGCTGGATGATAAAGACAGGAAAGAAACAGACGAGTGGACCGAATTCTATATTCCCTTTGTCATGAAACCCGGTAAGGTAATCGACCGTGAGAAATTAAAATCAGGAGGTTATAATGTCTCTATCGTCTTCTCTTCCAGTAAAGAAGGTAATTATTTCCGGGGTGCACCGGGAAGCACCTTGCTGATCGATGAGGTGGAACTGATTTATGCAGCCGACAATTAAAACGAAAAAAGAAATGGAGAAAAAGAGTATATCTGCTTATATATGTATGTTGGCCCTATCTTTGATAGCGCTTCCTGCCTTCGGACAGATGGACCGGAATCAGGGGATCATCAAGTCTGCTCTGCTCGGACTGGAGTATGAAGTGAAAGCCGGTTTTAATATCGGTGGAACGGCTCCTTTGCCTTTGCCGGTCGAAATTCGGGCAATTACCGGATATAATCCGACTTTGGCGCTGGCGATCGAAGGAAACGTGACGAAATGGTTCGATCAGGAACGCAAATGGGGAATGCGGATCGGGATCCGCCTTGATAATAAAAGTATGAAAACAGATGCCCGTGTTAAGAACTACGGCATGGAGATTATTGGTGATGGCGGGGAGATCGTAAAGGGAAACTGGACCGGATATGTAAAGACCGATGTCAATAATACATACCTGTCTTTTCCTGTTCTGGCTACTCATCAGTTTAATCGCCGTTTCAGTATGAACCTCGGTCCGTATTTTGCTTATATGTTGGAAGGTGATTTCTCTGGAAATGTCTATGACGGCTATTTACGTGAAGGAGATCCGACAGGAAGCAAAGTCATTTTTGAAGACGGGAAGAGTGCTCCGTATGATTTTTCTAAGAACCTTCGCCGTTTCCAATGGGGAGCGCAGTTAGGTGCCGAATGGCGTGCCTTTAAGCACTTGAATGTCTATGCAGACCTGACTTGGGGATTGAATGATATCTTCCGGAAAGATTTCGATACGATTACTTTCGCCATGTATCCGATCTACCTGAACGTAGGTTTCGGTTACGCTTTCTAAGACAAACGTATTCTGATATATCGTTATGGCTTTCCTGATTCATAATTATGAAACGGGAAAGCCATAATTTTGTTATTAAACGACATCTTTTCCACAACAATTCGTTATTTCGATATTTATTAATATATTTGTCCGAATAATTTTTTAGTCCAATATATTTTTGAATTACCATGAAAGAAAACACTAAGAAGGGTGTAACCCGTCGAGAGTTTCTTGGCCTTTCCGCTCTTGGATTGGCAAGTTTGACTATCTTGCCCAGTTGGGCTGTAAATGGTGTGCGTATCGCACCGAGTGATCGTGTCGTTTTAGGCTTTGTCGGATTAGGACAGCAAGGCTTGTCCGACTTCAAGAGTTTCTCTACATGTCCCGGTGTGCAGGTTGCTGCCTGTTGTGACGTGGATTCCTTGAAACGGGAACGTTTCAAACGTCGTGCCGAAGCCTGGCAGAAGTCTCTGAATGTGGCTCCCCGCTGCGATATGTATGAATTCTATGAAGATTTGCTGGACCGTAAGGATATCGACGTGATTGAAGTGGCAACACCTGACCACTGGCACGCTTTGGTTGCTATCCATGCTTGCCAGAGTGGTAAGGATGTGTACTGCCAGAAGCCGTTGGCTTATACGATTACCGAAGGTTTGGCTGTCGCTCGTGCCGTACGCGATAATAATCGTGTTTTCCAGATCGGTAGCCAGCAGCGTTCGAGCAAGGAGTTCCAGGATGCAATCGCATTGGTCCGTGCCGGTAAGATCGGCCATATCGAAAAGATATATGCCCGTGTCGGCGAACCGCCCAAACCATTGGACTTGCCGGAAATGGATGTCCCCGGTAACCTGAATTTCAATCAGTGGATGGGACCGTTGAACGATCCGAAGATTCATTATCATCCCGATCTTTGTCCTCCTATCTCTCTTGAACCCGAACAGAACGAGAAGTTGTGGGGAGCATGGCGCTGGTACCAGGAAACCGGCAACGGATATACGGCCGATTGGGGGGCTCATATGTTTGATATTGCACAGGCTGCTATCGGTATGGATGGCTCCGGACCGGTAGAGTTTATCCCGAAAGGATATGAAGGCACAGAGTATGCGACGATGAAATATGCCAATGGCATCGTGATGACCGAACAACCTTACCGTGAGGACAATGCCAATGCGCAAGGCATCAAGTTTATCGGCGATAAGGGCTGGTTGAAAGTGGCTCGCGGCTATATCGAATGCTCCGATCCTTCCTTGTTGCCGAAAGAGGAAAAGAAGGTCGGGAAGGGAGAATATGAAGTAAGCTCTCCGCATATGCAGAACTTTATCGACTGCGTCCGTTCGCGTAAAAATCCGATTGCTCCGGTTGAAGTGGGTTGCAGTACGAATACGCTTTGCTGCTTGCAGAACATTGCCCGCGAACTGGGACGCCCTGTTCATTGGGATCCGGCCACCTTGAGTTTCAATGGTGATAAAGAAGCCGAATCGCATCGTTTGTATTGGTACGAATACAGGAACCCATACAAGCTGCCGTATTGTAACAAATAAGAAATATAAGAGGTAAAGGAAGGAGGTGTGTCAAAACTCCTTTATCACGATCTTTAAGGCACGGATTACGCGGATTACACGGAAAGATAATAAATTTATCCGTGTAAATCCGTGAAATCCGTGCCAAAATTATGTCTGTTGTAAGCAGGATTTTCTTTTGACACACCTTCTTTTTTGTATATTTTTTAGTTCGGATAGTGATTATTCCGTTCGCTCTGTTTAATTTTGCCTGATCCAGACAAAAAACATAATGTATCATGAAAACTAATCAACTATTTCTTCTGACAGGATTGGCTGCCGTAGCTCTTCCTGCCTGTGTTCGGAAAGACAAAAAAGAGGTGCCGGAGAAACCTATGAATATTCTCTACATCATGTGTGACGATCATTCTTACCAGACAATCAGTGCTTATGATCATCGTTTTATCGAAACCCCGAATATCGACCGGATTGCCAATGAAGGCCTACGGTTTACGAACAGTTTCGTCGCCAACTCCCTGAGCGGTCCCAGCCGTGCTTGTTTGCTGACGGGCAAGCACAGCCACAAGAATGGCTTTACCGACAATACGAAACGTTTTGACGGCAGCCAGCAGACATTCCCGAAGTTGTTGCAGCAAGCCGGCTATCAGACCGCCGTTGTCGGGAAGTGGCATCTGACTTCCGATCCTACCGGTTTCGATTATTGGAATATCCTGACCGGACAAGGAGATTATTATAATCCGTATTTTATCGATAACGGAGAAAAGAAGCAGATCGAAGGATATGCCACGAACATTACGACTGACTTGGCGCTGGATTGGTTGGACAACAAGCGTGATAAGAACAAACCTTTCTGCCTCTTGCTCCACCACAAAGCTCCTCATCGTACCTGGATGCCGGATACCTGCGATTTGGATTTGTATGAAGATATCGTTTACCCGGTTCCCGAAACGTTCTATGACAAATACGAAGGACGCATTGCCGCATCCGAACAGGAGATGAGTATCATCAAGGATATGGACCTTGTCTATGACTTGAAGATGGCGGATAAGGAAAATGAAATCCATACGGCGACCGGTCTTGAAGAAAACGGCCGTAGCTTGTATAACCGGATGACTCCGGCTCAGAAAGCAGCCTGGGACAGGCATTATGACCCGATCATCAAGAAGTTCAAGGAGCAGAAGTTGACGGGCAAGGCTTTGGCCGAATGGAAATACCAGCAGTACATGCACGATTATCTGCGTGTGATCCATTCCGTAGACCGTAATGTGGGGCGTGTATTGGATTATATGAAGAAGAGCGGTTTATTGGAGAACACTCTGATCGTCTATACTTCCGATCAGGGTTTCTATATGGGTGAACATGGCTGGTTCGATAAACGTTTCATGTATGAAGAATCTTTCCGTACGCCGATGCTGGTCCGTTTTCCTGGCGGTGTTAAAGGCGACATCCCCGAAATGGTCCAGAATATCGACCATGCGGCAACTTTCCTGCAATTGGCAGGCGTTCCTGTTCCCGAAGATATCCAGGGAGATTCTTATTTGCCTTTGTTGAAAGGTGAAAAGCCGAAAGACTGGCGGACTTCCTTGTATTACCATTATTATGAATACCCGGCGGAACACGCTGTGAAACGCCATTATGGTGTCCGTACCGACCGCTATAAATTAATCCATTTCTATAATGATATCGATGTGTGGGAACTTTATGATCTGCAAAACGATCCGATGGAAATGCATGACATCTATAACGAACCGGGCAATGAAGCCTTGATCTACAGTCTGAAAACGGAACTGCATAAATTGCAGAAACAGTACGACGATCCGATCGAGACGGAATTGGCAACGGCGAAGAAATAAGATAGATGGTAATAAAAAAAGGCATTCAGAAATGAATGCCTTTTTTTATTACTTGCCGTAAGATTGTGGAGCATATCGGACTCGAACCGATCACCTTCAGACTGCCAGTCTGACGCTCTAGCCAGATGAGCTAATGCCCCGCGTGACTTATTTTTCAGGTGCAAATATAGGGCTTTTCTTGATATAACCACTATCTTTGCCATAGAATTTTTATAAAAAATAAGATGATTGTTTATAATACGACGTTCCATATAGAAAAAGATATTCTGGATGAAAGCTTGGATTATCTAAAGAAACAGTATATCCCGAAAGCCGTGGACAGCGGGTTTCTGCAGCGGCCATGCCTGCGACGCGTGATGCAGGCGGAGGAGGGAGAAGGCGGCAGTTTCTCCGTCCAGTTTCATGTTAAGAATGTCGATACGTTGAATTTCTGGTTGCAGAACGAAGGAAACAGCCTTCACCGGGCGCTGGTGGCCCGTTTCGGTCACAAGATTACCGGCTTTAGCACTTTACTGGAAGAGATAGACTGGGAGAAATGACGAAAGACCGTGTCATATTGGGCATTGACCCCGGAACGATCGTGATGGGTTACGGAGTGCTGAAGATTGAAGGTAATAAACCTAAACTGGAAGCTATGGGCATACTCCAATTGAATAAATACGAGGATCATTATTTGCGGCTCCGTAAGATTTTTGAGCGGGTTTTGGGACTCATCGACCAGTATCATCCGGACGAACTGGCCATCGAAGCTCCGTTTTTCGGGAAGAACGTACAGAGTATGTTGAAACTGGGCCGTGCACAGGGAGTCGCTATGGCTGCCGCGCTCGAACGGGATATCCCGATATTTGAATATGCCCCGCTAAAGATCAAGATGTCCATTACCGGAAACGGGAATGCGGCAAAAGAACAAGTGGCCGGGATGCTACAGCGCTACCTGCATATTCCGGATGCATCCATGTTACCGCAATTGGATGCGACAGACGGATTGGCGGCTGCCGTCTGTCATTATTTCCAGACGAATAATCCGATACAGGAAAAGAAATATACCGGATGGAAGGACTTTATCGCGAAGAATCCGGGCAAAGTCCGTTGAAATAAAAAAAGGATGCCTGTAATTACAGACATCCCCCTTCTCATAGACACACTTCTCTGTGTATTTAACATACACGGAGATCTATACGATACCCTGTGCCATCATCGCTTTGGCAACTTTCATGAAGCCCGCAATGTTTGCGCCTTTCACATAGTTGATATATTGATCTTCTTTTCCGTGTTCGACGCATTGCTGGTGGATGGCGCTCATGATCTGATGCAGTTTGGCATCGACTTCGGCAGCCGTCCAGGAAATATGCATGGCGTTCTGAGTCATTTCCAGGCCGGAAGTGGCGACACCGCCGGCATTGACAGCCTTGCCCGGAGCAAAGAGTTGTTTGTGTTCGATGAACAGGTCGACAGCTTCGGCCGTACATCCCATGTTGGACACTTCGGCTACGCATAATGTCTTGTTCTCGATCAGCTTGCGTGCATCGTCTGCGTCCAGTTCGTTCTGGGTGGCACAAGGCAGTGCGATGTCCACTTTCTGTTCCCAAGGTTTCTTACCTGGATAGAAGGTCGCGCCGGGGAATTCTTCGGCGTAAGGAGCTACGATGTCATTACCGGAGTTACGCAGTTCCAGCATATAATCGATCTTTTTGCCGGAAATGCCGTCCGGATCATAGATATAGCCGTCCGGGCCGGAGATCGTGACGACCTTTGCCCCCAGTTCGGTCGCTTTTGTGGCAGCTCCCCAAGCGACGTTTCCGAAACCGGAGATAGCGACCGTCTTGCCTTTAATATCTATACCGTGAGTTTCCAACATCTGGTGGACGAAGTAAAGGGCACCGAAACCGGTTGCTTCGGGACGGAGGATAGAGCCGCCGAATTCCATACCTTTACCTGTGAACGTGCCGGTGTTTTCGCGGGCCAGTTTCTTATACATACCGTACATGTAACCGACTTCACGTCCGCCTACTCCGATATCGCCTGCCGGAACATCGCGGTCCGGGCCGAGGTTACGCCATAATTCGAGGATGAACGCCTGGCAGAAACGCATGATCTCTGCATCGCTTTTTCCGCGAGGAGCAAAGTCGGAACCCCCTTTGCCACCGCCCATCGGCAACGTCGTCAAAGCGTTTTTGAAAGTCTGTTCGAATCCCAGGAACTTCAGGATGGACAGGTTGACAGAAGGATGGAAGCGGATGCCGCCCTTGTACGGGCCGATCGCGTTGTTGAATTGCACACGATATCCCAAGTTGACTTGTATTTCCCCTTTGTCGTCTACCCAAGGCACACGGAAGGTGAAAATACGTTCCGGTTCAACCAATCGTTCGATGATTTTAGCTTTCTCGAATTCGGGATGCTGGTTGTACACTTCTTCAATTGAAAGAAGAACTTCTTTTACTGCTTGCAAATACTCCTTTTCGCCCGGATGCTTTGCTTCCAGTGCTGATAAGATTGCTTCTGTCTTCATAGTATATAATTTCTTTTTAAGATAACATTATGTTTGCAAATGTAGGGAATAACCTGGGTTGACCAAATGTTTTGCTTACTTTTTGATAATCGTCCCGTATGTTATTGAACAATGTTCTTTAAGTGAAATTCCGGCTTTCCCTCGATGGGATCCCGGCTTCCCTTTGTGCCGGGAAATGTGCGATACCGTTGGCACAGCCGTTTCCCTGCCATGAAACATTAGTTCCCTGCCTGTGAAACATTAGTTTCATGCCTATGGAACTTTTGTTTCATGCTTGTGGAACTGATTCGGCACTTGCTCAAATCTTGTCACAGGCTTTCGGTTGATTGTTTTTTTCCTTACATTTGGGGCTGTTAATTCTATCAAATCATTATGAGCGGAATACCGGACTTTAAGAACCTTGTGTTTAAGGACACATCATTCGCCAATCTGATGAATAAGCGTATATATAATGTATTGCTTATCGCTACTAAATATGACGCCTTCATGCTGGAGGACGATGGGCGGGTGGACGAGCAGATATTCAATGAATATACGTCACTCAGCCTTCGTTACCCGCCGCGTTTTACACAAGTGACGACAGAGGAGGAGGCGCTTGCCGAGTTGAAAAACCGTAATTTCGAACTGATCATCTGCATGCCGAATATGGATAACCGTGATATTTTCGCGGCGGCGACGGAGATCAAGATTCATTACCCCAATATACCGATCGTAGTCCTCACCCCTTTCTCGAAAGAGGTGTCCAAACGGATTGCCAATGAAGATTTGAGCGCGATCGACTATGTGTTCAGCTGGTTGGGAAATGCGGAGCTGCTGCTTGCCATCATCAAGCTGATCGAGGACAAGATGAATGCGCCGGATGATACGGCGAGCGTCGGTGTCCAGATTATCCTGTTGGTGGAAGATTCCGTCCGTTTCTACTCTTCGGCTTTGCCGCACCTGTATAAGTTCGTGCTGGAACAGAGCCAGATGTTTGCGAAGGAGGCGCTGAACGACCACCAGCGTACGCTCCGTATGCGCGGGCGTCCCAAGATCAAGCTGGCGCGTACTTATGAGGAGGCTGTCCGCATTTTTAACCAGTACCGCGATAATATGTTGGGGATCATCTCGGACATGAGCTTCATGCACGATGGCGTGAAAGATCCCTACGCCGGGTACAAGTTCGGACAGTATGTGCGGAAGACGGGCCTGATCATTCCTTTCGTGCTCGAATCGTCGGAGGCGGGCAATAAAGTATATGCAAAGGAGTTGGGAGCTTCTTTTATCGACAAGAATTCCAAGAGTTACCCGCAGGATCTGAGGAAGAAGATCATGCAGCGTTTCGGTTTCGGCGACTTCGTCATCCTGAATCCGCAGACGAAGGAAGAGATCATGCGCATTAAGGATTTGAAGGATTTGCAAAAGAAGGTCTTTCAGATACCGGACGATTCGCTGGTTTACCACCTGAGCCGTAACCATTTCTCCCGCTTTTTCTATTCCCGTGCCATGTTTCCGCCGGCAGAGGTGCTGAAACGTGTGGATGTGAGCGACTATAAGGATATGGATGAGGCGCGTAAGTTGATTTTCGACCTGATCGTACAGTACCGCCGAATGAAGAACTCCGGTGTCGTTGCGGTCTACCAGAAGGAGCGTTTCGACGAATACAGCAACTTTGCCCGTATAGGCGACGGTTCGTTAGGAGGAAAGGGCAGAGGCCTGGCGTTCATCGGGGCGATGGTGAAGCGTTATCCCAAGTTGGAACACGATCATTTTGCGGTGACCATTCCGAAGACGGTCGTGATCTGTACGGATATCTTCGACGAGTTTATGGAGACGAACGAACTGTATCCGGTCGCTTTGAGTGATGTGGATGATGAGACGATCTTGAAATATTTCCTGCGTGCCAGCCTTCCCGCCCGTCTGATTGAAGACCTGATGGCGTTTTTCGATGTTGTCAAAAGCCCGATTGCCGTCCGTTCGTCCAGCCTTTTGGAAGATTCCCATTATCAACCGTTCGCAGGGATTTATTCTACCTATATGGTACCCAAACTGGAAGATAAATATGAGATGCTCCGTACGTTAAGCGATGCCATAAAAGCGGTCTACGCTTCTGTCTTTTATCGTGACAGTAAAGCATATATGACGGCAACATCGAACCTTATCGACCAGGAAAAGATGGCGATCGTTTTACAGGAAGTGGTGGGGAACCGATACAACGATCGTTTCTATCCGACTATTTCCGGCGTCGCGCGTTCATTGAATTTCTACCCGATTGGAAACGAAAAGGCGGAAGACGGGATTGCTAATATTGCTTTAGGGCTTGGCAAGTATATCGTGGACGGGGGGCAGACGCTGCGTTTTTCTCCCCGCCATCCGCACAATATTTTGCAGATGAGCACGATGGACTTTGCGCTGCGTGAGACGCAGACGCGTTATTACGCACTCGATCTGAAGAACCTGACAGAGCAATTCTCCGTTGACGATTCGTTTAACCTGCTTTGCCTGAACCTGAAAGATGCCGATGCTGACGGTTCGTTGAAGTTCATTGTCTCGACCTACGATCCTTATGACCAGATCATTCGTGACGGTTACTATCCCGGCGGCCGCAAGATATTGTCTTTCGTCAATATCCTTCAGCATGACGTGTTCCCGCTTGCCGATACGCTTGACCAGATTCTGCATGTCGGGCAGGATGAGATGGGACGTCCCGTCGAGATTGAATTTGCGGTTAATATCGATCCGCAGAACCTTGCCACTGGTAAGGACGGCGCCCCTACCGCCACTTTCTATCTGCTTCAGATCCGCCCGATCGTGGACAACAAGGAGGTGATGGAAGAAGACTTGACACTCGTCGGTCAGGAGGATACGATACTCTCGTCGACCAGTGTCCTGGGGCATGGCATTGTGACGGATGTGCAAGACATTATATATGTGAAGACCGGAGCTTTCAGCTCTTCCAACAACCAGTTGATCGCCTACGACATCGAGAAGATGAACCGCGGGTTCACTGCAGAGGAAAAGAATTATGTGTTGGTCGGTCCCGGCCGTTGGGGCAGCAGCGATTCCTGGCTGGGCATTCCGGTGAAATGGCCGCATATCAGCAATGCTCGCGTCATCGTGGAATGCGGATTGGAAAACTATCGCGTCGATCCGAGCCAGGGGACGCATTTCTTCCAGAATCTGACTTCGTTCGGTGTCGGCTATTTTACGATCAATCCGTTTAAGGGAGATGGCTGGTTCGATGAAGGATATCTGAACTCCTTGCCTGCCGTGGAGGAAACCGAATATCTCCGCCATGTCCGTTTCGACAAGCCGATCGTGATCAAGATGGACGGAAAGAAGAGTTTGGGAGTGGTGTTGAAACCGGAAAAGTAAAATGATAAATAAAGGAAGGTGTGTCAAAATATAAAATAGAGCGCAGATGACACAGATTCAACAGATAACCACAGATTTTTATTTTATTGATTTGCAATAATCAATCTGTGTGAATCAGTCTCATCTGTGTTATCTGTGCTCTAATATACAGATTAATGACACACCCCCGAAAACGGCCGGGCTATGTTCTGATTTAGTCTTTCTTTTTGATGAAATCCGAAGGATAGTTTACCGTGTTGATCACTTCCCCGCCTTTCAGGCGAATCCAAGTTTTGAAGTTGGTGGAGCCTTCGGCCATTTCGATCACGCGGGCGCCGTTGCTCAGGTTGTTGTACACCGTGTCGCCACCGGTGTAACGACCGTAGGCCAGCAGGATGCCTTTCCAGAAAACGGCATAGTCGTCGTCATGGTCGTGCCCGACAAATACACCTAAGATATCTCCCATTTCTTTCATCGAAGCGAACATGCCGGAGTTGAGTTGCGGAGCGCACGCCTTTTCCTTTCGTGTGCCGACCAAAATAGCCGTTTCGTCCGATGCAGCCTGGTTGTATTCCGGCAGGGCGATGTGGAAGAATGCCAGCGAGGGCAGGGGAGTGCCACCGTTTTGTTTCGTGTATTTCGCGCTGTTTTCGCGATACCATTGGATCTGGTCGAACTTGATGTAATCGTAGCCGCCTATCCCTTTGATCTGTGAGTATGAATGCGAGTCCAGACAATACAGGATGGCTGCGTCTTTCTTCCCATCGGACGATTTCAGGGGAAGAATAAAGTTGGTCGCCCCTACGACTCCTGCCACGGAATCGGTCAGGTTATAAGGTATCGTCTGTATGATATCGAATAGCTGGGTACGGGTAAGTCCCTGTTCGTTGTCGTGGTTGCCGAATGTCACACCGAACGGTATCTTGCGGTTGGCAGCTAAGTTCAGGATCGTGCGCATTCCTTCCTCTGCCGGCTGACCGTAGATGACGTCGCCTGTGAATAGCACTAAGTCCGGCTTTTCCGCATCCAGCACTTCGTTGATGCGTTCGAGGGAAACGGCAGACTTGGGATTCCCGTGAATGTAGTGTACGTCCGTGAACTGTACGATTTTGAATTTGCCGTCTTTATTGAACTTCAAGGCGGGCTTCTGTGCGTGGCCTGGTTGCAGGCATCCGATCACAAGTGAAAGGATAATAAGAAGTTGTTTCATCTTTAAATGGTTTTTATTTATGAATTGTTTATTCGATTGTGATGTCAAACTGATCTGTTTTCTCATATCCGTATTTCATTCTGTTCCACCAAAGCTCCGGTACATAAAACCCCTTTGACGTTCTTCGTAGCAAAGATATCGAATTATCATGATTGATTCTAATTCGATACCTTTTAATTTAACGAACAATAACCCCTGTTTCCTGCTTTTTCTATTTCGATCAAACTCTCGGATCATTTTAGTTTGATATTTTGATACTGTTTTTTCTTTTTTGCTGATAAACGGAAATATGATATCGGCAGGAAATGAAGAAATGTTGTTTGAGAGAGATGGAAAAGGGGGAAAACGATTGCATTTTGGAAAAGCTTAACCTCTTGAGAATGGGCTGTAGTAAAAAAGATGGGCGGCGGCTTTGAATATTTAAAAAGAAATCATGGGCTTTATGGGCATGAAGACGGTCGTCATTGGAATGAAGACGGTCGTTGTTGACGTGAGGTGCCGAAATCATCGTATATGAAGACGGTCGTCAAGGGGATGAAGACCGTCTTCGTTGCAAAAAACTGCGCACTTCACGGCAGAATAGTCTTTTTGAAGGGTAAAAATCCGGAATTTATGGCTATTCATAAAGGATGTGTCTCCTTGTTAAGGAAACGAAATTATACAATAAGTGTCTGTACCCACTTTTCTGCCATCGCCAATGTCTCCGGTTTTCCGACATCTATCAGATGAAGATTTTCATCTGCATAAGCGTGGATATTGGTTTTTGCACAGATGGACAGATAGAAGTTGATAATGGAGAATTTGCCGGTCCACTCTTCCATATAGTCGAATATTTGGGGAGACAATACATGGATGCCGCTGAATGCATACTCGTTGTATTGTTTCGGATCAAAATCCGGATAAAACGATTTGACTTCTCCTGTCTCATGATTATGCCAACCACATAATTTATTTTCTTTATTGAATAGCAAATAGCGGGAGGTGTTGCGCTTGCTGACCAATAATGTAGCCAAAGGATTCGTTTCCAGATGATGATTGTAAAGTGCACGCAAATCGATGTTGGACAGGATATCGACATTATGCACCAGAAATGGCTCGTTGCCTTGCAGGAATGCAGCGGCGTGCTTGATACCTCCTCCGGTATCGAGCAGGTAGTCGCGTTCGTCGGATATATGTATTTCGATGCCGAAGTTGTTATTGGCCGTCAGGAAATCGATGATCTGGTCTCCCAAATGATGGATGTTGATGGCGATCTGGTGAAAACCGGCATCTTTCAATTTAAGGATTACATGTTCGAGCATAGGTTTTCCACTGATAGGAAGTAATGCTTTTGGAGTACTGTCGGTCAGCGGTTTGAGTCGTGTTCCCAAACCGGCTGCGAAAATCATAGCTTTCATAATATTGCGTTAAAGAGTTGTTCAATGTTTTGTTCCCTGTGCACGAGGTCTACCCGGACACCGAACTTGGAATGAATATGTTCCGCCATATGCTGGGCGGAGTAGACCGAACGGTGTTGGCCTCCCGTGCAACCGAAGCAAACCATCAGATTGGTGAATCCCCGGTCCATGTAACGTTTGACAGAAGCATCCACAATCTCGTAAGCATGATCCAGGAAGCGGGTGATCTCTCCATCTTCTTCGAGGAAACGGATCACCGGTTCGTCCAATCCGGTAAAATGGTTGTAACGTTCGTATTTACCGGGGTTATTGATGGCGCGGCAGTCAAAGACAAACCCGCCGCCATTGCCGCTCGGGTCGTTGGGGATTCCTTTTTTATAGGCAAAGCTGACAATCTTGACTTTGAGCGTATGCTTTTGAATGTCGTCATAGAATTGGGACAGATTCGTCAGATCCCGTAGTACGGTGCATAAATAGGGATACTCCGGATAATCTTCTTTCAAAAGCTGCCGGAGGTTATCGATGGCGAAGGGGACACTTTGGATGAAATGCGGTTTCTTCTCGAAATATCCCCGGAAACCGTAGGCTCCCAAGACCTGTAAAGTCCTGAAAAGAACGAAATGGCGTAATTGCCGGAAAAAATGTTTTTCGTCTATTTCCGTATATCCGCGTAGCGCTTGCAGATAATCGCCGATCAATTCCTGTCTCAATTCAGCCGGATATTTGGCTTTCGCCTGCCAGAGGAAAGAAGCGACATCATAGTAGATCGGGCCTTTGCGTCCTCCCTGGAAGTCGATGAACCAGGGTTCACCGTCTTTTACCATCACGTTACGCGACTGGAAATCCCGGTACATGAATGTCGGAGTGCAATCCTGCAACAGGACATCGCTCATTTTCTGGAAATCGTCTTCCAAAAGGTTTTCCTGGAATTCCATTCCGGTAGCTTTCAGGAAACAGTATTTGAAATAGTTCAGATCCCAGAGGATCGAACGTTGGTTGAATTCGGGTTGGGGGTAACATTGGTTGAAGTCGAACCCCTCCGCACCTTTAAACTGAAGGGCCGGCAGAAGCGTGATCGTCTTGTGCAGCAAAGACTTTTCCGTCTCGTCGAAGAAACAACTTTTCCGTCCTTTCTCGATTGCTTGGAAGAGCAAGGCGTCGCCCAGGTCTTCCTGGAGATAGAATGATTTGTCATCCGACCAGCAATAAACCCGGGGAACGGGCAATCCTTTTTCCCGGAAATGTGCGGCCATATAAATAAAGGCATTGTTTTCCTCTATGGAAGTTCCGCTTACCCCGATCAGGGGAACGGGACCTGACAATCTGAAATACCGGCGGTTAGAGCCGGAAGAGGATAGTTCGGTTATATCAGTTGCAGGCGAACCGGTATGTGTCTGGTAAAGTTGTTTTAATTCTTCAGTTATCATGTCTTTTTATTTTCGGCACTAAAGTAACAAACAATTGACAATTGGCAATTGACAATGGATAATTTTCGTCTGAAAATAAAAAAGCGGGCGTAACCGTTGCACCGGAACGCCCGCTTTTTTATTTTCGTCTGAAAATAAAAAAGCGGGCGTAACCGTTGCACCGGAACGCCCGCTTTCTTCATAACCATTAATCTCGAATAGTCTCTCTCTCTTTAGTTATCAATTGCCAATTGATTAAAGGATGCCTTGTGCCATCATTGCTTTGGCTACCTTCATGAAGCCCGCAACGTTTGCTCCTTTCACGTAGTTTGTGTAACCGTCGGCTTGCTTGCCGTATTTTACACATTGTTCGTGGATATTCTGCATGATGCTTTTCAGTTTGGCATCTACCTCTTCGCTGCTCCAGCTCAGTTTCTGGGCGTTCTGGGTCATTTCCAGACCGGAAACAGATACACCGCCGGCATTGGCTGCCTTACCCGGAGCATACAGGATCTTGGCTTCGAGGAAGGCGTCGATAGCTTCAGGAGTAGAGGGCATGTTCGCGCCTTCCGATACGGCGATACACCCGTTGGCAAGCAATGTCTTGGCATCTTCGCCGTTCAGTTCGTTCTGGGTTGCACTCGGCATTGCGATATCGCATTTTTCTCCCCAGGGACGGGCGCCTGCCACATACTTGCAACCGTATTGTTCCGCATATTCACGGATACGGCCGCGATAGAGGTTTTTCAGTTCCATGATGTAATCCAGTTTTGCACGGTCGATACCGTCCGGATCGTAGATGTAACCGTCCGAGTCGGACATTGTCACGACTTTGGCGCCGAGGCTGATCAGCTTTTCTACGGTATATTGGGCTACGTTACCTGAACCTGAAACGCAAACGGTCTTTCCTTTGATGTCGATTCCCTTTGTTTTCAGCATTTCCAGCAGGAAGTAAACATTTCCGTAACCGGTAGCTTCGGGACGGATCAGTGAACCGCCGAATTCGCGTCCTTTGCCGGTGAATGTTCCCGTGTTCTCCTGAGCCAGTTTTTTGTACATTCCGTACATATAGCCGACTTCACGTCCGCCAACGCCTATGTCGCCTGCGGGGACATCCGTGTCCGGGCCGATATGACGCCACAATTCCAATACGAAAGCCTGGCAGAAACGCATGATTTCAGCGTTTGACTTACCACGCGGGCTGAAGTCGGAACCCCCTTTGCCACCGCCCATCGGCAGGGTTGTCAGCGAGTTCTTGAAAGTCTGTTCGAAAGCCAGGAATTTAAGGATCGACTGGTTTACGGAAGCGTGGAAACGGATACCGCCTTTGTACGGGCCGATTGCATTGTTATGCTGGATACGGTATCCCATGTTGGTTTGGATCTGTCCTTTATCATCCGTCCAAGTTACACGGAAAGAGAAAATACGATCGGGGATACAAAGACGTTCGATCAGATTGCTCTTTTCGAATTCGGGATGTTCATTGTAAGCCTCTTCGATTGTTCCTAATACTTCTGAAACTGCCTGATGATATTCCGGTTCATTCGGAAATCTTCTTTTTAAGTTGTCTAAAACTTCACTTGCCTTCATAAGACTGATTTTATTTAGAATGTTATATTTATAATATCAATTTGTTAATCGACCGTCGTTTTTTCAACGACCTCGCAAAGGTAAGCTAAAATTTTATGCAAACAAATTTTTGAAAGAAAAAATGCGATAAAAATATCATTTCGGTATTTTAATCGGGTAAAAGCAATCAAATGTTACTCATCTCTTCGTCTTCTGCTCTTATAAATGGGGACGAACACAATGATAGCTGACGCTATCAAGGTGAAAACGATGTCGAAGGTTATCTTTTCGTTGTATGCAAGCATCATGTAGCACAAGATTCCCCACAAAAGAGTGATACATACGGCTTGACTATTTGTAATCTTTCTGCGTGCCATAGTTTACATTTGTTTAGTTGGATGAAACAAGCGAGCCGAAGTAAATGACCAAAGCCAGGAATACGGCTACAAGGATGAAAAGGACGATGATTTGCTTTTCGAGGGAAAGATGGCGGAGGAACGGAATGTGACGCGTCCAACCTGAAACGGCTTGGATCTGTTCGTCTTCTTCATCTTCTTTCGGAAATTCGTAACCGTTTGCTTCCAAGATCTCCATTGCACGGGGGACTTCGCTTTCAAGCAGCTCGATGCGGATGCCGCCCATGTCGGCCGGGTACATGATCTGGCTCGTATATTCGTTTCTCAGATAACATTTGATTCCTTCCGATTTCAGGAGGGACTCGAGTATCTGTGCCTCTTCCGGTTCATAGAAACGGGCTATTTCGACTATTTTATCTTCCATATTAATATGTTGTTAATGTAAATACTGATTTACCCGTTTATTAATTTGTTCGCGATTTCTGTTGCCTGGCGGATACGGTCGGCCATGCCGATACCGCCTTTGATGTTTCCGGCCAGCGTGAGGCCGGGGTAGGCCGCTTGCAGTTCGTCGATCGTTTCGAAGCGGGCGCCGCTACTCTGTTCGTATTGCGGAATGGCATGTTCGTGGCGGAAGATACGGATCATATCGGGCTCTGTCTCCTCCGGGAATTTGAGCATGGCATGGAGCTCGTGCCTGATGAGCGCTTTTAGTTCCTCTTCCGGCCAGGTCGTCAGGTCGGCATGCTTCACGCCTCCGATAAAGAACGAGAAGAGAGCACCCTCTTCCGGAGCCCGTCCGGCAAAACACGCGGAGGGGAAAAGAATGCCGAGCACGTCTTTTTTCTCGCAGGAAGGGACCAGGCCTCCGAAGGCATCGAAACGTAATCCGCCAGTGTCGTGGAATCCGACGCTGGCTTGTACGACCGGTGCATAATGCAGGTTACTGATCCGCTCCATCTTTTCTTTCGGGACGAAAGGCAGCAGGTCTGGCAATGTATAAGCGCCGGTAGTCGTGACGATCCGCTCCGCAAGAATAGCCTGTTCGCCGTCGGCTGTCGAATAGGTGACCATCCATTTGTTTGTACAAGGCCGGATCGTGACGTCGGCGGCTGAAAGGGTGATACGGGCCGGACCGATCGCCCCGGCCATCGCATCGGTCAGCTTGTCCAATCCTCCGTCGGCGGAAAATACTTTCTTGCTGGCGAGGCGGTCGCGATCTGTTTTCGGTTGCTTGGCTTTCGCGATGGTTCCGCGGATGAAGCTCCCGTATTGCTGTTCCAGGTTGTAGAGCTTCGGGAGCGCATAACGAGTGACGAGTTTCATCGGATCGCCGGCATAGACACCGGATAGGAACGGGTCTACCGCATAGTGCAGGAACGATTTACCCAGGCGGCGGGCAGCTAATTCCCCGACAGACTCATCCGGGTTATTCCCTTTTGCCCGAAACGGCTCTCCGAGGATACGGAACTTGTCGCCAAGCGTAAACAAAGGAGTCGTGACCGCGCTGAACAGTCCGGACGGGAGAGCCCGGAACCGCTCCCCTTTCCAGATCAGCCGGCGTTTGGATTCTTCGCGGGCAGTCTCCAGTGCACAGGCAGGGGAGAGGGCTTCGAATAGTTCGGCGACTTCGGGATAGGAGACTACACCTGTGTTGGGGCCGCTTTCGTAGACAAAATCCTTTTCGCGGAACGTATGGATTTGTCCTCCGACGCGATCAGCCTTTTCGAGGATATGAATGTCTTTTCCGGCGCGGGCCAACCAGAAGCCGGTTGTCAATCCGGTCAATCCGGCACCGATAATCAAAATATCTGTCTGTTGGGGTTCCATTGCGTTATACCGGTTTAGAAAATGATTTATTTGTTCCGAGCATCAGCTTGTCCAGCGAAGCGGCTATGTTTCGGACGAAAAGCCTGCCTTCGGGCGTCATCCTGATTTGGTTTTCGTCGAATTCGATCAATCCGTCTTCTGCAAATTCGCGGAGACGCGCTTCGTCGTAGGCGGTCGCTTGCTTGATGGAGCGGGCGGGGACGGAAAGCAGTTCCGACAATTCGTTCCAGTCGATCCGGTAGTTGCACATCAGCATTTCGATCACTTCCCGCGTAATCTGTTCCTCCCGGCTCAGGAGATATCCTTTGGCGACAGGCAAGATGCCGGCTTCGACTTTCTCGATATACTCCATGATGTCTTTTGTGTTCTGGGCGTAAGCCGTTCCGAGCTGGCTGATCCCGGTCACGCCGAAAGCATAGACCTGGCCGGTAGTGCGGCGTGTGCAATATCCCTGGAAATTACGATGCAGCTGTCCGTTCTGCAAAGCCGTGTACAACTCGTCGTCTTGGCGGACGAAATGATCCAGCCCGATCGGCTGGTAGTCCGCTTCGCAGAGGATTTTGCGGGCCGCTTCGAACATCCGGCTCTTCTCGTCACCGGATGGCAGTCCGGTTTGTTCCAGCACCTTCTGCCGGGGGAAAGCCCAGGGCACATGGGCATAAGAAAAGGTGACGAGCCGGTCCGGTTTCAGGGAAACTGCCTTTTCGATCGTTTCGGCAAAACTCGCTTCCGTCTGGTGGGGCAGGCCGTAGAGGAAATCCATATTGATGCGTACTTCGCATGAGCGCAGGGCTGCCACGATCTCTTCCGGTCGCAGCAGAGAGGCTTTCCGGTGCACGGTTTTCAGGACTTGTTCGTTGAAATCCTGCATACCGATACTGAACCGGTTGAATCCGATTTTTGTCAGTTTGACCCAATCACGTTCCGTCATCCAGCCAGGGTGGCATTCGATTGCTATCTCCGGGTCGCAGATATGGCGGAACTCGTTTAAAACATGTGCGTTCAACTCTTCCAGTTCGAGCGCAGGGAGAGAGGTCGGAGTACCTCCGCCGTAATGAACCTGCGAGATCTTGCGTTTCTTGTCGAGCAAAGGAAGCACCAGGTCGATCTCCTTGTGCAATGCCGCTATATACCGGTCTATGGTTTCCAGCTTCGGAAAAGCATAGGAATTGCACCCGCAATAATGGCAGAGGCGCCGGCAGAAGGGAATATGAAAATAGAAAGAAATCAACTCCGGCTGCTGGCGGTTGGATTTACGGATGGCATCCGCATAATTCCGGCTTGTGAATCCGTCATGGAAATAGTTGGCAGGCGGATAACTGGTGTATCGGGGAACCGGCACATTGTATTTTTCTAAGAGTTCCTGTTTCATATCGTACTTGTCTTTTTTCTGAAAACCGTTATTATATAAATGAGGGATATCAGGGCGATGCTTGCCTCGAAGAAGAAGAGCCCGTGATAGCCCGTATGATCTGCAATTCTCCCGCTCAGGATGGCCATCAACATGCCGCTGAGATGCGTGATGACCGTCTGGATCGTGAAATCCGTCCCTTCGCGTCCGGGGCGTACACAGTCCATGGCGGTCGTATAGACCACGATCGTCGCCATCCCGTAGCTGCCCCACAGAAGGAAAATCCCGCCATAGAGCAAGGGGGTCGTGGGATGCACGTACGAAAGTCCGAGGAAATAGAGTGTCGCCATCAAGACGAATACCGCAAACAGGATGCGTGCCCTGAAACGGCCGATACGGCGTACGATCATCCCTCCGGCAAACGAGGAGAGGAACCCGACGAATGTCCCCGCCACTCCGCTCATCACCCCGATCTCTTTCATGTCGTAGCCCAGGTCGACCAACCAAGGCTTCAACATGGCGAGCGTACCGATCAGTCCGGAATAGTAGAGGAAGAGGAAACCGATCTGTTTCCAGATGCTCCGGCGGGCGAAGAAATAGATCACGTCGGCCTTTTTGGCCCGTTCATGCGTGTCCTTCGGCTGGATGCGGATGCCTTTGTTGAAGAAGAGCGGCAGAAGGGCGGCGATGACGAACAGCGCGACGCAAGGCAGCAGGCCGTTCCATCCGATCTGCTTGAAGAGCAGGAGCAAGACTCCGCCCCCGATCATCGAGCCGCCGAAACTTCCCATCGACTGCATGCTGTTGACCATGCTTTTATCTTTCCGGCTAAAGGCGAGTACCGCCAGCGCGTCGGTCGCGATATCTTGTGTGGCGGAGGCGATGAAGGAAACGATAATCAGGGCGACGATCGTATAGAAGTCCGTATGGAAATCGAGGAAAGCGACGGAGAAGATCAAGCCGGCGTAGATCAGTTCGGAAGAAAAAATCCACCGTTTATAGTCGCCCGTCGTCACGGCATGGCGGTCTACCATCGGCGACCAGAGGAATTTCAGGATCCAGGGCAGCTTGATCAGCTGGAGAAGCCCGATGGCCGAGAGTGAAAAGTCCTCCTGCCGCATCATGACGGGGATGACGGTGGAAAAGAAACTCATCGGGATCGTCTGCGCAATGTAGAGGCAGAAGAAGGTCGCGAGGTTGTATGTTTTGTCTTTCTGTATCATCAAATATCTTGTTTATCTGTTTCCGGAAGTTCCCGAAATGCTCAAAAATGGTTTTTGGGGCTTTCGGAAAGTTCCGACACCTTCAAAAATGTTTTTTGGGGCTTTCGGGAAGTCCGGACACCTTCAAAAATGATTTTTTTGGCTTTCCGGAGGTCCCGCTGCCTTCAAAAATGATTTTTGGGGCTTTCGGAAAGTTCCGACACCTTCAAAAATGGTTTTCCGGCTTTCCGGAACTTTCCGACGCCGTTAAAAATTCAGCTGGATATTCCCGCCGATCGTGAACGGCCGTCCTTTTTGTGCCAGGCCCTTTCCGCCTGTCTCGAAATAGAAAGCCGAATAGTCCGCACCGGTCATATTTTTCGCCCAGATCGCAAAGGTAATAAATTCTTTTGTTGCAGATACTTTTGCATTCAACAGTCCGTAGTAAGGTTGCGAAACTTTGTTGTCTTCTTTCCACTGGATGCGTCCCGTCCCGGTGTAGTTCGTGCTGATCGTGAAGCGGTCGATGTGGCGGCAAGGGTTCGGGATCGTATAATCGGCTCCGACGGCAAAGGTGTGGCGCGGGACCATCGGCAGGAAATTGCCGCTGTAGTCGATGCCTCGCCGTTCATCCTTGTAATCTTTGAAAGTGGCATGCGTAAAGCCGTAGTTCACCTGCACCATCAGCCCGTTGACCGGATTTCCTTGCAGGCTGACCTCGACGCCTTTGCTCTCGCTGCGCCCGGCGTTGCGCAGGAACTGCCCGTTCTGGGTGGCGAGCATCTGGTAAATCTGCTGGTTCTTCCAGTCGATCCAGAAAAAGCAGAACTCGGCGTTCAGGCGGTTGTCGAGGAACGGGTGTTTGGCTCCCAACTCGTAGTTCCAACTGGTTTCGGGGCGGAACGTGCGGTCTTCCTCGCGGTCGAAAGAGGTGTTGAAGCCGCCTGTCTTATATCCTTTCGTCACGGTGGCGTAGAGCATGCCGGTAGAGGGGAACATATATTGCAGGGCGATCTTCGGTGTGACCTGGCTGAACTTGAGCCGGCTGTCGAAGGCGTCCATCTGTTCGCTGCCTCCGTCCGTTTCTTTATAGAAAAGGAAATCGTTGGAGGTATGCTCATAATCGTAGCGGATGCCGAAAGTCAGTGACAGGCCGCGTGTCAGCAGGTTGTCAACGGTGGACTGGTGGTAGAAAGCGACGCCGTAGGCCGGCGTGTCGTACAGCTTGCGCGTCGCATAGTCTTTGGTGAAATAATCGAGTGTCACGGTGTTGTCGATCCCCTGCCAGAAACCGAAGGCGCCGAACAGCCATTTGTAACGTCCGGGAGTCGTCGATTTGATGTTCAGTTCTTCGGAAAACATTTTCTGCTTCATATCCTGACGCGCGAAATAGATGCTTCGGGGAGAGAAATCCTGGTCGATGCCCTGATGGTCCGAGATATATTGGAAGGCGGTCCGGCTGTTGATGCTGTAGCCCGTCCCCTGGTAATCCGCCGAGAAGCCGGTCGTCGAAAGCGTCCGTTTGTAGAAACTGTAGTCGTTGTAGTCGACTTCGCCCGGTTTATGCGTGACCGAATCGCAGACGGCGTAGGGATAGCCGCCCTGGACCGAACGGTCGAACGAACTCATCAGCCCGAGTGCCAAGTTCTCCCGGGGCTTCCAATCCAGGCGGATACGGGCCGATCCGGATTTCATATCGTCTGCTTTCTTGCCGGTAAAAAGGTTGGTGAAATAGCCGTCGCTGTTCCGGTAATCGCCGGAGAGGGCATATCCGAACTTTTCACCGATCTTTTTATAATGGGAGAGGGCATAGTCGCGGTGGCCGTAGCTGCCGTTGGAAAGCCAGATGTTCGTCCCTTCATATTTCAGAGGCGATTTCGTATAGACGTTGATGATGCCGCCCATCGTGTTACGGCCGTAGAGCGTCCCTTGCGGACCGCGCAGCACTTCGATCCTGTCCACCTCGTTGAAATCGAAATCGAAAGCCGATTTTTCGAAATAGGGGATGCCGTCCACATACAGCCCGACCGAGGGGGCGTTGATTTTCGATCCGATCCCGCGGATATAGACCGGCGAGGTCAGTTTCGATCCGTAGTCCGGCATAAAGAGGTTCGGGATAAAGGAACTGAACTCTTTGATCCCCGTGATATTCCGGTTCTGGATGGCCGTTCCCGTCACGGCTGATGCCGACAGGGGTTCCAGCCGGAGGTCGCGCTGTTGCTTGAACGACTGCACGACCACTTCGTTCAGTTCGACATTGCGGATCTTCGCCGTGTCTTTTTCAATTTCTTCTCCTCTTGCCGTATAGGCGAGGCAGAGCAGTATCGGGAGGTAGTAGAATGGTTTCATGTCTTAAAATGTAACGGTGATCTCGCCGCCGATCTGGAAGGGTTTGCCTTTCTGGATGAACGACTGGTTGAACGATTCGAAATAGAACGCCTGGTAGTCCGTGTTCGTGATGTTGCGGCTCCACAGGTTCAGGTTGACGATGCCCTTGCGGACGCCCACTTTGGCATTGACGAGGCCGTAGAACGGCTGGCTGATGTCGTTCTTCTCCGTCCAGAAGATCTTGCCGGCTCCGGTGAACTGGGCGGATGCGATGAACTGGTCGATCATCTTCCGGTGGAGCAACTTCGTGTATTGCAGTCCCAGGCTGACGGTGTGGCGCGGCGTGTAAGGAATGAAATTATCCTTGCAGTCCGTTTTCACGATCTGGCTGTTCTCGTCCTTGTCCGTGAAGATGTAATCGCGGAAAGTGGCGCGGGTAAAACCGTAGTTGAGGTCGGCGGTCAGTCCGTCCATGATACGGCCCCGCAGGCTCAACTCCACGCCGTAGCTGTTCGCCTTTCCTCCGTTGGTGATCATGCGTCCGCTGCCGTTCTCGGCAAAGCTGGTCAGTTGGAGGTCGCGGATGTCCATGTAGAAGAGGGTCAGTTCCGCACTCAGCCTGTCCCGGAGCAGCTCGCTACGGATGCCGGCTTCGTAGTTCCAGCTGTGTTCCGGTTTGTAGGAAGCGACATCCTTCACTTCACCCGGTTGTTCGACTTTGTCGGGAGCGAACTTGGACATCAGGTCGTATTTGGCCTGCGCCTGGACCAGGTCGCCGAACATCTGCACGTTATATCCTCCTGTCTTGTACCCTTTGGCGACCGAGAGATACGTGAATGTTCCGGGCGTGCATTGGTAACGGAGCGAAACCTTCGGCAATACTTGCAGGAAATCCTGCGAGATGTTGCCGTCCATAGTCGTCGTGACCGGGAGCGTCATCTTCATCGGTCCCATTTGCACGCCGATCTTCATGCTGTCCACTGCCGAATGATAGTCCAGACCCGTCTTTTCGTAGTCCAGGCGGATACCGGCGGTGATAGAAAGCCCTTCGACGAAGAGGTGATCGTAGGTCGATTGGTGGAAAGCGGCGAAGCCGTGAGTCGGTGTGTCGAACTTTCCGGGGAAATAGATCTGGTCCAGTTCGTCTCCCTGGACGGTCAGTTTCGGCGCTTTCGGGTTATTCGCCAGTATGTCGTCGAATGCTTTTTGCAGAATGCCTGTCAGCCCGTCTTTCTTGAAGACGACCGGACCGTCGGTGTTCAGGCTGTTATAAAATCCGTAGGCGCCGAAGCTCCATTGGTAATTGCTTTTTGTATTGGATTTGATCGCCAGTTCTTCGCTCCAGGCATATTGTTTCTGTCTTTGGTGGAGGGTGAAGACAGACTGTTCCGTATAGTCCTGGTCCATCTTCATGTCGTCTTTCAGATATTGGTAGGCCGTGGTGGAGGCGAGGATGAAACGGTCCGTTTTCCATTCCAGGTACAAGCTGTTGTTCAGCGTGCGGCGCCAATAGGAACTCGGATCGTTGATGCGGATCGGCTGCACGGTTCCGGTCTGCGGGTCGTACTGCCCGTAAGGGAAGGCTTTTTGTGTTACATAGTCATAGTTGAGTGCATATTGCGCTTTCAAATGATCCGTAATATGCATTTCCAACTTGAAACGGCCGCCTGCCGATTCCTCTTTGTCTGCCTTTGTGCCGTCGTATTCGTTGATGAAAAAGCCGTCGTTGCGGTCGTAATACCCGTTTAGCGAGATCCCGACGTTTTCACCGATCTTGCTGTATTGGGCGACTTTGGCTTTGGCCGCCCCGTAATTGCCCATCGACATCGTGACTTTTGTCCCCTGGTAATCGAAAGGGGAGAGGGTGTAGATGTTGACGATGCCTCCCATTGCGTTACGCCCGTAGAGGGTTCCCTGCGGTCCCCGTAAAACTTCGATGCGTTGGATATCGTTCAGTTCGAAATCGAAAGCGCTTTTATCCAGGTAGGGGACGTTGTCGACATATAATCCGATGGATTGCCCGCTGCTCCGCGCTCCGATTCCGCGTATATAAATGGCTGAAGTCATTTTCGAACCGTAATCCGGCATATACAGGTTGGGGACGAAAGCGCTGATATCCTTGAGGGCGTCTATCTGCCTGGCTGCTATCGCTTGGGGCGATAGGATGGAAACGGCTCCCGGAAGCGTGCGGAGGTCGTTCGTCTCCTTTGTGGAAGAAGTGACGATCACCTCACCTATATTATAGGTCTTGATCGTGTCGTTCACCTGTTCGTTCACCCGTTCGGCTTTCATCGGTTGCAAACATGTAAGCACGCCTGCAACAAGGACATACAGATAGCGTTGATTCATCGTATTAATTGTAAACTATTAGTATTTTACGATTGCAAAGGAACGGTAAAGATGAAAGGCAATCAATCACTACATGTAGTGATTTTAAAGTTCGATATCGTCGCCTGAAATAATGCCGTTCATGATGGCATAGAAGGTGAGTCCCGATACGGTTTTGATGCCGAGCTTGGTGGTGATGTTCTTGCGGTGGCTGAGGACTGTGTTCAGGCTGATGTTCAGCTTGTCTGCAATTTCTTTGTTGGTGCTGCCTTTGACGATTAATTGGAGGACATCCGTTTCGCGGGTGGACAGTTCCTTGTTGTTTTCATTGGAAATGCCGTTGTTGTCTCCGGTAAAGAGTTGTTCCAACTGCTCGATGATGATTTCCTGCGAGGCCTTGATCGTGATATGGCTGGTTGCCGATAGTCCCCCTTCGCCTTCGGTCCCGTCGATCAGGACCATCGTCTTGCTCCGGCGGGGAAGGAAAAAGTCTGCATAGAGGACAAATAAAGCGGCATTTGTAAAATAGTAATCGAATGTATCGTTGCCGGAAGTCGAAAATGCCTCGAACGTAGGGTAGTGGCTGATCTCTACCGGGGGAAAATAGTCGGTCAACATGCTTTGCAGGCCGATGCTTTGTAGCGTGTCGGATAATATGATTGCTATTTGCTTGTTGCGATGCATCCGGCTGTTTGTTAAATACACAACTTTTCCATTGCCGAAACCATCGGTGTCAATATCCGGTAGCGGATGCGGTTGTGTTGTTTGATATCTTTTTCCAGGCTGCTGATGGCAAATATGACGGCGTAACATAAGTTCTCGTTATAGTCGCCGGAAAGATGCTTGACCATAATGCTTTTCAGGTCCGCCAACAGGGCTTCTATCGGATCTTCCAATCGCTGTTCCGTTCCGAGGTGCAATGCTTCGACCTGCCCGGAAGATGGATAATCTTTCAGTTTTTCGCTTAATGACAGGCAATAGGGGAACCAGACCCGGTCGTCTTTTTCGATCCGTGAGGTCAGCTCTTCTTTGAAGGAGGAGAAAAACTTGCCGATCAGGTTGAGCGTGTTGTTTCCCGGCGTACTCATCGATATGAATGAACCGAGATGCCTTTCTATATTCGGGATTTGATAGCGTTGGTAATACAGGTTGGTTTTAGTCAGATAATCGATGATTTGTGAAGTATGGAACGTTTGTAATTTCTTTTCCGGGAAGTATTCCTCATTGAGGAACGTGTTGATTACCGTCAAGAGGAAGTCGGCATCCAGCCGGTATTCTTCACAAATCGCCTTTACCGATTTATCGCCTAAGCCCAGGCGGATTCCAAAACGGTTAATAACAGGAATGAGTGAGGGGTGTTCTTCCACCACCTCACTCATTTGCATATTAGGATATACTAATGGCATATTTTATGCTTCTTCCCATTGTTTGCGTAAGAGTTCCACTGCGGCAGGAACCAAAACGTTCCGGTCTCCCTGGCATCCGCATTCGAAACTTACATATTTGTCGTAATCCAACATCTTCAGGCCCTTGAAACCGTTGACATAGTTATCTGCTTCTCCGTCTTCACCCGGCATACTGCGGCGTTTGCGGCTGGCAACGTGCACATGTTGCAGATATTCGCCTGCAGAAAGGAAAGCTCCCATGTCGGAAGTCTCTTCCCAAGTCATGTGCCAGAAGTCACCCATACAGCGTACGCCCGGGTTGTTGATGTCGCGGCAGATAGAAGCTGCATCCGCTACCTGGCGGAGATAGAAAGCCTCTTTCCTGTTGAGCGGTTCAAAGATGACGGTGGTTCCGTGTTCTTTTGCGAAGTTACCCATTTCATTGAATTGTTCGCACAAGAAATCCCGTGTTTCCTGTGTATGGGCCATAGCCGGTTTTTGACCGTTGAAAGCCGGAACGATGATCACACCCGTAGAACCCAGTTCGCCTGCGGCAGCCATGATCTCTTTCATCGTATCCATGCACTGCTTGCGGATTGCCGGATCTGTCGAGAGGATGAAACCCTGGAAACCTGCACAGATGGCGCTCACTTTGATGTTGCGTCCGTTCAGTGCTTCCTTGATCTCTTTCACACGATCTTTCAGGCCGCGTCCACCCGGTTCGAAACCAACGACGCCCAACTTTTCCATCAAGTCGAATTTCTCGTTGAGATTAGCTCCCGGTGCGATTCCTTCCTGGAAAGATATCTTCAACTCGGCTTTGCTGTTGGGACATGATCCCTTTTCTGCCGGGCAACCTTCTGCAGAAGCAGCCTTGCCGCCACAGGCGGCAAAGGCTGAACTACCGGCTGCAACAGCCGCACCTGCCAGAGTTGTTCTTAAAAAGTTTCTTCTGTTCAGTGCCATATATTATTTTTTCTTTTCGTCACGAGGTTTTCCCGGAACCGGAACTGTAAATCCACTCATATCCATCTTGCCTAAGTTCAGGTCTTTCGGAGTGTAGTCCAGAGGAGAAGCGGTCATGGCATCCCATGTCGTTTCCGCACCGGTGTATGCGGATTCACGTCCCATGATGGCAGCCATGTTGGCGACAGCTGTTTCGGAAGCCTGTTCGATCTGTTTGCCGCCACGGATGCAGTTGATCCAGTTTACATGTTCCAATACATACGGATTGGTCTGTTTGTATTGGGCTTTTTCTGCTTCTGAATCATATTTCCAAACCACATTACCGGCATTGTCCTTGATTACGGTTTCACCGTTGGCGGTAGACCATGAACCTTTTGTCCCTTGAATGAATTCGCTTACATTGCTGACGCAACCGTCAATCTGGCGGCACATACTATGCATGTGGATACCGTTGTCCATTGTGAAATCGATGCTGAAGTTGTCATACTGATCACCTGTGATACGGCGCTGGCGAGAGCCGAAACCTACAGCCTTAGCCGGTTTCAAGCCGCTGAACCATGTAAATACGTCGATGTTGTGTACATGCTGTTCTACGATATGGTCTCCGGATAACCATTTCCAGTTTACCCAGTCCTTGATCATGTATTCGCAATCGTTCCAGTCTTTCTGACGTTCGCGGAACCACAACATGCTCTGATTCCAGTAAACAGTACCGCCTGTAATTTCACCGATGGCGCCTTCCATGATCTTCTTGTAAGATTCGACATAGTTACGCTGGTGGTGACGCTGTGTACCTGTAACGACACACAGATTCTTTGCCTGAGCCTGTTTGGCAGTAGCCATAATCGTACGATAGCCTACCGGGTCGACACAGATCGGTTTTTCCAGGAAACAATGTTTGCCTTTTTCAACTGCATATTGGAAATGTATCGGACGGAATACGGGAGGAGTTGCAACAATGACAACATCGACACCACTATCGATCAATTGTTTGTATGCATCCAGACCTACGAAACGTTTGTCTTCGGGAATATTACATCCTTTTTCTTTCAGTTTGTCGGCCAATGCGTCAACTTTTTCCTTGAATGTATCGGCAACAGCAACAATCGTTACGCCGTTTGCTGCGTCCAGGAAGTTTTCTGCTGCACCGGAACCGCGTCCGCCGCAACCGATCACACCGGCTTTCAGTTCTTTTCCGTCAGTGGCCTTGTCGGGCAATTCCGGGATATAATAAGTTCCGGGTTCTTTCAGGGGCTTGTTAGCTGCTGCTGTTTCACCGCCGCCTGCACATGAGGTTAATACACTTGCACTGCCAGTACCGATTGCACCCAGTGCTCCGGCCATAGCTGTACTTTTTAAAAACGATCTTCTGCTAATACTGTTTTCTTTCTTCATGATATAGTAATTTTAGGTATCAATTAGACATCTGTTATTTCGCTCCAATTGCCGGGTCCGGTTCGCAAACCACACGGAAACCGATGCCTCGGATATCCGAGTACCACCAGATACTCTTCGGTTGCTGCGGGTCTGTCTTCAGCCAGGCATCATGCTTGGTATAATCGCGGGCGGCAGAGCGGACATCTGCTGCATCGGAAGTGTAGTTACCACCGCGTACAACCCATTCTTCTCCTTCTGTGATTAACGGGTTCGTCACGTTTTCACCACCTTTGCTGTAAGCCTGCGGATCATATTTGTCGGCACAATATTCCATTACGTTACCCAGCATGTTCTTCAAACCGAACGGGTTCGCTTTCACTTCGCTCGGCTCCTGAGTCCTGTTCTTGCTGTTCTTCGCGTAAATCACGAATGAACTGATGCTGTCTGTTTTTGCATCGAAGAACTTGCGCCAGAATCCTTGGTCTGAGAAATCTTTCGGGTTTCCTGTGAAGAAGTAAGGAGTTTCCGTTCCTCCACGGGCTGCATATTCCCATTCTGCTTCGGTCGGCAGACGGTATTTTTTTCCTGTTTGTTTAGACAACCACTGGCAGAAGGTTTCTGCTGCATAATGTGTCATCGTGATAGCCGGACGGTCACCCGCACCCCATCCCTGGTCGGGGAATCCGAACGGAGGAGTCGGACCGGAAATGGCATCGACATCCGGGTTGCTGTTATTTGCATATACGGTTTCGGGCGGAGTACGTCCTTCGCTCATGGTTTGTGCGTAGAATGCCCAATATTGATCCCACGTAACTTCTACTTCAGCCATAAAGAACGGACTGACCGTAACGTTCCGGACCGGAGCTTCATCTTCCTTATGGAACGGCTCTTTACCGGTACTACCCATTTTGAATGTGCCGCCCGGAATGGCGACCATATTGAATGCAACGGCCGTACCCGGAATTTGTTCCGTATAGTCGGTAAAAGATGTGACAGGAGTCGCCGTCTTAAAATAAAGGCTGGTGTCGACCGTAGCTGTGGCACCGCCGGGAATACCGGTTAATTTACCGTGTTTATAATCCGGATTATAGTGTCCGGCGTCGAGGTGACAACTGATACACTGCAAATCCAGTTTCTTTTCGTTTTCGTCATAATAAAGGTGAGCTGTGATGCCATCCTGGTTAATCCCTTCCGGGAACAGGTTCTGATGACATTCTTTGCAGGATTCGTTCGGAATATATTTAACGGCATGTTCCAACTCCGATTTGGTGTTCCAGTCGAAATCCGCACTGTCTTTTGTCATGAAAGACCATACGTCTTTCAATCCTAATTTGGCTTTAGCCGTGTAATGGTTCCATGTGTCGCTTTGAGGCGGAAGGTGGCAAGCCACGCAATGTGTTTTAACGCCGCTTCCGTTGTTTACGTGTTTGGAGAGCTTCCAACTGTCTTCCGCATGAGGATGAACATGGCACATCATACAGGATTCATCGGAAGAAAAATAAACGGATGTTTTGTATACGGCAACCATGATGCCTGCCCCAAGAAGTAACCCGACCAAAAGAATGAAAGTTTTTCCTTTGAAAAATCTCCCTTTTTTTTCGGAAGGATAGCGATTAGAATTGTTGTTAGTAGCCATTTGTTTCTATGGTAAACGATTTTACAATTAGTCCTGAATTAGATTTAAAAATCGGCAATAAAAGTAGTCTTTTTCTACATAAA
This sequence comes from Parabacteroides sp., assembly GCF_977054455.1. NCBI lineage: Bacteria > Pseudomonadati > Bacteroidota > Bacteroidia > Bacteroidales > Tannerellaceae > Parabacteroides > Parabacteroides sp. The sequence continues at coordinate 11,066 of NZ_CDRTCT010000011.1, read as the reverse complement.
ATAAAAGTTTACACCCGCTATTTAACGAAATATGCATAGTGATTATGCTTTTTTACCAATTTTTGTAAAAAGAGAGGCTTGTCCCCGCTTCCCGGATCGAAATGCGGGGACAGGTTCCTCTTTGTTGCTGTTTATAAATTGGATTGAACCGGTTTCATGATGAAAGAGAATTCATGGTCTCCGTAATGGATACGATATTGTTCCAACGGAAGCGCTCCCCAACTGTTGACGCAACCCAATCCCATTTGTACTTTATCGATACACATGTTTGTGTAGCCTGCCTGAGGTACAAGTTCGGAATGTCTCTGGTCTTTGTGAGTGCCATCGTCCAAAGATTCGATCGAATAATTCAGGGCTGAAGCCGAGAACGGAGCTTCCGAGATGAACATAAGTCCGTTGCCGCCCTTGTTAGTCTGTTTCCACCACCGGATATCCGTTTTAGTCCCTGTTTCCTGCGGACGGATATAAGAGTAGAACTGTTCGTCTACAGTCTGTTTGTAATTGCCCAGGTCGGTAACGTTGTTACGGTCGGAATAGTTCTCGACCGGACCTCTACCGTAGTAGTTGACCTGATCCAGGCATTTAGGCATCTGCATCTGCATACCGAAGCGGAACATGTCGGAGACTTCAGCCGATTTGTCGGCTGCCATTTTCTGCGTAACTTTTACAGCTCCTTCATTATTAATCGTATAGGTCAGATACAATTTGGCCTTTACTGCATCCATCGTATATTCGGCATTGACGGTTGCCATGTCGTTTTCGATTTTGTTTGTCAAAGAGACCAGTTTCAATCCCGGTTCTTTCCAGGCTGCATATTTATTCTGCAAGTTGGCACCCATATCGTTATCGGTCGGAGCACGCCAGAAGTTCGGAGTCAGTTTGCCGTCTTCTTTCAGCATCGTCGTGCCGTTGACGTCATATCTGCACAGGAATCCGTCATGTTTGTCGAAGTCCATGCGGAAGTTTTCGCCTTCCACGATCAGATAATTGATATCATTATCTTTGATGGTCGGAATAACGGTCGCAATGTTCACTTGCTGTACATTCTGCAAATCCAGTTTCGGAGCATTGTACGGGCGGATCGTCAACTGGTTTTTGGCTACCGTATAACCGGCGGGCAGTAATGTTTCCGCTTTTTTCAGTTTAAAGGCCACATTCAGCAACAGCTCTTTGCATTTGCAAATGCCGTCTGTGCTATAATTCAGTTTCATGGACTTGGTCTGTTGCGGAGCTACTTCCAGGTCTTTGATCATACCTGTCTGAACCACTTCGCCGTTTGCCAACAATTCCCATTCTGCATAGTAACCGTCCAGGTTGCGGAAGAAGTTTTCGTTGTACACGTTTACGACACCGTTCGCCAAGTCGGATGGAGTCACCCAGATGGACTGGTAGATATGTCCGACTTCGTGCATATGCGGATTCGGTTTGCGGTCCGGGCTTATCAAGCCGTTGTCCATAAAGTTGTTGTCGGAAGCGTCATATTTGTTCCAGTCGCCGCCATAGGCATAGAAAGGAACGCCGTCTTTTGTTTTCCAATGCAAGGACTGGTCCACGAAGTCCCAGATGAAACCGCCCTGGTATTTCGGGTATTTGCGGATTTGATCCCAATACTCCTTGAATCCCCCTTGCGAGTTCCCCATCGCATGTGCATATTCACACTGGATCAGCGGTTTGTCGATGTTCCCCTTGCAATATTCATCCCCTCTGTCATAGCCTAAGTACATCGGGCAATAGATATCGGTAAATTCGCTTGTACGCGCTTGCTCGTATTGCACGGCGCGTGATTTGTCTTCATTTTTGATCCAGGTATAACAAGCCTCGAAGTTAGGCCCCATGCCGGCTTCGTTTCCTAATGACCAGAAAATGATGGCCGGGTGGTTGTAGCCGCGTTGTACGTTGCGTTGGTTGCGTTCCAGATGCGCTTTGGCGAACAGCGGGTTTTTGGCAAGCGTCTTGTCTCCGTAGCCCATCCCGTGCGATTCGATATTCGCTTCGGCGACCATATAGATGCCATATTCGTCACACAAGTCATACCATAAGTTGTTGTCCGGATAGTGGCAAGTGCGCACGGCATTGATGTTGAATTCTTTCATGACCTTGATATCTTGGATCATGCGTTCCCGCGATACGACATAACCGCCGTCCGGGTCCAGTTCATGACGGTCGGCTCCCTTGAACAAGACAGGCTGTCCGTTCACCAATATCTGGGAATTTTTCAATTCGATCTTGCGGAAACCGACTTTTACCGGAATGACTTCGGCAGTGCTGTTTCCGTCTTTCAATGTCGCGATCAACGTATAGAGAACCGGTGTTTCGGCCGACCATTTTTCCGGGTTGCTTACAGCCATGTCGGTAGTGATTTTTCCGGAACCTTTGACTGACGAAGTGGCGACTTCCTTGCCTGCTTTGTCCAAAAGCTTCAGATCCACTGTTCCGTTGCCTTTCAGGCTCAGGGAAACATTCAAAGTACCGTCTTTATATTGTGCATCCAAATCCGGAGTTACACGGATATCCTGGATGTATTTGGGAGTGCGGGCATAGAGGTAGCAATCGCGGCCGACACCGGAGAGGCGGAGGAAATCCTGGTCTTCCAGATAAGTGCCGTCGCACCAGCGGAATACCTGGAATGCGATCAGGTTCTTTCCGGGTTTCAGATACTTGGTCAGATTGAATTCGGCTTCGAGTTTGCTGTCTTCACTGTAGCCGACGAATTGCCCGTTCACCCAAAGATACATGTTCGATGTGACAGAGCCGAAATGAGCGAAGATCTCTTTCCCTTTCCAGTCTGCCGGGACTGTGATTTCTTTGCGATAGGAACCTACGTGGTTGTTTTCCGTAGGAACTTCAGGCGGGTTGTTCTTGAACTGGCTTCTCCAGGGATATCCTACGTTTACGTAGATCGGGTCGCCATAACCGTTTAGCTCCCATAGGCCGGGCACTTTCAAATTATCCCATCCTTTGTCATTGAAATTCACCTGGTAAAAATCGGTCGGACGCATATCTGCGTCTTTTACCCAGAAGAATTTCCAATTACCGTTCAAGGTCATGAAGTTCTCGGATGATTCCTTGCATCCTTTCAGCGCACTATTTTCGTTTTTATACGCAAAATAGTGCGTGTGCATGGGAGCCCTGTTGATTTCATTTACGTTAGGGTCTCTCCATTCGTTTTTTTGAGCGAAAGCTGCTGTCCCGAGCAGGGACAGGCAGCAAGCAAGTACGTTTAGTTTCATAAGATGTTATTTATTACGGTTTTTCAGGATTCTAATCGATCCATTTTTGCCACTTTACGTTATCATTGTATCCGGCTTCCACCATTGTTTCAATGAATTGCATGCCTCTTACACCATCGTGTACGGTCGGGAAATCCAAGCAATCTCCGCTGGGTGTCTCGCCGTTTTTGATCGCTCTGACGGTGAGCGAGAAATTGCGGTAGATATTGGCAAAGGCTTCGATAAAACCTTCCGGGTGTCCTGCCGGAGTTCGGGTATTCCACAGGGCTTCGGGAGTCAGGTAGCCGTTGTTGCCAATATTCAATACTTCAGTCGGTCGGTCCCTCCATTTCAAGGTCAGCGTGTTCGGCTCCATCTGGCGCCATTCCAGTCCTCCTTTTTCGCCATAAATACGGATGCGGATATTATTGGCTTCGCCTGTTCCGATCTGTGTTGCGGTCAAGACGCCTGTCACATCGTTTTCGTAGCGGAGGAATGCCGCCCCGTCGTCATCGATCGGACGTCCGGGAACGAAAGCCTTCAGATCTGCACAAAGTTCTTTCACCTTCAGTCCGGTGATATATTCGCTCAGATGCCAGGCATGCGTTCCGATATCACCTATGCAGCCGGCTTTGCCGGAACGTTTCGGGTCCGTGCGCCATCCGGCGTTGTTGCCGCCTAACAGTTCGATTCGCTCGGAGAGCCATCCTTGTGTATATTCCACATAAACGCGGCGCAGTTTTCCGAGTTCGCCTTTTGCGATGCGGGCTTTTGCCTCTTTCACAGCCGGATAGGCCGAATATACATGTGTCAGTGCCAGTACGAGTCCGGTCTCTTCCACTTTTTTCTGTAAAAGCTTAGCTTCTTCCAATGAGAATGTCATCGGTTTATCCACTACCACATGGAACCCTCTTTCGAGCGCCATCATGGCCGGTTCGAAATGCCAGCGGTTGGGAGTCACGATCGTGACGAAATCCATCCGTTCTCCTTCCGGCAAGGTCATTTCGTGTTCGAACATTTCCTGGTAAGTGCTGTAAATCCGGTCTTCCGGCAAAAAGTAAGATAAACCGGAACTTTTGGATATCTCAGGGTCTATGCTGAAACATCCGCAAACTAATTCAATCTGGTTGTCCATAAAAGCTGCGCGGCGGTGGATCGCCCCGATAAAGGCGTCACTGCCTCCGCCAACCATACCCATTCTTAATTTTCTGTTCTTCATGATATTATTAAATTAGCAATTCAATGAATTGAGATATTGCCCAAAGTTACAAAATGTTGTAATATGTACAATATGTTTTGTAAGATTAATTTGTAACATTTATCGTATAAGCCGCATTTACAAGTGTTCCGCTTCTTCCGATTCCTTCGACTGTAATCGTATATTCACCCGGTAGATCGGAAGTGTAAAATGGGATTGTCATTTCCTTCTGTCCGTCACTTTGCAAAGTGGGAATCCAGAGCAGGGTATGCCGGAAATCCGGTTTGCCCGATGTTTTGTCCTTCTCTTCTTCATATACGGGTGTATAAAAATAGCGAGTGGCCTGCGTGCCTCCTTTATCGAACAATTGAGTGGCGGGGTCTAACTTTATCCCCTGGTAGTCTCCTTTGTATGTCGAAAAAGATAGGATACCGTCAAATCGTTGCCCGCCGAAAATATAGTGTCCCAAATAGACATCTATTTTTTTCAGCAATAACGGGTTATAGCTGTATATCTGTTCTTGGTCCTTGACGGGTATGTTGTCGAACAAAACAAGCGTTTGTGTGGAGAACTTATCCATTTTTTCCGTTAGGACGGAGAAGGTCCGCTTGCCATTCTTTTTACTGACTCTGGCAATGGGAATGAATTCCGTCAGTATCTCTTCAATAAAAGGGAAACGGGTATATTCATCCAGGATGTAAGATTTGTAGGGCTTGGAGAACATGTAGGGACTGGCACTTTCTATCCGGTTGATGGAATCGCCGGTGTAGACCTGCATGACTTGCACTCCCATACTTCTTTGCAAAAGATATTGATGCCAAGTGGAATCGAGATAGACAGGCGGGAATGTTTTGGGCCGGTGCCGGGCGAATGGCGATTGCAAATCGATCCGGTATGACTTCCCGGATGTATTCAACGCAACCGTAGCGATCTCCTTTTTCCCATGTGTCAAGCCCGTATAAAAAGTGATATGTCCGTTTTTATCGGTTTTCCCGTTGAATACTTGGATATTTTCTCCCGGAAAAGAAAGCAGTCCGACGATACCGTATTCCGTAGCCGGCTGATTATTACTCCGGTCTATGAGCTGTCCTTCGTAGATGGGACCTTCATGTTCCGGAATAATTTTTGCGGTGAAACTTGCCGTGCCTTTAGAAAAAAGGCTTTCTTTCCATTCCCGGATCGATGGAGCCGTTATCTGTATCGGGTCTGTGCCGGCAACAGAAACAGAAAGGGAGATGGAGTCGGCGGGTAATCCTTGGATACGGATAACCCCTTTATCCCTTGCCTGATATGAAGCCTTGTCTGTCGATACCGTTATGATAGGGTTCGATTTTATCCGGTTAGGCTGCTTGAAAGAATGCTTTTCAGCTCCGGCCCGTGTTTCTTGAGGCTGATAAGGATTTACGACAGAAATCTTTTTTTCAAAGAATATATCTTCTCCTTCGTTTTGCATGTACCGGGTGTAAGCGACCAGCCGGTAGTAGCCGGTGGGTAGGGTGACGGGCAGTTCCATCCAGCCACTTCCCGTCCCGTCTGTCAGATCCAAACGGACCTGTACTTCGGGGATGGAGTCATTCAACAGTTCGACATACCCGACTTTGCTGAAAGAACTTAATTCCCCCTCGATATTAGTCGTATATAATTTTAGCCAAAGTAATTCACCGGCAATGTAAAATTGTTTATCGGTTTGAAGATAGGCCCGTTCTTGATACGAAGCATATCCGTTGCCTGTCCCGATCAGCAAGAGCAGGACCAGCAGCAGTATTTGTTTGGTGGATATCATTGTTTTCATAAGATACTGTGTTTATTGATGGTTTTTCGGCCAGAAATCCGGTTTGTTCTTGCTCCCTCCGCGGGCGGTACAGTCTACGCATCGCCGATTTATACAAACGTAGGTTCCGGGATCTTCTCCTAATTTAAGAATCGCGAGTCCTTGGTGATATGCCATACTTAACATTTCTTCCCAAAAAACAGGCTGATCCCTGCAATCGTATATGTCGCTCATGCCGGGAATCTCTTCTGCCTTTATGTAGCAGCGGTAAGAGGTTTCCGTCGTTGCGTATATATGCCCGATGATGATTTCTTCCGGATCGTCCAAGCAAGAGATGTTCCCTCTGATTTCAGTGGGTTGGGGCGCAAATAGTCCTCCGGTCTGTTCCACATTTTTCCGGAGGTTGTCAAAATATTCGTATGCTTTTTTGTCGAGTGTTTGTTGGGTGACCAAGATGCTGTATAGGTAGGAAAAACGGTTATCTCCCGGTCCCAACTTCAGAATGGAATGATTTCTTAACCTGTTTTCGGTCATGTTGTCCGACTTTCCCAGTATGATCCGGTTGGAGGAGTTGCTGCCCCAGCAATAATGTGTATTGTTGGACGTGAATTGGTTTAATTTCACAACTCCGGTTTCTTCGCTCCAAGTATATTGGGCGAAATAGTCGGAAACGATTTCCCAGTCTTCTTTATACGTCCAGCGGTAATAGCGTGAAGCATTCGGATTGTCGTTGTGGGTCGAAACCCTGATGTTGACTTCTTCCTGTTCTTTATATTGGAAATTGACTTCATCGATTTCCGGTGTGATCTGCGGTTCCACAAAATCGGACTGATATTCTTTGCCGTCCAACAGGAAGTGAATGGCATATTTTTCTCCTGGTTTGAACGAAATAGAGTCTGTTATCGTGTAGGTCCCTCCGGTTGTATTTTTTGCGGTTGCAATTGTCGTGCCTTTATCGGAAATAAGGGTGACTATTGCTTTTTTGCCGGTTAGGCTCGGGTCATAGAAACTACTGCTCCCTTCGTCTGTCCGGTTGATGTGGATCGTGGTTCCGTAAGGAGCGATAATGGCGCCTTCCACAACCAAAAGGTCGTTGATCCATTCCACGTCGGGTTCGTAGGGGGTGATGCAACCCGTCGCCAGGCCGATCATCGTGCAGTAGAAAACAAGATGCAGTTTTATAGATAACTTTTTCATGATTCAGAATTTTATGTTGTAAGACAAATAAGGAATGGGAGCACCGAATATCGCCATCTTGTAACCTTGTAATTTCCCGTCTTCGGATATATAGTAAACGGAGTAAGCATTTTTTCTTCCGGTTACGTTGTAAACTCCGATGGAGAACGTACTGTGTGTAAGCAGGGTCAACTTATGGCTCGGTTCGATATTGAACGCGACATCCATCCTGAAGAAATCCGGTATCCTGTATTGGTTGCGCCCGGAGTAGTAAACAAATTCTCCTCCCGCATAATTGAATTTGGAAACCGGCAATGTCACCGGACGTCCCGTGCTGTAGTCGCAGTTTAAAGAGAAACTGTACCGTTGCGTGAATTTGTAATTACCGGCAAGTTTCACTTCGTGCGGCTTGTCGTAATCTGCCGGATACCAGTTCCCGTCGTTGATCGGATCGGATATGCGGGCATCATGTTGCCTCAACTGGGTTCGCGAATATGAATAACTGACCCAGCCGTTCAGTTTGCCCTGTGTCTTTTTCACCATCAACTCCACGCCGTAGGCTTTGCCTTGCGTACTGATCACATCGGTTTCGATATGGTGGTTCATGGTCAGTTGCGCACCACTCCGGTAGTCCAGATAGTCCTTCATGGTTTTGTAATACGCCTCGATCGAAGTCTCGATGCTGTTTCCCATAAAGTTCTTATATAATCCGGCTGCCACCTGCATCCCTTTTTGCGGTTTGATGTTCGCGTCGCTCAGTTTCCAAGTGTCGGTAGGCGACATGATGGTGGTGTTCGACAGCTTGTGTATATTTTGTTGCAATGTGTTGAATCCGGCTTTGACGGAAAAGTCGCTACCGAAAGCATAGCGGGCGGACAATCTGATTTCCGGTGCGTGATAGGTCTTGAAGGCACGAAAACCGTTGACGGTCTTAGTCTCCGTCTCTGTCCCTTCGCCGGGCAGGAGAGTGGGATCGTAGAGGGAATAGGTGCGCGGTCCCATCGAATTGAACATCATGTAGCGCAAGCCGGCGCTAACCGACAACCGGTCGTTTATCTCCCATCTGTCTGCCAGATAAAGATAGGTCTCCATCGCCTGCTCTTTCTGCAATTTATCCGGCGCGACCAGTGATTCCGGATGGTTGGGTACGTTCTCTCCCGGATTCAACCGATAGTAAGTCGTTCCGCCTCCGAAATCAATCGTGTGCTTTTCATTCAGGTAATGGGTGAAATCCAACTTCCCGAAAATTTGGTTGATACCGAAACGCAGCCTGTAGGCCTCTGCCGGGTTCTCTTCCGTTTTTGTCAGATAATCATAATGGTCGTACCCACCCGTGAAAGTCCCGGTCATCCGGTTCGGGAAGACATGCCGCCACTTTAAGGAGCCGTTGGCATTGGTATAGCCATATCGTTCGTTTGAATCGAAGTGGAAATGATCGTGACTGTAATATCCGCTGGCATACAAGTTGTCTTTGTCGGAAAACTTATGATCCACTATCAGGTTTAAATCGTAAAACCCGGCCTTCCCGTCTTTGTAACCGCTTTTCTCCGGCAACAGGTTGAGCAGCCAGTCCGAATAGGTCGTCCTGCCTCCGGCGATGAAAGAGGTTTTCTTTCCGATCGGCCCTTCCAGCGTGACACTGCTGGTCAGAAGTCCGAGACTTGCCGATCCCGTGAATTTCTTTTTATTGCCTTCCCTTCCGTTGATATCGAGGACGGATGAGATACGGCCTCCGTATTTAGCCGGAATGCTGCTTTTATACAGTTCGATGTCTTTGACCAAGTCGGCATTGAAGGCGGAGAACAGTCCGAACAAATGTGTCGGATTGTAGATCGTGCCGTCGTTGAACAGGATCAGGTTCTGGTCGGTCGATCCTCCCCGTACATTGAATCCGCTGGAGGCTTCGCCTACCGCTTTGACGCCCGGCAGCATCATGACGATCCGTATCACGTCTTTTTCACCGAATACAGTCGGCACGTTCTTTATATCCTTGAGATTGACTCGCTCTACTCCTAAAGTGTTGCTGCGGACATTCGCTATCCTGTCGGAAGTGATGGTCACCTCTTTCAGCGAATAGACCTGCTCTTCCAATTCAATGTCGAGCAGCCCGTCTGAATTGAGTATCACTTGCCGTTGGGTGTCTTTCAGCCCTATCCCTTTGATTTGCAAATTATGGCGTCCGGCCGGTAAAAGCAGCGTGTAAAAACCGAATGCGTCAGTTGTCGCCGCGATGGTCGGGTTCTCGATATAGACGACAGCGCCGACGACCGGTTCACCGGTACGGAAGTCGGTCATGTGGCCGCTTAGCTTGATTTTACCGGAACCGGGAGCAGAAGCGTCGCCGATGGTATAGACTTTGTTTTCCGAAGTCGCTTTCTGTTCTTTTTGTTTATTCAGGACAGCGGCAAAATTAGATTGTTCTTCTCCTTTCCTGTCACTTCCAAAAAAATTATCGGGAAGGGAGGTTATCAGCTTTTTGTCTTTCAGGACAAATAAATATTTGTCGGCAAACGCGAATACTTGCAAATGGCTGCCTTCCAATGCTTGCTGCATGGCTTCGGCCGGTAGCAGATCCGTACAGGCGAGCGTGACGATCAACGAATCGACATCCGCCGGATTGTAGTAGACTGTCAATCCGCTTTGGGCGGCTATCTGGCGGAACACTTCTGCCGCCGGTTGTTTTTCGGCATGGATACTGACATTCTGTTGGGAAAACAACGGAGAATGGCAGATGATCAACATGATTATAATATATCCTATTTGTCTTGTCCTCATCTGTTTAATGCTTCATATTGTTTGACAATCGTAACGAAAGCCTGTTCCGGCTGCTTCTTGAAGTTCAGCTTCTGTTCCCGTGCGTATCGGCTTAACTCCTTCTTCTTGTCAGGGAAAAGGTTGAGTAGCGCCCGTTTGTTTTTAACCGGGTAAAATCTGTTTTCCTTGACGACATAGAACCGTTCTTTTATCCGGAAAGAGGCTTCGATGGAAAGCCCGTTTACTTTTTCCTCGTAGGTGACAACATATTTTTTGATGACCGGATAGATATTATCGGACAGTAACACTATATATTCGTTGCCGATCAAGTCTTGCCATCCTCTTGTCGACGGGTTGATGACGCGGTAACCGTTTAGTAGGATGTAATCGATTCGCTCTTTTTCGGCAACAACGGGATAGAGCTTGTTCGGCGATTGCAAAACGAGTTCGTCCCGGAATAAGTCCAACTTCATGAGAAGCCGTGGATAGACGGTGCCCCCAAAGCTTATTGTCCCTTCCTCGAATCCGGCGTTTACCAGGTACGGATGATTAGTTGTCTGTTTTTCATAGCGTGAATATTCCTTCCCGTTATAAACGAGGGCATATTCCTGTACTACGGAAAAGTAATCCTGCACTAACTTGCCAGGCAATCCCTTGTTGGTATCGGTTTGTTGTCCGTGCAGCATTCCGATGGATAGGTATAATAGTAGAATGATTGAAGTTCCTGTTTTCATAAATAGATTATATTTGATAAAGGATAACAGCACCAAAGATACGAATAATATTACATAATGTAATAAATGAATTAAAGAATTAAAGGATTAAAGAATTGGTTCTTCGTCATTTTCGGGGCAGCAAAATATGCTAACCGCCTTTATCTATGGACTATGCCAGCTTATTTGAGGGAATAAATATTCATTGTCATAAAATGGAGTTAAAAAAGATGTAGATGTGCATG